>JAAYJM010000048.1 GCA_012522895.1 Ignavibacteria bacterium
AACTTAAATCAATATTACCCAACGGGTTAACCCCTTGGTTGATGCCACTTTCCCCCTTCTTCCTATTTGAGCTTGGGAAGGAAGGAAATAATCAGGAAATCCTTCAATCAAGAAAAGCTTCTATATTGCTTAAAAGAAATACTTGCTTTAGATAGTTTTTTTAATAATTTTAATAACGAAAAAAAGGAAATACAATGCAGTTTTATCAGAAATATATTGAAATTGATTCAAGTGTTAGATTTGGCAAGCCAGTTATCCTCGGGACAAGGATTTCAGTTGCTGATATTTTAGAAATGCTTGCTAACGGAATGAGCTTTAAAGAAATTATTGTGGATTTTCCGCAAATTAACGAAACCCAAATTTTAGCTTGTTTGAAATACGCTTCTGACAAGGAACGCAAATTAGCTGTTGCTGTATGAAACTCCTTCTTGATGAAAATATTTCTTATAGAATTGTAAAGCTTTTATCAGAATATTTTGAAGAAGTGATTCACATCAATAAGCTTACAAACGAAAGATTAACCGATAAGGAAATATGGAACGAAGCTAAAGCAAAAGGTTATTCTATATTAACTTATGATGCAGATTTTAGCGACTTAGCTACATATTTGGGTCATCCTCCAAAAATAATTTGGTTAAGGTTTGGTAATCAAAAGATAGAATTTTTAGCTTCAAGAATAATTCGTAATATTAATAAAGTTAAAGAATTTGAGAAAAATCCAGATCTTGCAGTTTTAGAAATCTATTAGAAATCTTTTTAAAAGGCAGCAATCCCTTTGCTCACTCAGATCCAGAAGAAATATAACAGTTTCAACTTGTTTTTTTGTAAAAAAAAAGATCTGCCACACTTCTAATTGTGGCAGATCTGAATGCCCTTCTACTATCTAAATTTTTTCAAAAATTGCTCTGAAACGTTTAGCTCGCGGGCAATTTGCTTAAATGTTTTTTCTGGAAAAAGCTTGATATACTTTTTGATTAAGCTGTCGAAACGAGTGATTTTTGGAATGTAAAAAGTTAAGCCGCCGTAATGACGAAGTATTTCTTTTAGCACGTCAAGCCCAATCATCTCTTCGAGGATTTGCATATCGGGAGTTAAGTCATCAAGCGTCATCAATTCATAAGCATCTCTCATACCAGCCCCGATAGTTCGTCAAAAGAAAAATCTTCTAAGATAAGGTCTAAATTCGAGGATATTTCTTGCGGATTGATGCAGTTGTTAATGTAATCGCAGTTGAGGAATTTCAAATCCATCAGTATTTCTGCTGGCAAAATTTCTAATTCATCAATTTTCTTGAAAAATAGCTCGAAAATATTGATAAATTTGCCGATTTCTGAGATTTTTAGTTCTTTCTTCATAAATTCTCCAAAAATATTTTTGAAATCCAAAAAAAATGTAGTAAATTAAACTTTACTAAAACGTAAAACAAAAATACAAAAAATTTACGTATTAGTCAAGTATTATTTTACTAAAACGTAAAAAAATGCAAATTCCTGATCGCATAAAATATTTTGCAAAAAGCTGCTACGGAAATTTTAAAGTTTTTTGCAAGGAGTTGGACATTAGTCAATCGCATTTAAGTCATTATTTGCAAGGCAGAAGAATGCCCTCCTTGGAGATGCTACAAAAATTCAAAGAAGCGGGTATGAGTATTGACTGGCTTATTGACGGGGAGGGCGATATGTTTGCTCAAAATGAAAAAGGAGCAATGCTAAAAAATGAGCAAGTAGACAAAAAACCAACTTCTCAAAAAGCCGTCCCACTGCACCTAAACGATATAAAAGACGAAATACTGGATTTGAAGCTAAAAATATCGGAGCAGGACGATAAATTTCAAATGCTTGAAGAGTTGAAAGATTTACTTGAAGAAAAGCTTTCTCCACGCCTTGCCGCTGCTGGGCGAAAGAAAAAAGCAGATAGATAAACAAAATACAAGCAAAATGAAAAAAGAGGAATACATAAAAATCTTGGGCGAAATATCGGATTTTGAGCTATATTCTCTTGCAAAGAGCAAGCTGATAAGCAATTTGCAAACTAATAATTTTAGCGATTGGCGTCTCAAATGTATTTTCGAGGAATGCTCTTTGAGGAATAGCAAAATATATAACGATGCCCTTTGCGATGCCATTTATTCCATTCATTCACAGGATTTTCAAAATAAATTCTCAAGAAACGTAAATAGAATTGACCATTTGACAATTTCAGAGCTAAAAATCACTTTAAATGAGCTTTTAGAAAGGAATAATAAAATGACTAAAAAAATTGGCTTTGAGGATTTGATGAGCTCTTTAACGGGTATATTGAGGGATAAAGATGTTTCAATTTACCGAATAGCGGGCAATAGTATGGAAGAAGCTGGAATATTCGACAGCGCGATTATTATAGTAAAAGAGCGGACAATCCCAAAAGATGGAGAAATCGTGCTTGTCAAACACAATGGAAGAATGCTTGTAAAAATACTTGAAATTAAAGAAGATAGCTTAGTTTTAAAATCGAAAAATAGAAAATACCCAGACATTCTTCTTGACCAATATTCAGACTGCGAATTTCTTGGGAAAGTAAAATTGATTGTAAATGCGACCTAAGAGTTTTGATTAAAGCGAGTAAATTTTCAAACGGTAGGCTGCTGTTCTACTTATTCATAACATAGTAGGTCAAGCATCTTTGCTTGACAAAAAAAATGATGAGCGAAAAAAATAATAGGGAAAAATATTGCGGAACGATTGTAGGGACAAGGAGTTACGATGGCACTTTAAAATTATCGGATTGCCCTAAAGATATAATTAGCATTAAAGAAGGAGTAGCGGTCAAAATTGGTTTTTCACTGAACTATTGCGAAAGTTTTACTTTGCTTTCTTATGAAAAGGAGAGCAAGCAGGCATTTGTAAAGCTAAAAGAAATAGACAATGACCAAGACGCACTTGCATTAAAGGAGAAAGGAATCTTTGTTGCAGAAAAACATATAAGCTATAAGGAAGACAAGTATTTTATTGATGATGTTCTTGGATGCAAGGTTTTTAATAAGCAAAGGCAGCTCCTTGGAGAGATTACTGATGTCTTGATTCTGCCCGCAAATGACGTTTGGGAGATTTCAAGCGATAAGAAAAAAATTCTTTTGCCCGTTATCGATAAAACCATTATTTCTGTTGATTTAAGGAAGAAAAAAATTATAGTCGAGTTGCTTGAAGGGCTAATGGATTTATGAAAGAGCTTTTAAGAATAGATTTAATTGCTGCAGTTCCAGAGATATTTAGCTCGGTGCTGAATTCAAGCATTTTGAGAATTGCACAGGAAAAGGGCATTGTATCCATTTTCTCACATAATTTGCACGATTATGCTGACGACAAATTTAGACATATTGACGACAAGCCCTTTGGTGGTGGCGCCGGTATGTTAATCAAGTGCAAGCCAGTTTTTTTGTGCATAGAAAAATTAATGTCTGAAAGAGAATATGACGAAATTATTTATATGACTCCCGATGGCGAGAAGCTAAATCAATCCATAGCAAACGAGCTTTCCTTAAAAAGAAATATTATAATTCTTGCCGGGCATTATAAAGGCGTTGACCAAAGGATTAGAGATGAGCTTATAACACGCGAAATTTCTATTGGTGATTACGTTTTAAGCGGAGGGGAGTTGCCGGCTCTCGTTCTTGCTGATGCTGTTGTTCGTCTTATACCGGGCATTTTAAGTGATGCCGAATCTGCTTTGGACGATTCTTTTCAAGATGGTTTATTGGAAGCTCCTTTTTATACGAAGCCAGCGGATTTTCGCGGCTTAAAAGTGCCGGAACTTCTTTTAAAAGGGAATCATAGTGAAATAAAAAAATGGAGAGAGCAGCAAGCGTTAATCAAAACTGAAGCGAGAAGAAAAGATTTACTGAGTTAGCGATTGAAAAAATTATGGAAATAGAAGTTTATTATATGTCTGGAGCGGGAAATTTATTTACATTTCTCGATAATAGAAAATATTGCTTGAGCAATGATTTTTTGTCCTCAATTTCTCCATTTCTTTGCGGGAACGAAGGAAATGAAAAAATTACTGACGGGCTTGTCGCACTCAGCGCTTCGGCTGATTGCGATTTTCAGGTAGATTTCTTTAATCCAGATGGAAGTTTTGGAGCATTATGCGGGAACGGAGCAAGGTGTGCAATCCGATTTGCAGAACGCTTTTTTGATTTAAAGAAAGAAAAAAATGTTTGCTTTTCACAGCTAAATGAAAAATACTTTGGAGATATTTTAGATAAGACTATAAAAGTTTATTTACCAGCACCCAAGCAGATTATTAAAGAAATAGCATTTGAGATTTTTAACCAAAAAATCACTGGCACTTTCCTTGATTTAGGAGCAAGGCATATTGTAATTAATTACGAAGAAATAAAAAATTTTTTTATTTCAAATAATTTTCATACTTTTGATTTAAACAAAATTGCAGTTCCAATAAGAAATATGTATTTATTTTCCCCACTTGGCGTAAATGTCAATATTTATAGGGAAATAGCTGATAGTCAATCTGAGCTTAGGACTTTTGAAAAAGGCGTTGAAAGGGAAACTGCTGCCTGCGGAACTGGCGCAATTTCAACAGCTTTGACTTCAAATTTGCATTCATGTGCTAAATTTCCAATTGAAGTAATTCCCAAAAGTAGAAGCGTTTTAAAAATTGACTTATTGCTGAACGAAGAGAAGAGCATATCCAAAATTTCTTTAGAGGGCGAGGCAGTATTTTTAAACTCAAAACAGATAGTAATTAATTATGGAAGATAATAAGTTTAATTATATATTTGAAAGTGCCAAAAATCTTTTTGAGGAAGTGCGAGAGCTGAGGCGTCATTTCCACCAATATCCAGAGCTTTCGCATCAAGAGTTTCAAACTGTAAAAGACATTAGCAATTATTTGGAACGCCTAAATATTAAGTGCGAAATGCCCAAGAGAAATGCTCTTATAGCGCACATTGGGGATATTTCCGGAAAATGTATTGCATTGCGTGCCGATACTGATGCCTTGCCGATTACAGAGGAGACGGGCTATGAGTTTGCTTCAAAAAACAAAGGGGTGATGCACGCTTGCGGGCATGATTTTCACATCTCAATGTTGCTCGCCGCTGCAAAGATATTAAAATCAATAGAGAAGGAACTCTCCGGATGCGTTAAATTGATTTTCCAGCCAGCAGAGGAAAAGCTGCCAAGTGGGGCAAAAATGCTTATCGATGATGGGCTTATCGATAACCCTGCGCCACAAGCTGTTTTTAGTCAACACCTTATGCCGCATATAGAAACGGGAGTAATTGGTATCTGTCCCGGTCCAATTTTTGCATCTGCAGACGAGCTTTATTGGACTATTCACGGAAAAGGCTCTCACGCTGGCACTCCACATTTAAGCAATAATCCCATAACAGCGGCAGCCGATTTAATTATCAATCTAAAAAGCTCAATAAAATTGCTTCAAAATCCCATTCAAAGCAACGTTCTTTCAATCACAGCAATAAACGGAGGCTATGTAACAAATGCAATTCCAGATTTTGTAGAGCTGAAAGGGACTTTGCGAACTTTTAACAATAAGATTAGATACGATATTCACAAGGAACTGAAGGCAAAATCCCAAATCATTTGCGATTTGCACGAAACGCAATGCGAGCTGAATATTTTAGAAGGATTCCCGCCAGTAACTAATAATGATTTTCTCGCTAAACTGGTAGAGGAAATTGTTGTTTCCAATATGGACGCTAAATATTTTGAAAAAACCGAAAGATTGATGCTCTCCGAAGATTTTTCATTTTTTTCTGAAAAATACCCTTCTGCTCTGTGGTTTCTTGGAGTAAAGCCAAAAGGAGCGGAGAATTTTCCTTTTTTGCATAGCTCAAACTTTATTCCAGATGAAGCAGCCCTGCTCAATGGCACTTTTATGCTTGCAGCTATGGCTTACGCTTGCTTATCGGATTGATGGCTCTTTTTAATGCATCAAAATACATTTTCCTTGTTAGCACACTGTTTTATTTGCACATTCTTATTAAATCTCCTATTTTGCATAAAGTAAAAGAAACTTTTTCATTTGTTTAAGGCTTTGAAAAAATTCATTGCATTCTTTATTTTAAGAAAATCTATTTTGTGTTTTCAAAATATGTTTAAAGTAGCAAGCTTAGGGCAGGTCTTTACTCCTCAAAATATTGTTGCAACAATGCTTCAATTAAGAAAAAACTATGGCTCTGTGCTTGAGCCATCTTGCGGGGACGGCGTTTTTTTTAATAATATAGCAAATTGCACGGGCATTGAAATTGATAAAGCTGTTTGTCCAAACGGTGCTTACAATATTGATTTTTTTGATTTTTCTTTAGAAAATAAATTTGATACGATTATTGGGAATCCCCCCTACGTTCGCTTTCAAGATATTTTGCCCGAGACCAAGCGGAAATTAGATATGAGTTTGTTTGATGAGAGATCGAATTTATATTTATTTTTTATAGAAAAATCAATTAAGCATCTAAGCGACCGAGGCGAGCTGATTTTTATTACCCCAAGGGATTTTTTGAAAGCAAGTTCTGCAATGAAGCTAAATAAATTTATTTTTGAAAATGGCACTATAACGGATTATATTGAATTGGGCGACCAAAAAATATTTAATGGTTACAGTCCAAATTGCGCTATTTGGAGATTTGAAAAGAAAAATTATTCGAAAAAAACCAACGTTTTAAAGGAATTTCTGTTTCAAAATGGACAGCTCCTTTTCACTAATAGTCATTATCCAATAAAATTTAAAGATATATTTTTTGTGAAAGTAGGAGCGGTAAGCGGTCTTGATGCCGTGTTTTCAAGCGATGAGCTGGGAAATATGGATTTCGTGTGTTCCCACACTTTTAAAACTGGAGAAACTCGCAGAATGCTTTTCAATCAATACCACCCTTATTTAGAAGCATTTAAAGATGAGTTGATAAATAGAGGTATAAAGAAATTTGGTCAAAGCAATTGGTGGACCTGGGGTCGCAGTCATTTTATTTCAAATAAAAAACGAATTTATGTAAATTGCAAAACGAGGAGAAAAGCTCCCTTCTTTTTGCATCAATGCAATAACTACGATGGCTCAATTTTAGCTATTTTTCCAAAAAATCAAGATGTGGGTATATCTATTCTTTGCGATATGCTGAATAATGTAAATTGGTTTGAGCTGGGTTTTGTTTGCGATGGGAGATATATTTTCTCGCAAAAGAGTTTGGAGAACAGCGTTTTACCAGCTGAATTTAAACATTTTTTATACAAGGAAGAATTGCTTTAGCTTTTTATTTTAAATATTTGCACATCTTTTTTTACTTAGTTTTAAACTAAAAATTTTGTAAATTATCTTTTTTAAATTAACATTTTCGGAGATAAAATGGCAAAAACATTAAATCGTGCAACTATTTTAGGGTATTTAGGACAAGACCCAGAGGTAAGGACTACTCCACAAGGCTCCACCGTTTGCAAGCTTAACGTAGCAACAAATGAATCCTATAAAGATAAAAGCGACCAATGGGTAGAAATAACTGATTGGCATAGAGTTACTCTTTGGGATAGGCTCGCCGATACAGCTTCGAAGTATCTAAAAAAAGGTAGTAAGGTTTATATTGAAGGAAAAATCCGCACAAACTCTTGGGATGACAAAGACGGAAACAAACGCTATATGACAGAAATTATTGGCAATCAGATGCTTCTCCTTGATCCGAAATCCTCTGATGGAACTGATTCTGGCTATTCAAGCTATAAGAAATCTTATAGCAATAATGAAGATACCGCATTTAATCCAAAGGATTTTGAAAGTTCCGAAAATGATATTCCAGAAGACGATGAGGTTCCGTTTTAATAGTTATGAAAGTATTAGTTACAGGTGCAACGGGCTTTATTGGCAGCCATCTTGCTGATTTGCTCTATGAAAAAGGCTATTCAGTCAGATGCACAATTAGAAAAACAAGTAATTTGCAATGGCTTCAAGGAAAGCCGTTCGAGCTTGTGGAAGCGTCCCTTTCAGATAAGCAATCACTTGCCAAAGCTGTAGAAGGAGTTGATTACATTTATCATATTGCTGGACTTGTTGCGGCAAGAAGTTATGAAGATTTTTTAAAAGCAAATCGAGACGGAACGATTAATCTTTTAGAGGCTGCTAAAAAGAACGCGCCCAATTTAAAACGTTTTCTTTACGTAAGCAGTCAGACAGCTGCAGGTCCTTCGCTTTCATTAGAGAAGCCTCTCACAGAAGATGAGGAGTGCAAGCCGCTCACAAGGTATGGAAAGAGCAAGAAAGAAGCCGAGCAAGCAGTTTGGAAATATAAGGATCAGCTCCCAATCACAATAGTTCGTCCCCCTGCGGTTTATGGCCCTCGCGATGCAGAAATATACAAAATTTTTAAAGCAGCTAAAAGCGGTTTAGGAACTATGGTTGGAGTTTTGAAGCCAAAATATTTGAGCTTGATCCATTCAGGCGATTTGGTGCGCGGCTTTGTTCAGGCGGCAGAATCGGAAAAAGCTCTTGGCAAAACTTATTTTATTGCCTCCGATGAGTTTTACACTTGGGATAAACTAATTCCGCTTATGGCAAAGGCAGTTGGCAGGAAGCATATTTTGAAACTAAAGCTGCCACATTTCCTTGTTTTAAGCGTTGCTGCTATCTCTGGATTTTTTGGAGTTTTTTCAAAAAAGCCACCTGTTTTTAATTATGAAAAAGGAATAGATTTTATTCAAAATTATTGGACTTGCTCAATCGAAAAAGCAAAGCAAGACTTTGGATACGAGCAAAAAATCACGATTGAAGAAGGCTTGAAAGACACAGCAAGATGGTATAAAGAAAATAAATGGCTATAGAATGCGGTCCAGATATAAAATACTTTTGTGGCTTCTGTCGCTTTTCATATTTCTATTCGTGCTAGTCTATTTCCTTTTTAAGGTAGCTTTTTTGTCCTTTCCAGATAGTGAAATAAGTTTTAAATCTGACGCTATAAAAGAAGAGATTTTTGTCTATAAAAATCAATATTCCATTCCTCAGATAATAAGCAAAAGCGAGGCTGATGGCTATTTTATGCTTGGCTTTATGCATTCTCAAGATCGTCTGTGGCAAATGGAGGCACTTCGCCGTCAAGCTAATGGCACTCTCGCAGAAATCCTTGGAAGGGAATACATTGAGCTTGATGTTTTTAGCCGTTTAATTGGTTTTAATAGGATTAGTGAAGACGTTTTTACTAATTTAAGCGAGCAATCAAAAGCAATCCTTAAGCATTATAGCGATGGCATAAATTTTTTTATTGAAAAGAATACAAAACGCCTGCCTTTTGAATTTAATCTTTTAGATTTTAAACCCAGCAAGTGGTCTCCACTGGATTGCATAGCTATTCAGCGGCTCTTTGCTTTCGAGGAAAGCAACTCTTTTTGGAACGATTTAGCAATGACTGAAATTGCTGAAAAAATTGGAGTTGAAAAAGCTAAGCAATTACTTCCATACTATAATTTAACTGCTCCTTTTATTTTCGATGAGCAAAGCAGTATCTACCAAAGTCTGAGAATTGACAGTGCTAAGATTAAGGATACTTTGGCTTTGTCGTCTAAGAAAATGAAAGAAAAAGAGTTTACGTTTTTCAAGGAAAAAGAGAGTGAATTTGCAAATCTTAACGAGAAGTTTTTTGAAATCAAGGAAAAGTATTTCACGAGCAATGCCATTATTGGAAGCGCTGCCTGGGCTGCAAATAATAAGAAAAATAAGGGCGCCATTTTAGTTGGCGATATGCACCTTGCTTTAACCCTTCCTCCACGTCTTTATCAAGTCCATTTTACAAGTAGTGAATTTAATTTGGTGGGTTTTTCATTGCCCGGCACTCCTTTAATTTTAAGCGGGAGAAATGATTATATTTCTTGGGCTATGTCTAATGCGATGGTCGATGACCTTGATTTTTACGCTGAAAAAACTGATTCCTTAAATGCAGATTATTACTATAATTCTAAAAATCAGAAAGTTAAGTTCAAGTTTATTGCAGACACATTAAAAATAAAAAATCAAGCTGATTCTGTTTTTTATATAAGGCTTGCGGGACGCTCTGCTGTTATTTCCGATTTACAAAATTTAGCTGAAATTGGCGCTAAAAATTCAAAGCAAAGCTACTCTATTGCAAAAAAATATTTAATCACATTCAATTGGACTGGGCAATATAAATCTGACGAGTTTCTTGCAAATAATAAAATTTTGAAATCGAAAAGCTGGTATCAACTGAAAGCAGCTTTAAATACTTGGCAAGTCCCGGCGGCGAACTTCGTTTTTGCTGATATAAAAGGGAATATAGGCGATGTTCCAGCTGGTTTGCTGCCGCTTAGAGAATCTTCCTGCGTGCCTTGGCTTTTAAATCCGGGCTGGCGAGAGCAGACAAATTGGGCTAAATCCGTAAAAATCCAAAATCTTCTAACGATTGCAAATCCAAAAAAGCAATACTTGATCGCTGCAAACAATCCAATATCGAGGAAATATACTCAGTTTATTACGAGTTACTGGGATATTCCATCGCGAGCAATCCGCGGCGATTCCCTTCTTTCAAAGTATGAAAATTACTCTTTTAGCGATGCACAAAATATGCTTCGCGATAGCTATTCACCTTATAGCAAAGAGATATTGCAAAGCACGCTTCCGCTGCTTCAAAAGCATAATGTAAGTTTTAGCACATTAGAAAAAAATGCCTTGCTCTATTTGAAATATTGGGATAATATTTTATCGCCAGACCAAATTGCCCCAACGATTTACAAAACATTTTTAGAAAAGCTTATCTCAAATACTTTTCAAGATGAGCTTGGCAGCTCATTTCTGGCTTTTACGAACACAAGTCATTTGCATTATGCAAAAATTTTAGAAATTATTCACTTAGAAAAATCTGACTGGTTCGACAACAAAATCACAAATAAAATTGAAACGAAAGAAGATATTGTTCTTAAAAGTTTTAAAGATGCGATAGAAGAATTAAAGAGAAATTATTCGAAAAAAATTGATAGCTGGAAATTTTATAACCTTAATAGCATTAAACTTAAGCATAGCTTTAGCGAAATGGAATTTTATAAACACGCAGTAGAATCGGATCGGCTAAGCATGAGCGGAGATTTTTCCACAATCAATTTTTTTAAAATAAAAAACAAGTTTGAAGCTATTGGCTGCGCTGGCAGAATGATTTGCCCGATGGACGAGGACTGCGTTTATTTAAGCATACCGGGAGGAGTGTCGGGTCAGCCATTAAGTGGAAATTTCACAGACCAAATACAGTTATGGCTTAGCGCTGGTTTTATCGAAATTCCACTTTCTAAAGAGCCAGCCTTAAATTACACTCTTTTCATCAAAGCCGCACCACAAAAACAATAAAAATATATAATAATTCTTCTAATGATTTAAATTTTTTTATTTTTGCAAAGAATAAATATTTTAAGAAGGGAAGAAATGAAAAATAAATTTTTTTTGGCAGCCTTGCTAATATGCTTTTTTGTAACGCTTTTAAGTCAAATTGCACTTGCAAATTACGAAAAAGTTGATCTGATGAATGGCATCAGGGTTAATAAAATATCAGTCAGCCAATCTTCTGAATTTGATTATGGACTGCTAAACAGTGTTTTCGATGGAAATCCAAATACTTTTGCCTCATATAATCGCGGCGATACTTTTGCCATAACTTTAGAATTTTACAATGGGACTCCGCTTGTAAAAACAAAGTTTTTTACAAAAAGTCCAAATGCAAGTTGGACATTCGAAGCGGCTGGCTCCTTGTTTGAACTTAATTACAAGCAAGGAGAGTATGTGAAAGTTGCCGATAAAAAAGCGATTGAGCAAAACAAATGGGATTCCCTTCTTTTTGAAGAGCAAAATTATTATGCTTGCAGATTGACGATTTTTGCCGATTCTGGCGATATTAGTATTAACGAATGGGAACTTTTTGCTGACTATCAAATTCTTGATATTTCCTTAACGCCAAAAGAAATTGAGCTTCGTCCAAGTTGGCAAAAAACAGTTAAACTCAATATTACAAGCAGTATCGGCACTTTCCAAATGAACATTGACGATTTAACTCGATTTAGTAATAATCCTAACGTTGCAAGAATTTTGCCAGACAATCAAATCGTTGGAGTGGCACCCGGCGAAACAGAAATAATTGTAAATTACGCTGGTTTCAGCGACAGTTGCAAGGTATTGGTTAAGGAGGGAAAGCGCAGCACAGACCCGGGTGATTTAGCCGTTAAATTTATTAAGCGATTGCCGACAATGAACTATGTTTGGGGGAGCGAGAATCCTAAAGTAGATGGATGGCCCCAAGTTGGACAGGAGATTGCATGGCTTGCCCTAATCAAAAATTTTTCAAAAAATGATATTTTTGCCCTGAAATACCGCTGGTATATTGATGATGAAATTAAGGAGGAAGGACAGATAGATATTGCAGCATTTTCGATTGCGGAAATTTTGCTTCCAGATCTTTGGACGGGTGAAAGACAGAGAATAAAATTTGTCCTCGACCCAGAAAATAATATAGAAGAAGAAGAAAAAGCAAATAATGAATTAGAAATTTATAGCGATGCGCTATCGCTTGCTCTTTACGTAGAAGAGTCGGTTTATAATCATTTTCGGGAAAATCAATTTTTGCTTGAAGCTGGCTCAAACTGTTGGGACGATTGGGCTCAAAGGCAGATAAGAATATGTAATGCTATGCTTGAAAATGCGATTTATCCCGCTACTCCGAATGGAGTTATAGACCGCTTGCGCTTGGATAATATTGCAATCGTTCCGGACAGCGCTTTGCCTCTTGCGGGTGGAATGGCAGAAAACACTCCAAATCTTTACGATAAAACCGTAGATTTAATTTGGGGCTTTCCAGCGAATTTGCTGTCCTCGGATTGGTATTCTAATCTCCGCGATCTTTCTACGGACAATCCTTTTTATTATGAAGGCTCTTTGATTCACGAATTGGGTCATGCACGCTATTTGATTGATGTGTATGGCTTTAATGTTCATGATGATGCTAATGGCTCAACAGTTGCAATAAAGGAAGACGATGAGCTAATTGTAGGCACAAAATATATGCCCTTTCTTGCTTGGGATTGCGTTCATTATACTCCTATAAAAGGACTTATGAATGATAATTTTACTTTTATTGATGAATACAGCGCCATCGCACTCAATATGATTGAGCATCAGCGAGCAATTTATGGAAATTACAACGCACCGGGGAATATTGGAATTTTTATGAACGATATTCCAAAAGAAAATATTCTTATCGTCAAAGATTCGCTTGGCAACATTTTGAGCAACGCTGAAATAAGTGTTTATCAAGCAAAGCCCTTATACGGCGTTTGGTATGGAAAGCGTTTTGAAAATAAGCCCGACACAGTTTTTCTTTGCGATGAAAATGGCGCGGTGCGAATTGGAAACATGCCATTTATAAAAGAAACAGGCATAAGCCCAAGCATAACCCATGATTATGGCTGGTCTAATGGAACAATAATTTTAAGAGTGGAACACGAGGGACGCATTGGCTATACTTTTTTTGAGTCCTCTTTATGCAATTTGAGCTATTGGCAAGGGGATTCCATTCAAGCAGAATTTGAGATAATGTTCCCACTATTTGAGTATAGCAAGGTCGAGGAGGCGCGCTCAGAGCTTTCTCACTCCATTGCTCCAAACCCGGCTACAAATTATTCAATTTTGCATTTTTACACAAATTCTTTCAATAATTGCCTAATCAAAATATTTGATGAATTTGGGAAAATAATAGAAGAACGCAATTTTTCGCCAGAAAACTTAGGGAAGCAAAGCATTTTGCTTGATTTTGACCAATATTCCACAGGCAATTACTTCTATATAGTTCAAAGTGAAAAAATAAATTATTTCGGAAAATTCATTGTGATAAAATAATGGAAGCAATTAATAAAGACATAACAATAGAGGATTTAACAAGTTTAGTTCCCGAATCTGTAAAATACTTGATGGACGAAGGAATTCGCTGTATTCGCTGTGGAGATCCGATTTGGGGAACCCTGGAAAGTGCGGCATTAGAAAAAGGCTTCACTCCGCAAGACGTAGATAGATTTGTCCAAGAAATCAATAAGATGATAAAAAAGTAAATTAGATAAACGCAAGCTATCAATTTTCATTTAAAGCTTCGTTAAAAAATTCTTCAATTCTTTTCTGAGATTCTGGAAAGGCTTCCTTATGAGTTCTAAAAGAATCGGAGATGCAAGCTGCGGGCATATTATTTTTGAAAAGCCAGAACGCTGGCAAGCTCTCTAAATGAACAATGTCGCTATAAATGTGGCTTGATTTATAATTGGGCATTGAGTAAATTTCATAAACAGTTTCAGGTATTTCTGCTAAATATACTGTTTTTAGTAAAAAAGCAGAAAGGGAATCCGCATTTCCACAAGAATAGCAGGTGGGAGAAGTGAAAACTATTAATTTATGCTTCCCAATGTCAAATTTTTGCTTAACGCTATCGACTATATTTTCCAATGGGTTATACTCATCCCAAAAAATATTAAAAGTTTGATAATAGGGCAGAGCTCTTAATTGTGATAAGCTAAGCTTTTCCGTTTTATACTCCGTTTCACTATTGCAAGCTAAAAGAACAAGAATAGAAAAGGCAAAAATTATATAGTATTTCATTTCAGATCCAATTTATATTTTCAATTTATTAATGCAAAAATACGAATTTTAAAAAAATCAAACTAATCTTTTCATTAAATTCCAAACTTTCCTTCTTTTCCACCTCTATAGCCGTTTATAAATTGCTTGAAACTGCTTAGTTTTTTGTCTGGAAGCTGAAATTCAAGAAGTGAAATTGCCCCTGTTTCGCAATTAACGGTAAAATTATTTTTATCAATATGAAAAGTTCCGGGGACGCCATTAGCTTTTTTTTCGCATTGAACTCTAAAAATTTTAAATCGTTTCCCGTGAAAAATCGTCCAAGCGCCCGGAATGGGTGAATGCCCGTGAATAAAATTGCGGACATTTATTGCGGAGTTATTCCAATTGATTTCACTTTTTTCTGCAAAAAGCTTGGGCGCCGAACTTGCTTTGCTCTCGTCTTGCCTTAAAGGTCGAAAAGAATCTGAAAGCAAAGCCCGACAGGTTCCCACAGCAAAGGGAGCAGATTCTTTGCTCAAAAAATCGTGTAAATCGCCAGCAGTCCAATTTTCCTTAACCTCGTATTTCTTTTGTAAAATAATATCGCCCGCGTCAATTTTATCTTGTAGCAAAAAAGAACTAATGCCAGTTTCCCGCTCTCCATTTATAATTGTCCAATTAATTGGAGCAGCTCCGCGGTATTTTGGCAATAAACTTGGGTGAATGTTAAATGTCCCAATTCGCGGAATTTCGTAAATAATTTTTGGTAAAATGCGGAATGCAACAACGCAAATTATATCTGGCTCTATGCTTTTCAAAGCATCAATAAATTCCTCGTCTTTCAGATTTTCTGGCTGCAAGATAGGCAGTTCTAATTGCTCAGCAGTGTTTTTTATTGGCGTTGGAACTGGCTTTCGCCCGCGCCCTTGCGGCTTATCTAGAAGAGTAACAAGGCATTTTATTCCAAACTCACTATGAAGAGCTTTCAGTGCCGGGATAGCAAAGCTAGATGTTCCCATAAATACAATTTTTATTTCTTTGTCTTCTTTCATACTTCAAATTGTCATTCCGAGCGTAGCGAGGAATCCAGAGTGATTGCTGTATTGAAATGCTTTCTGGATTCTTCACTTTGTTCAGAAAGACGCTGCCACTCTATCTCCCCCTTTGGAAAAGAGGGCTGGTGGATTTTTCAAATTGTCATTCCGAGCGTAGCGAGGAATCCAGAATGATTGCGTAAATGAAAGGCTTTCTGGATTCTTCACTTCGTTCAGAATGACAGTGCCATTCTATGTCCCCCTTTGAAAAAGGGGGTCGGGGATTTTCTGGATTCTTCACTATCGTTCGGAATGACATTCCCAAATATCAATCCCTAAGCCCACCAGCGGGATTAATGATTCTTTTATTTAAAAAGAAAAATATTCAAAATTAAATTTTATCCGCTATAGCTTTTGCAATGTCAAGCGTTTTGTCGTCTCCGCCCATATCATAAGTGCGGACCTTTCCTTCTTTTATAACCTCAGCAGTAGCTTTTTCAATTTTTGCAGCTCTTTCGTCTTCGCCAAGCCAATCGAGCATCATCTTTGCAGCTAAAATTGTGGCAATCGGATTTACTTTGTATTGTCCAAAATATTTTGGAGCAGAGCCGTGAGTTGGCTCAAATACAGCGAGATCTTCTCCAATGTTCCCAGAGCAGCCGAAGCCAAGTCCCCCAACCATTTGAGCGCATAAGTCGGAAATAATATCGCCATATAGATTTGGAGCAACAAGAACATCATAATTATATGGATTTTTCAAGAGCCACATTGTCATTGCGTCAATATTTGCATCGTCCAAAATAATGTTCGGATATTCCTTTGCAATTTCTTTCCCAATTTCGAGGAATATGCCATCGGTGGCACGCACTACGTTTGCTTTATGAACGACAGTTACTTTTTTCCTATTATTAGCTTTAGCAAATTCAAAAGCGGCGCGAATAATTTTTTCAGTGCCTTTTCTTGTGTTTATTTTGCAAGAAATGGCATAGTCATTGCTCTTAAGATTTTTAAATTTATCGAAAGGTTTAGACAGTTTTGACAAAGTTTCTGCGAGTTCATCTGGAACGGTATTGAATTCTACTCCAGAGTATAGGTCTTCTGTATTTTCGCGGTAAACTACTATGTCTATGTCGTTTCGAAAGTTAAGCGGATTGCCCGGGTATGCCTTTGTAGGGCGCAAGCAAATATATAAATCGAAAAGCTGTCTCATTCTAACGATTGGGGAGCGGTAAATCAAGCCTTTTCCTTTCAGCTCTGGAGCAAGTTCTTCTTCCGCAGCTTTGACTGGCTTAGATGTAATTGCGCCGAACATTGCGGCATCAACGTTCTTTAATAAATTGATAGTTCTTTCTGGGAAAGCATCTCCTTCTTTGCACCAATAATCCCAGCCGATGTCCCCGTGTATGTATTCTGCTGGTAAATTGACTTTGTCCAATACAATTTTTGCAGCTTCAAGCACTTCGATGCCAATGCCATCGCCGGGAAGCCAAGCTATTTTGTAATGCTCTTTTTTTGTTCTTTTCATACTTTTCCTTTTTTTGCATTTATTAAAAAAACTAATTTAATAGTTTGTTTTTTATTAAAAAAGTATTAATTTGGAAAAAGATATAAATTGTTGTTAATTTTTCATTATTATTTCATTATTTTGTTTTATTTTCCTGTTAAAGACATTGATAATTTGAAATAAGAGAGAAACACAGATTCGACTATATTGTTTTATTAAATAAATTGTGATTATATGCAAAAACCATTTATTTTAGTTGTTGATGATAACAGGATAACTACCAAGCTATTGCGTAGATATCTTGAAGCAAATGGATATGAAGCATCTGAAGCTTATGACGGAATTGACTGTTTGGAAAAAGTTGACCAGCGAAAGCCAGACGCTATTGTCCTTGATGTTATGATGCCGCGACTTGATGGATATGAAACGGTTAAGCGTCTTAAAGAACAAACCCATACAAGTCATATTCCAGTAGTAATTGTTACCGCTCTGAATGACGTTGCAAATCAAATTAAGTCAATCGAGGTAGGTGCTGATGATTTTTTAAGCAAGCCAATTGAAGAAAAACTGCTTGTAGCAAAAGTGAAATTGCTTTCTTCGCTTAATATTGCAACATTAGCAAATCAAAAATATGAACTTTTACTTACTAAAATTGCAAACAATGAAGTAAAAATTGATGGACTTAACATAGAGGCAATTAAAGAAATAAGCGTTTAAAAATTTTTAGAACTAATAAAAGTTCTTTTTTGAAATTTATCCCCTAAGGATTGTATTATTCTATAAGTTTCTATATATTTAATCCTTAGGGGATAAATTGCTGATTTTTAAGATCTGGGCAGAACAAAGTAAAAAAGATATAGTAAAAAAGCTATATTATTCTTTTTTTTATAAAAACTCATAAATACTTTTCTTTTATAAACAATCAACATTAGGTTTTTATTAGCTGAGCCACATTTCTTAATGTCTCAATTTATCTGTTTTTTGTCCTTTGAATCAATTTACTTATACATCAACAGCTTTACATTGTCCGAACCAAATACTTTTGTAACGTTTGAAATAGTTTCTTCTTTAAAAGAAATATTTACGCCGTTTGCAATATAACGTTTGCTGTATTTTTTAGAATTATCAAAAACGTTGAAAAGAACAGTATTATTCATATTTGCGTCTGAGCAATAGCTTTGTAGCGTTTTTATGCTGTCTGGCTCAACTTTCTCAAGATCAATGTGAATAGCAAGTCCTTTAGCATACTTTTCTGCAGCACGCTCAATGCTTAAAATTTCATCAGCATATACTTTTATTTTGTCCCCATCAAGCTCAGATTTCCCAATCACCATAAGGACTGCATCTTCATTGATTAGATCTTTAAAACTGCTATAAGTATCGCTCCAACAAACACATTCACAAGTGCCAGTCAAATCTTCAATTTGAAGGAAGGCAATCGTTTTATTTCTTCTATCTAACTGAGTTCTCAGCTCTTTTATCATCCCGCAAATGCGGACTTGCTCTCCAATAAGCGCGCTTTCTTTGTCCGCAATTTGAAGCGTAGAAAGTGCGTCAATATAGACCTTATACTTGTTCAAAGGATTTCCACTAACGTAGAAAGAAAGGACTTCTTTTTCATTATTCAAACGTTCATCCTCGTTCCACTCAGGGATTTCGGGCAGTTTTGGCTCTTGAATATCAGTTGCCGCCGCGCCGAGAAATAAACTATCCATTCCGGAGTCCTCTGCGTTGTTAAATGCTTTTGAGTATTCAATGGCAGATTCAGCTGTTGCGAAAAGTGCGGCTCTTTTGCCCTTGTGAATGGAATCGAAAGCGCCAGCGCAGATAAGCGATTCGATAGCGCGCTTATTCAGCACTTTTACGTCTACCCTTTTAACAAAATCGAAAAAGGAGCTAAATGGCTTTTCTTCCCTTGCCTTTACTATGCTTTTAACAGTTGGAACGCCTACGTTTTTTATGCCGGACAGACCAAAAATTATTTCACCATTGTCAACCGTAAAATACTCAGTAGAGCGATTAATGTCGGGTGGCAGCACTTTAATATCAAATCTCTTTGCTTCATCAATAAGTCTCACCACTTTTGCAGAATCATTTTGTTCAGCAGACATAGTAGCGGCAAGGAATTCCGCAGTGTAATTTGCTTTTAAGAATGCGGTTTGAAAAGCGAGAATTGAGTAGGCAACCGCATGGGATTTATTAAAGCCGTAGTTCGCAAATTTTCCTATTAAATTGTATATTTCTTCCGCATTTTTTTTGCTAATCCCAATTTCTCCGGCGTTTTTTATGAAAAGCGGCTTCATTTGGCTCATAACTTTTTCATCTTTTTTGCCCATAGCACGCCTTAAAATATCTGCTTGGCTAAGTGAAAAACCAGCTAAATCGCGAACCAGCTGCATAACCTGCTCTTGATAAACAATAATTCCATAAGTTTCGTTAAGTGAATTTCCCATCCTTTCGTCCAAATAGCTAATGGGCTTTTTTCCTTCTTTCCTCTCAATAAATTCTGGTATATTTGCCATTGGGCCGGGACGATAAAGGGCATTCATAGCAGAAAGCTCTTCAATGCTATTTGGTTTTAGCTGCCTTAAATACTCTTGCATTCCTTGAGATTCAAACTGGAAAACAGCCCCTGTATTGCCTTCTCCAATTAGCTGAAAAGTCTTTTCGTCTTTCAAATCAATTTGGTCGCTGTCAATTTTCACTTTATAGTTGCGCTCTATCATCTCAAGCGAATTGTCGATAATAGAAAGAGTGCGAAGACCAAGGAAATCCATTTTCATAACGCCCGCTTCATCTAAATCGTTCATCGGATATTGGGTTGTAATTGCAAGCGAGCCATCTTTTTGCGTTGGAGATTTATAAAGCGGGACGAAATCGACAAGATTGCCTGGGGTAATCACTATTCCAGCAGCGTGCTTGCCAACGTTTCTATTCATATCCTCCAAAACAATGGAGTATTCAATTAGCTCTTTTATTTTTGGGTCATCGCTTTTTTTGAGCCAGTTCAAATCTGGCAGTTCTATTGCTTCTTTTATAGGTTTTACTTTCCCAAGTTCCACTGGAATTTTGGCGTTTATGCTATTGATAAGGGAATATGAAACGCCAAGCACTCGCCCAACATCTTTTAAGACGGCTTTGCTGGTCATTCGCCCAAAAGTTATGATTTGAGAAATGCGGTCCTCACCATATTTTTCTTTTACGTATTCGATTATATCCGCTCTTTTGGTATCGCAAAAGTCGATGTCAATATCTGGGGGAGAAATTCTATCGGGATTTAAAAATCTCTCAAAAAGCAAGCCATATCGGATTGGATCAACGTTTGTGATGCCCAAGCAATATGCAATTAAGCTTCCTGCTGCTGAACCGCGCCCAGGTCCTACTCGAACGGACATAGATTTAGCTACCTTAATGAAATCTTGAACAATTAAAAAATAGCCAGAATAATCTAATCTGAAAATTGTGCCAAGCTCAAAATCTATTCTCTGCCTTATCTCGTCTGTAATAACTGAATACCTTTCTTTTAGCCCAATTTCTACCTGCTCTTTTAAATAGTCGTTCAAGTTCTGCGCCATAGATGTTTTTGGAATAGGAAATTCCGGCATAAACAGTTTTCTTTCAAAGGAAATATCGCAACTATCAGCGACCTTTACTGTATTGGAAATTGCTTCTGGAAAGTCCTTAAAAAGCTCTATCATTTGAGCTTGGCTTTTCAAATACATTTCATCGCTTCTGTATCGCAAATCCCGAATATCCATTTTTCCGGAGTTCGCAGCATTTGAATCTTTGATTAGTAAAAGCACGTTATGGGCTATGGAATGTTCTTTTTTTACGTAATGGACATCATTTGTAGCGATCAGAGGGATACTTAATTCCCTTGCAATTCGGGGGGCATCGCGTAAAACGGCTTCATCCTCCGGCAAAAAGTGATTTTGCAACTCAATGTAAAAATCATCGCCATAAATTTCTCTGTATATTTTTGCTTGCTTCAGCGCTTCTTCGTAGTTTCCCTCAATGATTGGAGCGGAAACCACCCCGGCAATGCAAGCGGAAAGGCAAATTATTCCCTCGTTATATTTTCTAAGCAATTCCAAATCCACCCTCGGCTTATAATAATAACCTTCAAGGTGCGCATAAGACGTTAATTTACAAAGGTTTTTATATCCAACAGTGTTTTTTGCGAGCAGAACCAAGTGAAAGTAATTTCGCTTTTTCGTTTCCTTTTTCCCGGCTGTTTTATCAAATCGGCTTCCATTTGCAACGTAAGCTTCAAAGCCTGCGATAGCTTTAATATTTTCTTTGCGTGCTAATTTCCAAAAGTCAATCACTCCGAACATTACGCCGTGGTCGGTAAGTGCGATTGCTTTCTGCCCGTCTTCCTTTGCAGCTCTTATTAAATCAATAGGATGGCAGGCTGCATCTAAAAGCGAATAGTGAGTATGATTGTGTAAATGAACAAATTCTTGCATTTTTTATTTAATTTAAACTGTATAATTCTCTTATTATAAGGATTTTGTAAAATATTTTTTATTAGAATTGCTAAAAAAGGCTAACTCTAATAAAAAAGCAATCCAATACAAATATAGCAATAAAAATTAGAAAATTTTACGAAAAGTAAAAGCAAGCGGTAGGAATTTGCATTTTTTTATATTTAAAAAAAAGGAGAAAAAGTGAAATTTGTTTAAACTGCTTGAAAAACACCTAAATATTGCTCTAACCTTTTATTTGATATTTCAACGTATTCTTCAGATATTTCTGATCCGATCCAGTTTCTTTTTAAAATGGCAGCCATTTTTGCAGTTGTTCCACTTCCCATAAAGCAATCGTATACAAGGTCGTCTTCATTTGTCCAAGTCTGAATTTGGTCGTAAGCTAATTGTTCTGGAAAAATTGCAGGGTGCTGGTATGCGATTGTGTCTTTTGTAGAAATTCCCCCTCCAATCGAATAGAAAAAAACATTGCCCACTTTTTTTTCATTTGTTCTTTCGACTTTTTTGTAGTTTAATTCTCCACTTTGCCCTCTGTTTTTCATATTTGCAAGTCCATTATATTTGCAGCTTTCCTTAATTGGATTAAAGGTTTTTGGCTGTCCTTTGCTGAAAGCAAACATATATTCAAAATGTTGGTGATAACGCTTGCCGCTTGTGGGCATTGGATTGTTTTTATAGTAAATCATTGTGTCATGCAAATTAAATCCACATTCCATAAAGTAAAGCGCTTGCTTAAATGAGGTTCCTGTTTCGCTACCATTTTTTGTGGCATCGCCAACCACCCAAATAACTAAAGCGCCTTTTTTAGTAATGCGATACAGCTCTTTTACAATTTGCTTAAACTCAAAGCTAAAGCCGTTGTAGTCCCTTAAATCGTCATAAGGCGGCGATGTTAAAGTTAAATCAACAAAGTTTTCTGGCATTTTAGCCATAGTTTTCAAGCAATTTTCATTATATATCTTGTTTATTTCCATTTGTTTTTCCCTTATAAAGATAAGTTGAAAAGTAAAGATAAGTTAAAAAGTAATTTTTTCCCAAAAAGCCGATATATATTTTATAAAAACTTAAATCTGTAATTGGTAACTGTTTAAAATTATTTCATTAATAATAGCTTACTCTCGGTTAGCTCTTTGATTTTTCGCGTTGCCTCGAGTTGCTCTTGAATAGAATCACTTTTTTGCTTCTGCATTAATTCCTCGATTTTAATATCTATTCGTTTAATAATCAAGCGATTAATTGTATCTATAATTGTTTGTTTTACGTCAATTTTGGGTATGGTATCAATGTATTTCTCCCAGTTTTTATCGAATTGATGTCCTTTTAAAGACAGCTTAACTAAAAAATCTTTGTCGCTTTCCGAAATACTTTCATCACTAATCAGCTCGTCAATAACGTTGTCGGACAAGGAATACATGTTTTCTAATATAGTGAAAAGCCGCTGCCCTTCATTGCTCATTATTAGCTCCATATTAAATTTTTCGTAGCTAAAAAGCATTTTCACCCCATCGTTTTCTGAGAGGCAGGTTTCTAAAAGCAAATATTCCTCGCTCTGCAGCATATCTCTTATATTTTCAATTTTTTTGCTTGCTTGCGGGGGAGCTTCTTTTTTCTCAGCTATGATTTCATTCCTTTGCTTTTTGAATTGCTTTCTTTCGATTTCATTTTTTTCCTTATAGATTTGCTGAAGTTGAAATTCGCTAAAACTCAGATAACGAGCAAGGTTTGCGATGTAGTCATCGTGCTGCAAGCGGTCGGGGATTTTGGAAATAATTCTAATAATATCGCGAGCGGCTTCTGCTTTGTTTGAGGGGGTTGCGAGTAGTCCAGCTTCTTTCAGCGTTTTTATTTTAAACTCAAGGAAAGAGACCGCCCCGTCCAAGTATACGTTAAAAACTTCTCTGCCGTGCTTTTTAACAAAGGAATCGGGATCTTCTTTTTTGGGGAGCTGCAAAATATAAATTTCAAAACCTTTTTCTATTGCCATCTCTAAAGCTCTGTCTGTTGCCTTCACTCCCGCCGAATCTGAATCGAAAACCAAGAACAGCTTCTTTCCGTAACGCGACAAAATACTAAGTTGCTCTGAGCTTAAGGAGGTGCCGCTTGTTGCAATAGTATTGCTTATTCCAGCTTGGTGGAGAGTAATCACATCAATGTAGCCCTCGACGAGAATAGCAGCTTTTTGCTTTCTGAGTTCAGCTCTTGCATCGTAAAGTCCGTAAAGGGAGCGGCTTTTGTCGTAAACCAATCCTTGTGGAGAGTTAATGTATTTTGGCTGCGTTTCGTCATCGTTAAGTCGTCTCGCTCCAAAGCCAATTACCCTGCCCATATTATCAATTATGGGGAACATAGCTCGATCGCGAAATCTATCGTAAAATGACTGCCTTTCTTCATTTTTAATAAGCAAGCCAGCGCTGAGAAGAATGTCATTAGAAAATCCTTTTTTATTTAATGCGTTGAGCAAAGCGTCCCAGCTATTTGGCGAATAGCCCAAGCCAAATTTTATTATAGAATTTTTTGAAAAGCCGCGCTGAAGAAAATAATCAGATGCAATTTTGCCCGCATTTGTTTTAAGCGTTTTTATAAAAAAATCTTTTGCTGCGCCGAGTGCTCGATAAACAAGGTCATATTTATTTACCTCGCTTTTACTTGCACTGCTAAATTTGAACTCAATACCAGCTTTTTTAGCAAGCACTTTAATTGCTTCTTGGTAGCTTAATTTTTCATAATCCATAATGAAAGTTAGCAGGTTGCCACCTGCACCGCAACCAAAGCACTTAAAAATACCTTTTTCAGAAGAAACGGTGAAAGATGCCGTTTTTTCATCATGAAAAGGACAAAGACCGAGATAATTAGACCCACGCTTGTTTAAATCTACATAGTCTCCAACTACATCGACTATATCGAGCTTTTGCAGTATTTCATCTCTTATTTCTTCTAAATTCGCCATTTTGTTTTATCTTGTTTTTACAAATTTAGATATTATAAACTTTAAATTCCAATATAAAAATTTTTGTGTAAAACAGTTCTTGTCAATAATGAATGAAATTCTTATTTTAGAAAAATTTTTATTTGAAAAAAGGAGTTCTTGTGGAAAAAAATTCAATTCTGGATTTGAATGAAAAAGTAAAAGAAGCTCTGATGAAGATTTACGACCCTGAGCTGCCGGTGAATATTTGGGAGTTAGGGCTAATTTACGATATAAAAGTTACCGAGGAAAGCGAGGTTGTTGTTAGAATGACGCTTACCGCGCCCAACTGCCCGCAAGCAGATTTACTATTAGCAGCAGTGGATACGGGCATAAAATTAATACAGGGAGTTAAGGGCGTAAAAATCGATCTTACTTTCGATCCTCCTTGGGATAGAAGTATGTTAAGCGACATTGCAAAACTTGAATTGGGACTGTTTTAGCTATGCAGCTTTTTTATTAACTATTTTCTTGATGAAAAAGTCCTAATTGTAAATTAATAATTGTAATTATATTTTCTATTATTACAAATAATAAAACGTTAGCAAATTCGTTAATACTATGAAATAAACATTTGCTTTGATAATAATTTTTTGTTAATTTTATAAATTAGTTTGAATTTTAATTTTTTTTGTCATTTAAACTGAAAAATTATCGAAAGTTTTGCTACCGATTAAATATAGCTTAAAAAGGAGCTGTTCTGCTTTTTTCAAAAAAGAAGCAGTAAATTATTAGAAACTAACATTGATATTTATGCTAAAAATCAATTTTTTTGCAAAATCAATATTTCTTTTTCTATTTGTATTGGGTAGCAATTCAAGTTTATTCCTGTTTGGCTCAATCCCTTCGGATTACATAACAATAATCAATTCAACAGAAAAAGAATTAAAGCTAAAAGTATCGCCAATCCTTCTGAGCTTGGACAGCATTATCACAAGCGATGGATTGATTACTATTAGCCCCCGCGTTTTGGACGCGGCAAATGTGGAGATAAAAGAAAATTCTCCTGCTTGCTTCGTTATAAAAGAGCTAATCACAGTTCCTTCAGAAATGGATTTCTGTTTAAAAAATTTCACAGTCCACAGCATTAGCACAATAAATAATTTTATTTCCCCGGTTCCAAAACCAGACGAGCAATTTTCAGCAGTTTATAAAATAGATAAGCAATTCTACTATGATTACCAGCTGCCAGATTGGATTAGCGTTAATTATATTGGGATTTCACGCGATAGGCATATAGCAGAAATCAATTTTGTAGTAGCCCGATATAATCCTGCTACAAATTCCATTGAAATGCCCGATGAAATAAATGTAGAAATTGAGTTTAGCACTAAAACAAAAGATGCAGCAGAAAGCCTTAGCGATGATAGTTTTCCTTTCACATTAAATCATCTGCAAATAAGAAATTGGACAATAGCGCAGTCAAGTTCAGCAAGACTGGAAAAACAAAAAGATAAAACATTGAGCCAAAACCCAAATAATTGGGTGAAAATCACTATCGAAACAGAAGGAATATACAGAATTGATAAAAGCCAACTTTCCTCCCTCGGAATTGACATAACAAGCGATTTAGCAAGCACTTTAAAACTTTTCGGCAATAATGGACGCGAATTAAGTGAAAAAGTAACAGACGCCCTGAGCAATAAAATGAATGAAATCCCGATTTCCGTTCATTTTAGTTCAGCAGGCGCTTTTGAGTATCTGTCTTTTTATGGAGTTCCAACTACCGGCTTTGCTTATGAAAATGGAAATTTCAATCATTATATAAATAGCTATAGCAATAAGAATTATTATCTCTTAACTTGGGGTGGGTCGGCTGGCAAACGCATTGAAAACGCTCTTGAACCTGCGAGAGAAATTGAGCATTACCCTCAAACATACAACAACCTTTTATCTTTTAATGAGGAGCTGAGCAATCGTTTTGTAAGCGGCTCGGGTCGAAAGTGGCTTGGCAGAACTGTTTTCCCTGTTAGCTTTACAAACATTTTGCACAATCTTGATAGAAACGGAACAATTACTTATAAATACTCCCTTGCCCATCGCACTGAAAGCCCTGGAAATTTTAGCGTTTTTGAAACGAATACTAAATTCGATGAATTTAGGATTGCGGGCATGGGAAAAAATAGCTATATAGACGCAATTATTAAGCAAGGGAAAGCTACAATAAATGCTTCCGAGATAGCGCTGGACAATCGCAGCACTCTTAAGTTTAGCTATTATAATCAGGGCGCCGGGCTGAGTGCGACAGCATTTTTCGATTGGTTCGAAATCCAATATCCTCGCTCCTTTGTTGCAATAGAAAATGAAATTGGATTTTTCAGCGACCCCAAAATGAATGGAGTTGCTGAATACTCTATTAGCGGGTTTTCTGACAGCCCCATTGGTCTTGAGGTTAGCAATCCATTAGAGCCAAAGTATTTGAATAATTATTCAGCAGTAAAAAATTCTTTCGTTTTTAAAAAAGAGATTTATCCAGAAAACCCTTCAAAGTTTTATTTTTCAAGCACTTATAAAACGCCCAAAATTAGTAAAATTAAAATTGCTAATTTAAGAGAAAACTTTGCTAATGCCGATTATGTGATTATAACTCATCAAGACCTGCTTTCCTCTGCCGAAGCGTATAAGGAATATAGGGCAAGCAATAGTGATTTGAAAATTGAAGTCATTTTGCTTGAAGATATATTTTTGGAATTTGCAAATGCAATGCCCGACCCGACGGCGCTTAGAGATTTCTTTGCCTTTGCTATGAAAAATTGGGAAACAAAGCCAAAATTCGTAATGCTTTGGGGCGATGGACATTATGACTATAAAAATATTACTACAAATCAAATCAATTTCGTTACTACTTATCAAACGAAGGACGAAGGGGAAAGCACAGCCGCAACCGTTTCTTCTACTTATGACGACTACTTTGCCCGAGTTGTGGGTGAGGACAAAATGATTGACTTTGCCATTGCCCGAATGCCGATAAATACTAATAAGTCTGGTTTGGAAGTTATTGAAAAAATAAAGCACTACGAAAATAACTCATCGCTTGACAATTGGCGCGCTTCAGTTTCTTTGCTTGCCGACGATAGCTATGCAGGCCCTGGCGCACACTCAGACGTATACAACGGTAATCAACACAGCACTCAATCTGAGGATTTAGCAAACAATGTTATGGAACAGAATATTCAGCAAAAAAAGATTTATTTAGTTGAATACCCAACGGAAAACGTGCCGGGCGGAAGACGCAAACCAAGAGTAGCTGAGGATTTAATTTCAAACGTCAATACAAGCGGCGCTCTTTTGCTAAATTGGATTGGGCATGGCAATCCGCGAGTGCTTGCTCACGAAGAAATTTTTGAACGCTCAGTAACAACTCCGCAGTTGAAAAATATTGATAAATTATTTTTCTTAACAGCTGCTACTTGCGATTTCGCAAGGTTTGATCTGGTGGAGGTGCAAAGCGGAGCTGAAATGCTTATGCTTAGCAAAATTGGTGGGGCAATTGGAGTCTTTTCTGCCTCTCGCGTAGTTTTTTCTCAGGGTAACGCAATGCTAAATAACGAGTTTTATAGGTCATTGCAAACTCGCAACCCCCTCAGTGGAAAATACCTTAATCTTGGTGAAGCAGTTTTTAAAGTAAAACAAAAATACTACGATTCAAATAGTGAGAAATATTTTCTGCTTGGCGATCCAACAGTTAAATTATTACTGCCCGATTATTTAGTAAGAATTGATTCAATAAACAGAATTGAAGTCGCTGAAGACAGCGTGGAGGTTGAGCTGAAAGCACTTAGAGAGCTTTCCGTTTCTTGCTCGATTATAAATCCTTTAACTTCTGAAATTGAAAGCGATTATAATGGAACAGCAATCCTTACTATGCTCGACAGCGATGATTTAATTAGGGCTATTGATGACGATGGTTCCCAGCACAGTATAGTAAAGCACGGCGGGACTTTAAATCGCAGCTCTTATCAAGTGAAAAATGGATTGCTAACTGCAAATTTCATTATTCCCAAAGACATAAGCTATTCAAATGCCAAAGGCAGATTATATGTTTATTCATATTCAGACGACAATCGCTTTGCAAAAGGAGTTACTCGTTCATTTAAAGTAGCTGGCTTAGATTCAAGCGTGGCTCAAGATAAAGAGGGTCCAGAAATTTCGATTTATCTTGACAATAGAACTTTTAAAGCGGGCGATTATGTTAGCTTTAATCCATTATTGATTGTAGATCTAAGAGATGAAAGCGGAATTAATGCAACTGGACTGGGGATTGGGCATAGAATAGAGGCTTGGATTGACGACAGCCCAAATTCTATTGATTTAACAAATCTATTTACGACCTCGCTTGAAGACTCAAAATCTGGAACAGTTGAGAAAATTTTATTCGACCTTAAGCCCGGAACACATAAAATAAAAGTAAGGGCTTGGGACGTTTTTAACAATTTTTCTATTCAAGAAACGTTTTTTAATATTGCAAAAAGTGAAAATTCAATAATTGTTTATGACGTTTCTAATTACCCCAACCCTTTTGAAAGTCAGACAACTATTTATTTTAAACATAATATAGAGCCGCCTTTCGAGGCAGAAGTTAATATTTATCAATATGATGGCGGCTTAGTAAAAACATTAAGTAAGACAATCAACACAAGAAATATAGCAGAAATCACTTGGGACTTAAGCCAGAGCAGTCAAAGTCTTTCCAATGGCGCTTATTTCTTTAATATAGTAACAAAAACAAGTAAAGCTATGAATAGAGCTAATTCGTTTTTAATGATATTAGCAAAATAAAGTTTGGTATAATTTTTGAAAATAATTCAATAAAAATAAAATGGAGAGAAAAATGAAAACAAATCCAAAAGCAACCGTTCTCCTGCTTTTAGCTATAATTTTTGTAGGGAATCAGATAAACCTTTACAGTCAAGCAGGCGGCGCAGCTGTTCCTTTTCTTCTGATTTCCCCTGATGCAAGGGCAAGCGGGATGGGTGAGGTCGGAACAGCGATTGCCGATGACATTAATGCTGTCTTTTGGAATCCGGCTGGTCTTGCTTTTCAAGATTCTGTGGAAGTTAGTATTGATGAGTATGTGCCTTGGCGACAGGTTTCGCTCACTTTTTCTAAATGGCTACCCCAGTTCAATGCCGACTTATTTTATAGCTACGGCACTATCGGGCAGTATTTTGAAGATTTAAACGGCACCTTGGCTTTGAACGTGGTTTTTATGAACCTTGGCGAGTTTACTAAGACTCTTGAAAACGGCGA
Source organism: Ignavibacteria bacterium (assembly GCA_012522895.1). Lineage (GTDB taxonomy): Bacteria > Bacteroidota > Ignavibacteria > Kapaibacteriales > UBA2268 > JAAYJM01. The sequence goes on from JAAYJM010000048.1 coordinate 29,833, forward strand.
ATCGAAGGGAAAATTCCAATCTAATGAATTTGCTATTGGGCTTTCTTATGGAACAATTATAGCCGAGGATCTTGGAGTGGGAGTGCAGCTGCGCTATATCCGTTCCAATTTAGCTCCCGTTACCGCCTTCACTGGTGGCGATGCTGGAGTTGGAAACAGCGTTTCTTTCGATATCGGAATGCTTTGGAAACCTTACGACTTAGATCTTTTTGGATTGCAATTAGAAGATTTTCTTTCTTTAGGCTTAAACCTTCAAAATGTTGGTCCCAAAATAACTTATCGCAAAGAATCTGATCCACTGCCAACCACATTAAATTTCGGCGCCGCTTTTAACGTTTATAGAGATGAGTTTAATGATTTGAAATTAGCATTCGATATATCGAAATTACTTGTAAAACGCGATAGCTTAGGCTCGGATCCAATACCAAAATCACTTATAACAGGCTGGGAAAATTCCGGTGTGGAGTTTGCTATTGGTGCTGAATATTGGTATGATCACGTTGTTGCCTTGCGCGCCGGCTATTTTACCGAACCAACTACACTTGGAAATAGAAAATTTTGGAACTTCGGTGCAGGAGTTCGTTACGACATTTTCCAGCTTGATTTCAGCTTTATCAACACTATTGAAGAAAACCACCCACTTGCAAACACAATGAGGTTTTCACTGCTTGTGGATTGGAAATAAAGCATTTTAGACAATGCGACTGGGTTGAGATGGTTTATGCTGTTTGCTTAATGCCTTAATTTTTGAGTAGGAGCAGTTTTGCTCCCGCTCAAAATGTGTTTTTTGCTAAACTGCTTTTTAAATTTTCTATAAACCAAAATCAGTTTATATTTAGCTTAAAAGATAAGATAATGACTTCACATAAATGGAAAAAAATATTTGACAGTAGAAAATACTGTCATTTTTTTGTTAAGAGCAATCATTTTGCTAATGCATCTGATTTTATTAACAGTTCCATTTTAAAAAAATTCAAGAAACCCCTTTGCTTTCTTCTTTATTTGTTTATTTTTTTAAGCACCCAAAATGAAGCGAAAGCTGAGAGCTTTAGTCAAAAAAATCCAAGCTTTCTTTATAATCAAACAGTGAATAATTTTTACTTTTATCACTATAACTACATTATTTTCAATATACTTTATAGTAATTACTTTAACTATTACTCAAGTCCGCTTTTAAAAACTCCATTTTATCTGCTCTATAATTTTCAGGCAACAAACCCGGAAAACTTTCTTGTTGATACTACAATTCAAATGGCTAAGCCGCTTGAATTAAACGATAGCTCAGCTTATCCCTTTTCAAAATATTTAGAAAAAGAGCTGCTGAATAGATATTCTTCTCAGCATCCAAAAACAGACACAAGAACAAAGCATTTGCCAAGCGATTACAGGCGAACAATAGATATTGATTCAACAGCAAGTATTTTAAAATCTAACGAAACATTTTTCGATAGACCGGTCGGCTATGATTATGAAATTCCGATAGATGACTATTTGGCAATAAGAAAACGGACTATTCAAAATGGGATTTGGGATTCTTTAATGAATCGCTATGATTTAAGTGCCGCTTTGTCCGGTGGGGATATTGCAAGAATGTTAGCCTCGGCAACTGGGCTTAAAATTCCGGTGCCTCCCAATCCGGTTATATCCTTATTTGGCAAGCCAGAGATTAGCATTAACGTTAATGGTGAAGTAAATTTACGCGTTGGCTGGCGTTGGGATTCCCAGAATCTTGGCACCGTTTCTGCGTTTGGGCAGTCGCAGTCATCTCCAATTTTTAGTCAAGATATACGGGTGAATGTGAGCGGCAGGATTGGCGATAAATTTAAAATTGGAACGGATTGGAATACACGCCGACAGTTTGAGCACGACAATAAGTTTAAAGTTTCTTATGAAGGTGAGGACGATGAAATTATTAGGCTAATTGAGGTTGGGAACGTTTCCTTACCCACAACGTCAAGTTTGATAAGTGGGGGTCAGGCTCTTTTTGGAGTAAGGGCTGACTTTCAATTTGGACCACTCTTTTTGAAAACAATAGCTTCACAAAAACGCGGAGAAAGAAAATTTGTAGATGTGAAAGGGGGGACCAGCCGCCAGCATTTTCAAATTAGAGCTTATGATTATGCGAAAAACCACTTTTTCTTAGACACCATTTATAAAGCAATTTATAACGAATATTTTAAGCATTCCACTCCCGTAATCCCGGCGAGTTCAAATTATTATAGAGTAAAGGAAATTTACGTTTGGGAATCTTCTGGCGATGTGAGGGACGGACCTTTTTCGTCTAATTCCGTTGCAATAGCCGATTTAGAGCCAAAAAGAATGAAGATGGGTGAAAGCTATGACGCCTCTTTAAAAAAGTCTGCAATTCAATCCGGTGTTGTTGAGCGCGGCACTTTTTTGAAATTGGATTCGAGCCGTTATCATTTTAATCCAAACCTTGGGACACTTTCGATTAAGAATTTGCGGCAGGACAGAACTTATGCCGTTAATTATAGAATTGAGGGACCCACCACCTCAAATGAGGACGATTTATACTATGGCTCTTTCAATGAATTTGGCAATGAAAAAGACACAATGATTTTAAAGCTGATTTACCGTCCAAATTTGCAGCCCGGTTTTAAAACATTATGGGATAGGCAGATGAAGAATATATATTCAATCAACGCCACCAATGTTAATGTTAATGACACTGAAATTGGAGTTTGGTATATAAATAAATCTAATGACTCAAGCGATGTTTTGCCCGGCGCAACAGATAAATTAGTGTCAATTCTTCGGGTTGACCAAGTGAATAATAGCACTGGTGCTGCGCCTCCCGATGGAAAATTCGATTTAAAAGAACCATTTTTTAACGCTGTTACTGGTGAAATCACTTTTCCAAGCGCTGAGCCTTTTCGTCAGGGTTTAATTGATTACTTTGAAAAAATTGGGACTCCACAAGTTGCTCAGCAGTATATTTACAGCGATGTTTACGATACAACTTATGACGTTGCGCGCAGAAACACTGCAAGAGACCGATTCATCATATCTGGCGAGGTTACCGGAACCGCTACCAACACCATTTCGCTTGGCGCTTATAATCTTGCGCCCGGGAGCGTTAAAGTTACGCTCGATGGTGTTTCTTTAAGGGAATTCGAGGATTACGTTGTGGATTATTATTCGGGTAGGCTTACTTTAAGAAATCAGCGAGCAACATTGCCAAATGCTAATTTGAAAGTGGAATACGAAGCAAATGACGTTTTTAATTTGACAACAAAGACCTTGCTTGGCGTTCGAGCTGATTATGAAATTTTGAAAAGTAGAAACTTAAACGCAAATGCTGGCTTTACTTTTATGTATTATAATCAAGCTGCTATCGTAGACCGAGTGCGGCTTGGCGAGGAGCCAGTAGCTAATTCAATGCTCGGTTTCGATGCAAAATTTAATTGGGACACTCCTTGGCTAACCAGACTGCTTGATAATATACCTTTTTACAGCACAAAGGCGCCTTCTTCAATGGGCTTGCGTGGTGAATGGGCGATGATTTTGCCCGAGCCGAATAAAAGAATTTCTGATGTTGCCTCCGATAACAATGAACCAGTAGTTTATATTGATGATTTTGAAGGTGCGCAAAGGTATATTTCCTTGGGTCTCTCTCCATATCAATGGAGTCATTGCTCGCAGCCAGAAGATAGCTCAATCGCCCAAACAGATATTGATAGAGCTTTATTTAGAGCAAAAACTTATTGGTATCAGTATTTTATAGCACGCACTCCGATTAGGGAAGTTTATCCCGAGCGTTCCACAGTGCAAGGACGTTCAAATTTAAGCCCCTTGCATATTAACTTCAATCCTTATGAACGTGGAATTTACAATAAAAACCCAGAGTTTTTAGATAGACGAAATCCAAACTTTGATAGCACTGATGTTTTTAGTGAAAAGCTAGAAAACAAGCCGAAGATTTGGGGCGGTTTTATGAAACTGTTCTCATCTTTTACTACAAATTTTGATACCGAAAACATTGAATACATTGAAATAATGATGAGAATAGATTCGTATGAGCCTGGGCAAACGAAAATGTTTATAGATATTGGACAGATTAGCGAGGACATTATACCCAATCAAGCCCTTGATACTGAAGACGGCATTACCGCCGCTAACCCTATGCCAAATAACATTATCGACCCGGGCGAGGACATTGGTATCGATGCTTTGGATAATAACCAAGAAAAAGAGCATTATCCATATCCATTAGATTTGGAAGACGACCCGGCAAGAGATGATTATAAATTTGATTTTAACAAAGACGACGATTTAAGAACAGAAGAAGATTTTCGCAATTACAATAACTTTGAAGGAAATGCAAGCGTTTCAGAAATGGGACAGTTTCCCGATACAGAGATCTTGAATAGCAATAACGGGCAAACAATTTCTTTAGACAATTCATATTTTCAATACGAAGTAAATTTAGTTCCAGACCCAAATCATAACAATCAAATTGTTGGCGGTGGGAGTAACGGCTGGTTCTTATATCGAATTCCAATTCGCGATCCAATGAGGCGCGTGGGCAACCCTTTGTTTTCTAATATTCAATATATTCGAGTTTGGTTTAAGGGCGGAATTTTTAAAGCAAGCATAGCAGAATGGCGTCTGCTTGGCTCGAATTGGCAAAGAGTTAATAATTTGCAGAATGTCCCAACAGACGACAGCGTCCTGCAAGTTTCTTTCGTTAATATTGAAGAAAATAGCGGCCCTCCAGACTATTACACAATGCCCCCAGGAGTAAGCCCGCCAAGGCAATTGAACAATCCAGACCCGAACCAAATGATTAAGCTAAACGAGCAATCTTTAGCTTTAAAAGTCAAGAATTTAAGGTATGGTGAGGAAAGAATGGCGGTAAGGTTTTTCCAGCCCCTTGATCTCTTTTATTATTCAAAATTAAAAGTATTTTTGCACGGCGATGGCTCGATGCCAGAAAATATGGTCCCGGGTGCTGTAGCTAAGGCTTATGCTTTTATGCGTTTCGGGACAGACTCTTCAAATTATTATGAATATCGCAGACCTTTACTGAGAGGCTGGGATAAAAATACTATAGAAATTGAGCTTTCTGAGCTTACTGCTATAAAGCAGATTAGAGACACAACGGATTTGTGGGATAGACAAGTTTTCCCTGTTGGGAATGACCCATTAGCATATTTTGCAATCCGTGGGAATCCAGTCCTTACTCGAATTCAGTTTTTTGGATTTGGAATAGCAAATCCAGCAGAGCGATTTCCGAACGAGCTTACTACTACAATGTGGGTGGACGAACTGCGTTTGCTAAGTCCGGAAAACCGATCCGATTGGTCGGGAGTTGCTAATTTTGACGTTAGACTGGCTGATCTTGGCAATATTAACGCATCTTTCAGTCATACAAAACCAAATTTCCACATGATAGAAAATAGGTTTGGCAACAGGATAAGTGCCACTAATTGGACGATCACCGTTCAAGGTAATTTAGAAAAATTTGCGCCAGCCTCTTTTACAGAAATGAAAATCCCAATAACATATACTCACGCAGAGTTTATGGAAAACCCGGAGTATGTTGCAAATAATGACATAAAATTAGAAGAAGCAGCAGAATCGGCAAAGCGTCAAGCAATTGAGCAAGGCTTTTCAGAAGTTGAAGCTGAGGATCTTGCAAACAGTATACGTTTGCGATCTCAGTCCTTGAAAGTGGAAGATAATTGGGCTCTTACCGGGATTCGTCTCGGAATCCCCACTAATTTTTGGTTAGTAAACCAAACGATTAACAGAATGACCTTTGGATATTCTTACGCGCAGGAATTTTTACGCTCCCCGCTTTACCAAGAAAGATTTAATTGGCTTTGGCAATTCACTACTCAGTATGGAGTTCAGATACCGGATATCCTTTCCTTTAGTCCAATAACTTGGATTGAGTCTATTCCCATAATTGGCATTTATAATAAATTAAAAGTTAACATAGTGCCAACAAGTTTTAATTATTCTTTTAATTTGATGAGGCGGAGGACGACAGAACAGTCACGCTATTTGGATTATCCAAGTCCGGTATTCCGCGACTTTTCCGCCCAACAGCAAGCTCAGTTAAATTGGAAGCTCGCCGATGGTGGCTTTATCAATCCTACTATAGACTATTCTGTAACAACACGCAGCACTCTTGTCCCGCTTGAGCTTGATGAGTTTGGCAATCAAAGGACTGGCAGTCAATTAGCTTCGATGATGTTCTTTAATAATGGCACTGTAATTGATTTAGGGAAGAGTAATCAGCACTCGCAAAATTTGACAATGAATTTTAAGCCACGGCTTCCGCTGGGTGCTTTGACTCGTTTTTTTGATGTTACAGGCTCATTTAATACGAATTACAACTGGCAAGACCCACTGCAAGAAGACCCGTCTATAGCAGACGCTGCAAGAAGCACAAGTTATCAAAATAACATAAGAATTAACTCCAGCATTAAGCTAAAATCCTTTGGGGATATGCTTTTTGGGGCAAGCGGCGGAAAAGACAAAAAAATAAAAAAAAGTGTTCCAGACACAACGAAAGCAGCAGTGCAGCAAGGAGGCAGCAGCATATTAAAGTCAATAGGGGAGACTGTTAAGTTCATTTTCTTTGATTTCGATAAATTTGATATAAACTTTACACAAGCAAATAGCGCGACCAACCCCGGTGTTTATGGCGGAACTGGAATGACTAACTTTTGGGGAAGGGGAATGCTTTTCCAAGGGAGCGAAATGTATCTCGGTCCTTCTTTCGCATATCAGCTTGGCTTGATTAGTAACCCACACGGTGGCTTCGATATGCATTCTTCCGATAGATTTCCTTATTTTGGCTTCACAACCCACCCAGGACTGAGACCTCAAAACTCAATTCTGCAAGATAATTATAGCCAAAAAACTGGACTTGAGTTTAAAACTTCCCGCCCCCTTTGGGAAGGTGCGACCTTAGATCTTACTTGGAAATCTGAACTTGGCTTTAATAGAAATCAAACTGTGATCTCCGATAGTATGGGCATTCCGACCTTTACTAACATTGTTGCAATGGAGTCATTTAATAGAACTTATTTAACCTTCCCGTCAATTTTTGGCTTCAATGTTTTCAATAATACGATTGAGCATGTGATTGACTTATATAATCAAGAAAAAGCTCGAATTGAGTCGATGGATGTTGATACTCTTACAAAAAACAGTATGTTGCTCAATGCCCTTTCGCAATCATTTCACGATGGTATGGAGGCGTTTACCTTTTTTGGTGGAAGTGCCGGAAAGTTCCTGCCAGCAATTAACTGGGGAATTCGTTGGGAAGGAATTGAAAAATGGGATTTATGGGGTGGAATAGCTAAAAAGATTTCTTTTGAGCACCTTTATGGAACAAAATACACAGAAAGTGCACAGGTTACTGACAATGGCCGCTCTGTCCAAAGCCAGCAAATTCAATATGGTTTTCAGCCGCTTTTCGGCATCACTATGTCCTTTGACGAAAAAGAGCTTAATGGACTTTTAACCGCAACGCTAAAATATAATTCTACGTCGCAATATCAACTTCAATCCTCAAACAGATCTACAATTACCCGTCAAGCGTCTGACGAAATTCAAGCTCAAGCGAGCTATACAATGAAAGGCTTTGATTTTCCACTTTTCGGTTTAGTTCTCCAAAACGATATAGAATTCAGTTTTACCGGCTCATTTAAAAAGAACAAACGCACTACTTTTGATGTTTTAGATTATGCAGGAGAAAGCGGCAGGACCCTTGATGGGAACACTCAAATCACATTAGAGCCGAGGGTTAGATATTCAATGAGCAATAGAGTAACCGCTTCTTTCTTTATCCGCTATGAAGGAACTTACACCGAAGGAGCATCAACTCCCGGCTACAGCAACGTCCAAACGGGATTAGACATCAGAATTTCTATTGCGGGTGGAAGGTAATGTGTTTTTTCAGGTGGACTCCACCTTCGAGGTGGAGCCCATCTTTGCTATTCTTGAATCACAAATTAATTTTTATTAATAATCAAAAAAAGTGAAAAAAATATTTGCTTTTTATTTTATTTATTTTGATATTGTAAAAGTTCGTTTATGCAAATTTTAAATACGATATTTTTTAACCGGCTCAAAGTATCTA
>JAAYJM010000049.1 GCA_012522895.1 Ignavibacteria bacterium
AGTATATTAAAAAGTATATATAATAGAGCAAGAGAGCAAGAAAAATATGAAAAATATAATATTTATAATTTCATTGATATTGTTTGCAAGTGCATTAGAAGGGCAAATTCATCATTCCAGCCCAGCTAATTGGCTTTATCCAGATGGCAACCCGGAGGCTACCCGCCTTATTAGTAAGCGTTCAAATCCACAAGCAGCTGATTCTTTTGTTGTTAAATGGTCAACACCGGCAATTTGTGGTCAAATACAGCCATTAATTGGAAATATCATAAACAATCCAAAACTCAATGAAAGCTATGAATACGCCCCGCTGGAAATCACGGCAGTTGTAGGAAATAGAATTGTTGTTGTTGATGCCAAAGGGAAAGTTCATAAAAAAACTACGCAAATACAAAATTTAAAAAGCGTTTCTGCTCTTTTCGATACTACAAGTAATCAACTATACAATATAACTGCTCCAGTTGTTCTCGGCTTGGAGACAACAGAAACGGAAAACGAGCAATACAAGCTAATATATGGCTATCTTGCTGGGTATATTGATAAGATTGGCGGACAAGCAGTGGATACAGTTGCCAAGCTTTTAAGTTTATCAATCGACTTGCGCCCCTTTGAGCCAAACTATTTTGGAAGTGTAAAACCCTTTTTCTTTCGCAATCAAAATAATGAAAAGATTACTTACTCAACTATCAATATGACAAGTCCATATATAGACCCTTACTACAGTCCGCTTGACCCAGTTCCTTTTTTCCGTGGCTTTTCTACTTTTAATGCAAATGAAAATTTAGCTATATACCCACTGCCCGATGTCGCTGATTCAGAGCATTTAAGAAGATATTTAGGACCCGAGATAAATGTAGCCCAGCCCTCAATTTCAAGAGTTAATGACAACACATTGATACTTTTTCCAAACTACCCAAGCGAAAAATTGGATTGCTTTATCTACGATGAGGTTTACTATTCAAGCTCAAATGAAGCTTATCTCCTTATGGCAAATATTGATAGCCCAGATGACATTGCAACAAATTTTAACAATACCTTAAATATTGACAAAAATTTCAACAAACGCCCTTTCATTCGCTCTCATTTTGTTAAGCTGAACGATGGCTATGGAGAAAATGATTTTATTTTGCTTTCCGAATCGTATAAAGGCTACGAAGGCTCGTTTGGAAAAGCAAAGCTGCATTTATTCGATAGCGATGGCTACCCGCTGAGCGATGTAAACGATATTGACGACCCAAGTTTTTTAGGCGGAGATGATCACCAGTGGTCTGTTGCAGTTGGGAATGTTGACGGAACCGACCCTTCTAATCAATTTTTGCCTTGGTATCCAAATAACCCTGGCAATGAAATTATTGTAACGCAATCAACAAAGGATCTGATTTACCCAAGCTCAGCGCTATATATTTTAAGATACAAAAGCAATGAGCTTATTCCAAAATCTTCTTTGCCAAATGAATATTTATTTCCATTCGATACCATTGTAAGCCATAGAATTAACGGCTGGGTTGCTGCGGTTAACGATATTGACGGCGCCCCCGATGGAAAAGATGAAATAATTTTAGCAGACGGTTCAAATCTCAGAATTTTAAGATTAAGGGATTATGATTCAAAGGAATTCCGTTTCGGACATCCTTTCGACACTGTTTATACTGCTGTTTTTCCATACCAAACTATAAGTGCCGTTGCCGTTGCGGATTTGGAAGGCGATGGCTTAAATGATATTATTGTAACTACTTTCGACAGCACTTATGTTATAGGCATGCCCTCGGAAAACTCAGTTAAAATAATCTTTCCAAAAGCGGAAGAAGACCCTCCAGCAGAATATTGCAATGGCGACACTCTAAAAATTCTTTGGACAAATGTTTTGCTTTCTGCACAAAAAGTAAATCTCAGTTTTCAAGAATATAGAAGTGACGCACCTTTTGGAGAAAGAGTTTTATTGCAATCTGGAATTTTAAACACACAGGACACGGTTCTTTTTAAATACGTTTTAGACACGCTTCTTTTAGGAAAGCAGGGCAGGTTCTTAATTCAGAGCAGCGAAAGACCAGAGCGAATCTCCGATTCCACTGCAATTCTTCGCATTACCTTGCCTAATCTCTATTATTCTTTTGCCCCTTATTCAAAAGTTTATACTGGGGATAACTTAATTATTCAAGGGACAAGCGCTTGCGTAGATTCAATTGGTATAGAAATTAGCAGGGATAGCGTTTATTGGACAGAGCTTGCGCTTGCAGAAGTTTTTGCTGATGGTAGTTTCTATTATTCAACAGAGCTGCCATGCTTCAATGTCTTTGAGTGCTTTGAGCCTTTGGATAGCAATATCGCATACTTGAAAATCCTTATTTGGACTGCTGGCGTAGAAAAAGCAATCGAAACAATACCGGTTTATCTTATGCCAGCCAAAATTGATATTTCTTATGATACAAGCCAAACAGCAGATCCATCGCGCTTAATCACTTGGGATCCAAATAAATTTCAATACCCTTGCGATACGATTTCTCTTGCTATGTCGCTTGATGGCGGTGAAAGCTATATAATATTGGGTAGGACAGCTGCCGCAACAGGGTCCTTCGTTTGGAATGTTCCAGTTGAGGCGCCAGATTCAGTTATTGTTTGTTTGTGCTGCGAAAATTCTTGCATCAGCCACTTTGAAGTAATGAGGCATTTTCAAATTAAGTATTTGCAAATAGTTGCCCCCAATCCATTTAATCCATTCAGAGAAAAAGTAGAATTTGTTTATTCTTTGCCAAATGATGCAAATGTAACAGTAAGGATTTATGACCAAAATAACAGGATAGTAGCTGAACCAGTGCGAGGTGAAGCGCGTTTAAGCAACATTGCTTATTGCGATCGTTGGGACGGGACAACATGGGACGGCTCTTTTGCTCCAAACGGCATGTATTATATTTCTCTTGAACTTTCAAGCGGGTATATGGAAGTTTATCCATTATTTATTAGAAAATAAGCTTTTTTTTTATTAACTTGTAAAATAAAAGATTTCTAATTGAGGTTAAAATGAAAATACTCGTAATTGAAGATGAACGAAAAGTAGCAAATTTTATAAAAAGTGGTTTAGAGGAAGAACGATACAGCGTGGAGGTTGCAAATGACGGCATTACCGGTTTAGAAGTAGCAATGAACAATCAATATGACGCAATTTTGCTTGATGTGATGCTGCCCGGAAAAGATGGATTTACCGTGCTGAGCGAGCTTAGAGCTGCCGGGATAAGCACTCCAATTCTTATGCTCACCGCGAGAGGCACAACGGAAGATAGGGTTCAGGGTTTGGATTTGGGCGCCGATGATTACCTCCCTAAACCTTTTAGTTTCCAAGAGCTTGCAGCACGTCTCCGCTCTATTTTACGCAGGTTAAGCCCAGAAAAAACAACTAAGCTCCAATGCGATGACCTCGTCCTCGATACCGTTTCTCATTTTGCTTTCCGCTTTGGAAAAGAAATTGAGCTTACTACAAAAGAATATGCCTTGCTCGAATATTTAATGCGAAATAAAAACAAAATACTTAGCAGAAGCACAATTACTCAGCACGTTTGGAAGCATAATTTCGACCCAGAATCCAACATAATTGACGTTTACATTAAACGGCTTCGCACAAAAATCGAAAATGAAGATGGCTCAAAACCACTTATCCAAAGCATACGCGGAGTTGGGTATCGGATGAGAGATATGCCAGCTGACGATTTAATTGAAGTTACGGGATAAAAGCTATACTTTAAAAATTGTTCAATTACGCAGAGTTAAGAGAATTATAAATTGTTTTTAAAATAGAAATCATTTTTACGTTGTGAACGCGAATATAGTCAATTTTTTCTCTGAGAAGCAAGGAATGGTAAAGGACGCTGTGCAAATCTCTATCCTCTGCTTTTTCTATGTTAAATAATTTTCCAATGAAAGATTTTCGCGAAAGTCCAAGGTAAATTGGAACTTTTAGCGCCTCAAATTCTTCTATCCTTTTCAATATTTCAAGGTTATGGGCGAGTGTTTTTCCGAAGCCAATTCCGGGGTCAGCAATAACTTGCTTTGCTCCAATACTTTTTGCAAGCTCAATCTGTTTTTTCAAAAACTCAATTACTTCTGACACCACATCTTTTTCGTAGACGGGATTTATTTGCATAGTTTGGGGAGTTCCTTGAATGTGCATTAAAACTAAGGGTAAATCATATTTTGCGGCAAGCTCAGCTAATTTTTTTTCTTTTGTCAAGCAGCTTGTGTCGTTAAGCATTGAGGCGCCTGCTTCGATAGCTTTTATTGCAACTTTATATTTATTTGTGTCGATAGAAATAAGGGCATCTGGGAACTTGTTTTTAATAGCTTTAATTATTGGAATAACCCTTTCGCATTCAGTTTCTTCGTCAATCTGCTCGGCAAAGGGACGCGTGCTTTCGCCTCCAAGGTCTAAAATATCCGCTCCGCTTTCTATTAATTTAGATGCTTGGGCAAGTGCATCTTCAAATTTAAAAAATTTTCCTCCGTCTGAAAAAGAATCTGGAGTAACATTTAAAATGCCGACGATTTTTGGAAAAGTTTGTTTGTTCATACTTAAAATTTCATTTTTTTGAATTGCAAATTAAGAAAAATTGGGAATATTGGAAATCAAGTATTATTTTGCATTTTTATATTTATTATTTTAAGAGGATAAAAATGCCAACATTCGCTTATAAATGCAATGATTGTAACACTAAATATGAAATGTATCATAAGGTTAGAGAAATTGAGGAGGATGTTTCCTGTCCCGCTTGCGGCTCAAAATCTTTTCTAAAACGCATGACGGCAGCAAATATCGCAATGATGAGCCATCGCGCTTTTAGCTCACCAGCACCAGATTGTGGTTTGGAGGGACAATACCCGGGCTGCTGTGTTAATTGAATTTTTTAAATTTAAAAAAATTATTTAAATTTCTTAAGGAGGAATTATGGGAATTTTTTCTGATTATATTAATGAGAGAATGTCTTTTGAAGAAATTAGAAACAAAAGAAAACAACAGCTGAAAAGGATATCAGATATTCGAGGTCGCGGCATACTTACTTATGCTTGTGACATGAATAAGGGAAACGTTCCATCGTTAATTCTGCCTTCAGACTTATTACCTTTTAAGGATCAGTTGGCATACATTAAGACTGAGGATATTGATATAGTATTAGAAACTCCTGGCGGTATAGCTGAGACAGTTGAGGATATTGTAGAATTAGTTAGAGATAAATATCAAAGAGTTGGCATTATCATACCTGGCACAGCAAAAAGCGCAGGAACAATTTTTGCAATGGGTGCTGATGAAATACTTATGGGTGATTCATCTTCATTAGGCCCAATAGATGCTCAGGTAGTTAGTAACGGTAAAAGGTTTTCTGCTGATGCTTTTTTAGACGGTTTAAATAAAATTAAAGAAGAGGTAGAAAAAACAGGCAAACTAAACCCTGCATACATACCATTTTTGCAAAATATTTCACCAGGCGAAATTCAACATTTTGAAAATGCACAGAATTTTTCAAAAACTTTGGTTAAAAACTGGCTGAAAACCTATAAGTTTAAATATTGGAAAACCCATAGTTCTACAGGAAAGAAAGTTAGCGAAGAAGAAAAAGAGAAAAGAGCGTCTGAAATAGCTGTTAAATTGTGTAAACATTCTGATTGGCTTACACATGGGCGATCAATTAGAATTAAAGATTTAAAAAAAATGAGGCTCGAAATTCATGACTATTCGGATATTAGATCAGAAAAATATAATAAAGATCTTCACAATTCTATTGAAAGATACTACGCACTTTTAAGGATAACATTTGATATGTCTAGTATTTTTAAGATATTTGAAACGCCAGATCATCAGGAATTAACTTACTCAATTAGTCAACAGAAATCTTTGCAAAAAAGTATACCTATGAAACAAGAGAAACCAAGTTCTGCAGTTTTCAGTTTTACTTGCACAAAGTGCTCTGCTCAGCATAAAATTCAGCTAAACTTCGTATCAAACGTTTCAATTGCGGAAGGTACTATTAAATATCCAGCAAATGAAAATTTCACCTGTTCCAATTGCGGTAATATAACAAATCTAAGCCCAATTCGTCTCAAAATTGAAGAGCAAATTGGTTTAAAAGCTATTTTTTAATAGGAGGACCAAATGAAAACCAGTGATAATAACTACACCCTAATTTTCGACCAAATAGATAAGTATAAAGGCGAAGATCCTCGCTTTTTCGATAATCTTCTTAATGAAGAAGACATTATTGAAGATGAAGCTATAAGAGAATTTTGCAAGATTTGCAAAGAAATACAAGACAATAACGATAATGTTATTGAATATTTTTCTATTTAAAAAAGTAGACAGCTTAGCTTGAAAATACAAATAATAAAAAAAACATATTTAGGCTTTGAGCCGACTCTTCCTTTTTATGCAAGCTCTGGTGCTGCCGGTATGGATGTGTCTGCTTATTTAAGCGAGGCGATTGAAATAAGCCCCGCTGGCCTTTCGCTCATTCCAACAGGCATTTCCATTGCTCTGCCAAAGGGATATGAATGCCAGGTTCGATCCCGCAGCGGACTTGCTGCAAAAAATGGAGTGTTCTGCTTGAACTCCCCCGGAACTATCGACAGCGACTACCGAGGTGAAATAAAAGTAATCCTTGCTAACTTTGGCAAAAATTCTTTCACCATAAAAAATGGAGATAGAATTGCCCAGCTCGTCATTGCCAAATATGAAAAAATTGATTGGGAGCTAAGGGACAGTTTGCCAGAAACGGAAAGAGCAGAAGGCGGATTTGGAAGCACGGGATAAAAACCAAGCTCCTTAAATTCCGATTCACTTCAGAAGACAGACGCAATTTTTTGACTGCTTAAAATTAATTCAAAAATAATGAAGAAAAATCACTTAACATATAAAAAAAAGAATAAATTGAGGGCTGCGCTTTCTTTTGCTACGCTCTTACTTTTCGCCTTGAATTTTTGCAAAGCAGAAGAAGAAATGCCAAGCAGCTATCAGGTTAAATTTATAAGGGTTTATGGCGGCGATGAGGAAACCAATCCCCCAATTTTAGTTATTCAAAGTGAAACAGTAAAAAGAGACGTTTCAATTGGCAGTAGTAAAATCACAATAGAATTTGATGTGCAAGCCGATCTGCCACCCAGCGTATACGCTAAATTTTTTCACTGCGCTGCCGATTGGAGCGAAAGCGACAATGTGTTTTTGAACGACATTGTTTTCAATAGAACGAGCAATATTAGCTGGGAATCTGCCCCTTTTTTTGCAGCAAATTATTCTTGGAGAGGCACAATAAAAGTTCCAGATATCCAAGTGAAGTTTGACTACGCTGGAAATTGGAAAGTCAAGCTATTCGATTATGATGATGATTCCAAGCCGATCGCAGAGGCACGCTTCTTTGTTCTGCTGCCAAAAGTAAGTGCCTCGATGTCAATTTATTCTTCTTCTTATACGCCTGAACTCCCCGTTGCCTCCTCCGCAATAGACATAGAAACCGTTGTCTTTGCTTCTCAAAGTTTAATTGACTCAAGACTGAATACTGTCGCAATTTATCGGAATAATCGCTGGTTTGAGCCATACTTTATTACGGATAGGAGGGATTTGAACATCGACAGTAAGCAATATAGAGCTAAATATAGATCGGTGGAAGGTGGAATTGCAAGTGCTGGCAAGCGTTTCCGACTTGAAGGAGTTCCAGCTGAAAATGAATACAGGATTATCAACTTGACCAACCTTGCAGAGTACCCAAGAATTAATGGTCCTGTCCGACTTACTTTTTCAGATTTAAGGCGAAACAGCTTTTTTGACGAATACGCTGACGATGGCTATATGACTACAAGATTTGTCAGCTCCTCCAACGATGGCTATATATACCTTGAATTTTTGCTCGACCCAGACGGCTGGATTAGCAGCGATGATGTTTTCGTCCTCGGCTCCTTCAATAATTGGAAAGCCTCTGAGGATTGGATGATGTATTACGATGAGGACGAGCGTTTTTATAAGTTAAGGCAATGGGTTCGGCGCGGACGGCATAATTATTTATACGGAACAGGCAGGCTGAATATCGACACAAAAGAAGTGGAATACCGAAGTTTTGAAGAATACGAGGGGAACACAAGTTCAAGCAGCAACAGTTTTATTTCATTTATCTATTATCGCGAGTTTGACTACGGCGGCTATGACGCTTTGGTGGGAGTGGTTGCAGCAAATATATTTGGATATATGAGAAAATAAAAAAGCCCTAAGTTTATAAAAATTAGGGCTTTAATTCTTTTAAATATTTTGCGAGCTAAATCGCAAAACTATTTATTAAAACTATTAATACATGTCACCCATTCCGCCTGGAGGCATCATCGGTCCAGCTTTTTCTTCTGATGGTTTTTCTACAATAGTTGCCTCTGTTGTAAAGAGTAAACCTGCAACTGATGCGGCATTTTCAAGAGCAACGCGAGCTACTTTTGTTGGGTCAATAACGCCATCTTCATATAGATCAGCAAATTTCTCTGTTGCTGAGTTGAAGCCATAAGCTCCGCTGCCTTCTTTGATTTTATTCACAATAACGGAAGCTTCCAAGCCAGCGTTTGCGATAATCTGGCGAGCTGGTTCTTCGAGTGCTCTGCGAACGATTTCTACACCTGTTTTTTGGTCAGCAACTTCTGGATTTAACTTATCCAATTCTGGAGCGCAACGCAAATAGGCGCAGCCTCCGCCCGGAACAATACCTTCTTCTACTGCGGCTCTTGTAGCGTGCAAAGCATCTTCTACACGGCTTTTCTTTTCTTTCATTTCGATTTCTGTTGCCGCACCGATTTTTAAAACTGCAACACCGCCGCTCAATTTGGCAAGGCGTTCTTGAAGTTTTTCTCTATCATACTCGCTTGTGGTTTTATCAATTTGGACTTTAATTTCGTTAATTCTCTTTTTAATATCATCGGATTTGCCAGCGCCCTCGACTATTGTAGTGTTGTCCTTGTCTATTGTAATGGTTTTTGCGGTTCCGAGATATGAAAGATTTGCATTTTCAAGCTTGAAGCCTTTTTCTTCGCTTATCACTGTTCCATTTGTTAGAACTGCAATATCTTCGAGCATAGATTTGCGTCTGTCACCAAAGCCGGGAGCCTTAACAGCAGCCACTCTCAAAGTACCACGCAATTTGTTTACAACTAAAGTAGCAAGTGCTTCGCCTTCAAGGTCTTCTGCGATAATCAAAAGGGAACGTCCAGCCTGAGATACTTTTTCAAGTATGGGGAGCAAATCTTTAATAGCGGAGATTTTTTTATCGTGTATTAAAATGTATGGGTTTTCTAAAATTGTTTCCATTGAATCGGCATCGGTTACAAAGTATGGTGATAGATAGCCTCTATCGAATTGCATACCCTCAACGACTTCCATATCGGTTTCGGTTCCTTTTGCTTCTTCGACTGTGATAACGCCGTCTTTTCCAACTTTTTCCATTGCCGAAGCAATTAAGTCGCCAATGGTAGCGTCATTGTTCGATGAGATGCAGCCGACTTGTGCAATTTCTTTTCTGCCTTCCACTTCACGGCTCATTTCTTTCAAAGCGGCTGTGATGGTGGAAACTGCTAAATCGACACCACGCTTTAAATCCATAGGATTTGCGCCTGCGGTTACGTTTTTCAATCCTTCGCGATAAATTGCTTGAGCTAAAACGGTTGCGGTTGTTGTTCCGTCTCCAGCGGCATCGCTTGTCTTTGAAGCGACTTCGCGAACCATTTGCGCACCCATGTTTTCGATTGGATCTTCGAGTTCAATTTCTTTTGCAACGCTCACGCCGTCTTTGGTTACGTTTGGAGCGCCGAATTTTTTATCTATAATAACATTGCGTCCTTTGGGACCTAAGGTTACTTTCACTGCATCAGCAAGTTTATCAACACCTTTTTTCAAGGTTGAACGTGCTTCTTGGTTATAAGTTATGATTTTTGCACTCATTTTTCTTTCCTTATATTCTTTTTATAAATTAGTTAATAATAGCAAATATGTCTGATTCGCGCATAATTAAAAAGTCTGCGCCGTCTATTGTGATTTCGGTGCCAGAATATTTTCCATAAAGCACTTTGTCGCCTACTTTAACGCAAAGGGGAGTGATTTTGCCGTCTTCGTTGGCTTTGCCTTTGCCAACTGCAATAATTTCGCCTTGCTGTGGCTTTTCTTTTGCTGTATCTGGAATGATGATTCCGCCTTTGGTAACTTCTTCGGGCTGTGATGATTTTACTATTACCCTGTCGTGCAAAGGTGTTAGTTTCATAAGAATCTCCTATATAAATATTGATAAAAAAAAGTTAAATACTCATTATAAAACAATTAGCACTCCTTTGACCAGAGTGCTAACATATTGACGTAAATATTTTTTTTATATTTTAAAAGAAATGGAAATTATTATCGTTGATTTCTATTTCAAAGAATTTCCAGACGGTTAAATCATTTACATTTCTAATGCTTTCAACTTTTTCATAGCAGTAGCGGAAACAAGGATTATTATTTATTTCTTGATAAATAGCCAAACTGGCAAAAATCTTAAAACCAGAATCATTTTTTTTATTTTCTTTTGTTGAATAATCAATTAAAGCATTGTGCTTACTAACAGCTTCAAAATCGCTTTTCAGAGTTTTTGTATCGAAAAGCCCAATATTTCCAGATTTAAAACGAACTATAAAGTCTACATAAAAAGCTGCTAATTCACCAGCAGAATTAATATAATCAATAGCAAAATGCTCTTTCCCATGGTCTCCATTTTTATACCACCAATCAATAAGCTCTTTACTACTTTCAAGTAGTTTAATAAATGCTACCTCAGGAATACTTTGCTTATCTTCATCGAATTCATAATACGGGTGTAATGCATGGCAAAGAACGTGATCTTTTCTTAGGTACTGTTCAGAATATACTCTTTCTTTTGGAACAGACCAGCTGCTACGCACTGCCCTTCTATTTTTATTTCCTATTTCTTTTAGATACTGATCATAAGTCTCCAGTGCCTTTTGTATTAACGCAGACAAAATAGCATTGTTTGGAGAGTAGAGCATTATCTTTATTGCATCTGGTTCCTCATAGTCAAAATAGTATTCCATTAATTGAATGAGGACTCTTCGCATCGTTTTCCAACTTTTCGATTTGTTAAGTAAAGTAATAGAATCATAGCAAAATCTATCAAACATTTCGCTCCGTTCATATTCTGTTCTTTGAAAATACTCTCTATTTGAGGCATCTAACGAAATAAATGTATTTAATTCATATTCATCAATATAGATATCAGCTGGAATTTTTATTTCAATTCTATCTATTTCAAGCACCCAAAATCTTGAACTTAGCACTTTTCTATTTTTTATTGCAATTTCATCTATTGTTAGGTTTTCGTTTGCAAAAGACATTTTATCAAGAGGAATTTGACTAATTCCATATTCACTTTCTATCATACTGTAAAAGTGTTTTTCAAAATCAGAAAGTAAAAAACCAGGCGAGGGACGATCGTTTATAATAAAAGAAGACTCTAATCTATTGTAAATCAACTCAGCTTTACGCTCGGCAGGTTTATTCTTCATATAATCCATATTGTCAGCAATAAATCTAATAACTTCATTTTGTAAATTTGTATAAACATACCCAAAATTCAAAATGTCTTCATCATAATGCTTTTGCTCGGGCATTCTTAATATTCTGCCTATTGTTTGAATTCCAAAAGTAGGGTTTATTATTTCCCTGTAAATCAACAAGACTGCGGCGCGCGGGCAGTCCCAGCCCTGCGATATTGCCTGCTTAAAAATTAATACTGTTTGCATAGCGTTTGGCTTTTCTATTCCGTCTAAATTTACCTTGTCCTTTGAATCGGAAAGCCAAACAGAAAGCAAACCATTTATTGTTGTTATATTATACTTTTCTCTAAGATAAAATTCCATTTTTTCTCTTTTTACTCTATCTTCTTTTGATATTAAGTCATTTTCAGAAGGGAGCTGTATTAAAAGTAATGGATTTATTTTATTTCCCAGTTTTTCATAAGTTCTTGCAAGCTCATCTCGTTTTTGCATTGCTTTTTTAAGTAAGTAACTGTCCAAATCTTCATTTTGCTGCTCAATTGCTGTCAAGTCAACATTTAGATGGGCGCCCTTTTTAATCATCTCCTCCATTATTACATCTTGGCGCCTTACTATGACATTATAATCCGGAACTGTTATTGGAGTTGCTGTAATTGAAATTTCTACTTTTGCGTCTATGCTGTTTCTTACATTTATCGCTTGCCTTCCCGTGTAAGCAGATAATTGAGCCTCATCAATTAAAACTAAAATTTCAACTCCGTTAGCACTTGTCCTTTCTATTAAAGTATCTAAATTGTAATTCCGTTCATTTTCACGAACAAAAACATTAGTTTCCTTATCTACACTTGACCAATTTAAAAAAAGCATATCATTGCCGTATAATTCCATAGTGCCATGTAAATCACTAATTCTTTTTGTCGCTATTGTATTTGTTACGCTGAAAAATTTTTTTAAGGCTCTATAGCTCTGTAAATGCAATGTATTAGGGGCAATCCAAATAAAAGCTACTTCATTTGTCATTGCTCTACGTATTCGCATTTCTTCAGCTAACCTCTCTAAAAATGACGCAATGATAATAGTTTTACCCGAGCCAGTGGGTGCTTTCAGCAACACTGGTATTTGCCTTTTTCGCTTATCTTGCAATGCCTCTATTGTTAGATCTAATAAATTTTCTACTGCTTTTTCCTGATAATTCTTTAAAATCATTTTTTCACCTTAGTTGCTTTAAATAATTCATTTTCTTTTTCATTAACTGATTTTTTTTCTTTTACTTGGTTTTCAGTAACCTTTTTTTCATCTAGATCTAGAACTTTGAATATTTTTTTATATGCTTTATATATTGCACCGGGAAGCGGAGCAGCATCAATGCGTTCTTTAGCCTCTTCAAAATCTAAAAGCAATAAGTCCAAGTCATAGCAAAAGCTATATAAACGAACTTTTTTACTCAAATCGCTAATATGGTTTATATATTCGCATAATTTTATGCTGGTTTCCTTTTGCTTCCTGCTATGATAAACTATAATTAAATATTTCCCTTTGCCGTTTGTTGAAATGCAGCATAAATCTTCTTTGAATCCAGCTTGCTCAGTTATATCTGTATAACAATCTTCTTTTATTTGCAAAAGTGCAGTGCTGCAAGATGTTAGCAATCTCTTGTTTTTCTCTGACCTATTACCGGGAACAAACTCTGTTTTGAAATAGCGTAAATTATTATTTTTAAGTCCCTCTACTTTTTCGCCGTTTGGTTTGCTGTATCCATTTATTACGCGTTTATTTCTTTCATAGCAAACTTCTTCAGCTATGTTGTTTTCGTTGTTTGTAACGAGAATACACTGCCGCGTGCCGCCGTCTTCTGCGTTTAACTGCATTGTAGCATGAAGTGTCGTGCCAGAGCCAGCGAAAAAGTCGAGAATATAAGTATTATGTTTTTTTTCAGAAGAAACAGTTATGGCATCAATTACAGCATATAATGATTTTGGATAATCAAACAGTTTATTATTATTGAAAATATTTTTTAACAAAACAGCGCCATATGCAGATGAATCATACTTTGCATCAGTCCACAAGCTTTTTGGAATTATTCCTTTTGTTGCTCTATCTTTTTTGCAAAGTTTAAACTTACCCTTTTTTTCTTCTACAATTTCAATGTCGTTATTATCAATTAACTTCTGTATTGAATCCTTAGGGTAATCCCAGACTCTTTGCTTGCCGTTTTTTTGAATATGTGGTAGGACAAATAAGTCACTCTCGCTTTCTTTCTCTAAAGTGATTGTGTTTTTTTTTGGATTAAAATAAATAGGGAAATAATTCCCTGGTCTATCTTCTAATGAACTATGTCCACGCATTGAAAGTGATTTTCTTCTGTAATGCGAAACTGCATCTTGAAAAGGGTAATCATTAACATTAAATTTTTTATTTGGTATGTTGTAAATAATTACGTTTTTTTTATTTTTTGCATAAAAAAGGTAGTATTCGTGAGAAGTAGCAAAGTATTTGCTTATTGATCTCCCCGGTGGATTGTTCCTCACAGCTACTACACCTATTCTATTATTTTCATAAAATATTTCATCTCCTAACATTCCTAATGTAAATAATTCATAGTTGTCAATAGCTATTATTATTATACCAGTTTCATTTAATAAATTCCTAGCCAATTTAAGCCTCTTATTCATCATAGAAATCCACTTACTATGTTTATATGGATCCTCGCTATCAACATAATCATTGTTGTATTTCCAATCCCTAGCTCCTGTATTATAAGGAGGGTCAATATAAATGACGTCAATTTTTCCAGCGTGTGTAAAGCTTAAAGTGCTTAGTGCGTGTAAATTATCACCTTCAATTAAAATATGGTTCGGGTGGTCGCCGTTTATAATTGCTTTTTCTTTTACTTCAATAAGGACAGGCAGTTTTTTCTTTAAATCAAGCTCAACTTTTTCACGCTTTTCTTCCCAAATTAACCCATAAACTTTTTATGTTTTCAACCTAGCAATTAATTCGGCTTTTTCTTCGTGAGTAAGGTCTTCTATGCTATTAATTTTCTTAATCAGTTTTTTTTTATTCATATATCC
>JAAYJM010000050.1 GCA_012522895.1 Ignavibacteria bacterium
CACCAAGGCAAAGCTGTGCTTGTCATTCCGGAACAAATAGTTCTTCCAAGCATCCAAATTGAGAGAGAGCGAGTCGAGGAAGAAATAAATCGCTATGAACTTGCAGTAAGCAGCCTGATAAAAGAATTTGAAGTTATTTTAAAAAGAGTAAAAGACGACAGCGCAAACGTTTCTGCGATTATCGAAACAAATATACTATACCTTTCGGACCCCGTAATTAAAGAGGCAATAATCAACATTATAAAGAGAAGGTATTCTGCAGAAAGTGCGATAATTCAAGAGTTTGACAATCAAAAACATTATTTTATATCCACAAAAGATTCACTGCTTAGGGATCGTGCCTCCGAGATTGACCAAATTAAAGAGCGATTGCTTAGCTCTATAAGAAATAAATGCCTTGTGCACAATTTTCCTGAAGGGACTATAGTGGTTGCCCAATCTGTTCTCCCTGCTGAGGTTCTAAGATTTGATGAATTAAAAGCGGGCGGTATAATCACCGAGGTTGGTGGAATTACCTCGCACAGCTCTATTTTAGCACGCACTTTCGCTATTCCAGAAATAATTGATGTGCAAAATGCGCTTAATAGAATTAAAGAAGGCGATGAGCTAATTATTGATGGATATAATGGCTTTGTTATTGTAAATCCAGACGAAAAGTTTTTAAAAAAATACAAGGAAAGGAAAATTGCTGAGGAGGAGCATAAAAAAAGATTGGGCGATCTAGTAAAGCTTGACTCAGTAACGAAAGATGGCAGAAAAGTTAGCTTGCTTGCAAATGTTGATTTTCCAAAAGATGTGGGAGCGGCTATTTTAGTGGGCGCAGAAGGAATAGGACTCGTTCGGACTGAGCATTTGGTTATCTCTAATGCCCAAATCCCAGGTGAAGATGAGCAATTTCGCTTTTATAATGAAATAGCTGAGCGCGCTTATCCAAAACCCGTTAATTTAAGAATTTTCGATCTCGGTAGCGATAAATATGCAGAAGGCTTGCCAAGAAGAGAGCCAAATCCCGCCCTCGGGCTTCGAGGAATGCGTTTTCTTTTACACAGGACGGATTTATTGAAAACACAAATAAAAGCAATTCTGCGTGCCTCAAAAAATAAAAATGTGAGTTTTATGTTGCCAATGGTAACCACTATAAATGAAGTTGTAACCGTTAAGAGAATAATTGAAGCATGCAAAAAAGAGCTTTCCGAAAAAAATATTGATTATGATACCAACATCCCTATTGGGCTTATGATTGAAACTCCTGCCGCAGCAATTATTTCTGATGAGCTTGCAAAACTTTGCGATTTTTTTAGCATAGGCACTAACGATTTAACTCAATACACCCTTGCTGTAGATAGAGATAATGAGCTTGTTTTAGAGTATTTTGACGCATTTAGCCCAGCCATTATTCGTCTGATGAAAATGGTGGTCGATTCTGCTCATAAAAACGGTATTAGCGTAAGTGTGTGTGGAGACCTTGCCGGGCACTCGGCTGCTACCAAAACTTTACTTGAAATAGGAATAGACAAGTTAAGCGTTCCATCATCACTTTTGCTTGAACTTAAAAATAGAGTAAGACAAACTGATTTGCAAGAGCAAGAGAAATAGTTACTTTTACATTATTAACGATATTTTAGCTTTATTATTAACTTTATTAAGGGATCTTTGCAAATTTAACCTACAAATACTCCCAGAGCAAGCAGAAAATCTGTTATTAACACAACAAGAATATTTGCTCCCATAGCGGGGACAAATTTTTCTACATTATTATAGTTTTTTATTGCAACTGCACTTGCTTTTACTGCAAAAGGAATAGTAAGCAAACCAAAGTAAACAAAATAACTTACTGAACTGAGCAAAGGGGCGGCAATAATTGATAGATAAGTAATTAATAAGCCAATAGAATAAAGAATTGATGAAGCTTTTTTGCCGAATAAAATGATTAAATGGAAGCGTCCTCCGCGCCTATCTGCCTCGGCATCTGGAATTTCATTTATAAATAAAAGTAAAAAAGTAAGAATGCCTGGCGGAATTGAAAGCAGCAGAACTTCAAGCGGGAGAATTTGAGTTAAATCCATAGACGGAGTCGCCCGCAATCCAATAAAAGTTCCGATGATAACAAAGGTCCCAAGTGTTAATCCACTAAAAAATTCGCCCAGCAAAATCTTTGCTAAAAAGTTATTATAAAAATATACTGATATCGCACCGATTGCAATTATAATATATAATGACCAATGCGCAATAATTGCAAAATAAATACCGATAGCCAAAGCAGTGATAAGCGTCCCAATACCAGCCGCATATACTTTCTTCGGATTGCTTAAACCAGTGGTTAGCATCCCACTTCCACCGCTGAAAGGTGTTTTAGGCGTTTCAAAATCTATCTTTGATTTAAAGTCAAAATAATCATTTAGAATGTTTACCGAAGCATGGGCAAGGACATTCCCAATAAGCATAAGTGCTATATTTAAAAAGCTTAGGTCTGCCCCATCTGAGATTGGATATTTGACTGCTAAAGCAATTCCAATTAAAACTAAAACTACTGCCAATAAAAGAAAATTTGCGCGTGTCTGCCGAATCCATATTGAAAACTTTGTTCTTTCTTTCATACTATAAAATTA
>JAAYJM010000051.1 GCA_012522895.1 Ignavibacteria bacterium
TTCAAATCTTCAAGAATCTATTAATACTATTCATCTTTTTAGGCTAACAAAACTAATAAAAATTTCATAGTAGCATTTTTTAAGAAAAACATTCTTGAAAAGATATTTAAACAATACGGCATTAAACATTGATACAACTCTAATAATCAGGACACTGAATTAGTTAATTCATAAACCCAAATATCGGCTGTTGGTAAGCATTAAAACAATTAAACATGTATTCAAAAGCAAAATTTGTTTTATGGAATATAGGAGTTTTGATAAGAATTATGATACTTATCTTTTTATTTCCCTGTATTTACCGGGAGATTTTTTTTCCATTTCAGTGAATACCCTGTAAAAAGAACTGATACTTGCAAAACCGGAACTAATCGCAATATCGTGGAGGGATAAATGTTTATTTTCTGGATTATCCATCAGCTCTTTAGCATAGTTAATTCGATAACGGTTTATCAGATCACAAAAATTTGTTTTCATCTCTTCGTTGACAATGCGCGAAACATAAGTGCGATTGGTGCCCAATAACTGGGCAACATCTGTAATACGCAAATGAAGATTAGTGAAGATTTTTTTTGATTGTAATAAATCTTCAAGGCACTGTTTTGTTACGTTTTCACAATCCTTATTTTGTTCCGGGGGCTGTTCTGCCTTATCTATGTCTTGACTTTGTACTAAAGCCGCATCTTTATTATATTCAATAATTGTGAAATCCTGAAAATAGCCGACTGTAATAATTGCAACTAAAAATAGTGAGTGGGTTATGGCCGGAATAATCAACAAGTTTGGTTTATTAATAAAAAAATCTTTCCCAACAGCGCTTGATGTAATGGATACGATCGAGGCAAACACAAAAGCAAGCAATACCCATCTGACTTTACTCATGTTTTTATGCCCTATTGTTGAATAGAAATTTTTCATCTTGTGATCAAAATTCCTTAACATGCGACAACCCCAAAAAGCGTATAACGGGACTTGAATAATAAAGATAATTTTAAACAAAGTGTTTTTGATTATTTGGAGTTTTATGATAGAAATGGTATTAATATCATAAGCATCTTTCTGATACATTACGCCATATACATAAGCTTCTTTGAAGGATGGTGACATGGCAAAATAAAGCACAAAGGAAAAAAGCGAAAGCAAAACAGCCGGATATATAATATAACTCCACTTCCAATTGATTTTCTCATCAACAGTAAGCAATCGTATGTAATAATAAAAAAGCGGATAAGCAGCCAAAGATGTAAAAATCCATAAATTGTCTAAAAAAGCAAAAAGCTCATATTGATGATTAAAGTAAGCAGCGTGGGTCAAATAATTGACAAAGGAGAGCAATAGAAAAAACGACAGATATCTTTTAGACAACTGATTCTTACTGCTCATAAAAAGGATAATTGCTCCAAGTAAGCAGATGATTGCAGGCAGTATTGAAAAAACAAAATTCATTAACAGGCTTTCACAGCTCAGCTATAAACATAGTCATATTTTTACGATTTGAGAATGCTTTTAAAATAATTGCACAATATTTTACGATTTGAGAAAAAGTTTTTACGATTTGAGAATTAATTGAACAATATTTCACTTAGAATTGATAAAACATTTACACCTTTTAGTAAAATATTAATTGTCAGGCAACTACTGATTTTCAACATCTTAAAAACATGAAAACACATTTCTTAACCTTAAAAAAACTTCTAAAAGTAAGTTTAATATTACTTTTAGTTTGCAGTGGTGCTTTTACCACAATTGATGCTCAGAACCCTGAGTTTTCTAACTATTGGACCTACCTTACAGGTCATTAGAATCAAAATCATGAGATTGATATGACTCCCGAAATCATTATTGAAGGAAACACCAATCATTTGGTTTGGTTTGAATATAAAAGCCAATTAACAGCCAATCTTTGGTATCGTCGCTCTACTGACTTAGGCGCTAACTGGGAGGCTCCCAAAAAACTTTATGAATTTACAGAAAA
>JAAYJM010000052.1 GCA_012522895.1 Ignavibacteria bacterium
CAGTGTATACAATTGAAAAAACCAGCTATGGCGCGAAAATCACATTTAGCGGATTTATTAGAGCTGAAGAAATGTCAAATTGGGTGGAAGAATCTGAGCATTTTCTTCGTTTAATGCCTTCAAAATATGGAGTTCTTGTTGATATGAGAGGCTTAAACCCTCTTCCCGCTGATTCCCAAAAAGAGATGGAAAAAGGGCAGCAGCTATACAAGGCAAAAGGGATGGAGCGTTCCGCGGTAATTCTTGATAGCACCATCACGACCTTGCAATTTATTAGAATAGCAAAAGAATCAGGTATTTATCAATGGGAACGCTACATTGATGCAACGAAAGTCTCGAACTGGGAAGAGGTTGGAATAAAATGGCTTAAAGACGGTATCGACCCAGACAAAAGCTAATTCTTTATAGCATTTGATTAGGGGTTGCCTGCCTCTTTTAATTCTCCTTTAATTTGGAGTTAGGGGATTTTTACGCAAAAAAAGCAATTTTGCTACTTCATAGTTTATAATTTCTGATTATGCTTAATGATATCGAATCTGGAAAGCAGTTGCAAAGAGCTAAAAATGAAAACAGCAAGTCTACAATTAAAAAATAAAAATAGCGAAATTCTTGTTTTAGCAAAATTTTTAGAGAAGCTTTCCTTGGAGTGGAAGGAAATAAGCAAGCATACTTCCAGTTTAAATCTTGCATTGGAAGAAGCCATTTCTAACGTGATAAACTATGCTTACAATGACGAAAAAGAGCATTTAATCCAGCTTGTTTTTTCCTTGAATAGCAAAGAATTAGCAATTCAAATTATAGACGATGGAGTGGAATTTAATCCAATTTTAAAAGAGGATTCAAAAAGTGATTTGCCGCTTGAAGAAAGGAATATAGGGGGCTTAGGTATTCTTTTTATTAAAAAAGTTATGGACCAGCTCCACTACGAAAGAAAAGGTAATAAGAACATATTTACCATAATAAAAAATATTTAAGCGGATACTCGACCGATTGCTCTAAACCATCGGACAAGTGAACGTATTCTACGCAAAAAGTAAAATTACTTCTGGCTTGCTTTTTTTAAAATTTCTGCTATTTCTATATGCCCATTCTCTAAAGCAAGCATCAAAGCGGTCAAACCCTCATTGCTTTTTGCGTTTAGATCTGCCTTGTTTTTTAACAAGATTTCTACTATTTTTTTATGACCTCTTTCAGAAGCCAACATTAAAGCTGTCAAAGCGCCATTGCTTTTTGCATTTAAATCTGCCTTGTTTTTCAACAAGATTTCTACTATTGCCAAGTGTCCGTTTTCTGAAGCTGCGATCAAAGCGGTTTTGCCATCTTCCATTTTTGCATTTAGATCTGCCTTATTTTTCAACAGCATTTCTACTATTTTCGTATGCCCTCTCTGTGAAGCTACAATTAAAGCGGTCGCGCCATAATTATCCTTCAAATTCACTTCTGCTTTGCTTTTTAATAGCATTTTCACTACTTCCACGCAACCATCTTGCGAGGCGAGTATTAAAGCAGTCGCGCCATAATTATCCTTTAAATTCACGTCTGCTTTGCTTTTTAGTAAAATTTTTACTACATCTGCATGACCATTTTTTGAAGCTAATATCAAAGCTGAGCTACCATTTTCCGTTTTTGCGTTAAGGTCTGCTTTATTTTTTAATAAAATTTCTACCACCCTTGCATGACCCTCTTGTGAGGCAAGCATTAAAGCAGTTATTTCTCCTTTCATTTTTGCATCGACATCTGCTTGATTTTTTAAAAGAATTTCTAACAGCTTGGCATTGCCACTATTTGAGGCAAACATTAAAGCAGTTGCGCCCTCTTTCATTTTCGCATTTATATCAGCTTTATTTCTAATTAGCATTTCTACCGTTTCTTTGCAGTCCTCTTTTGAAGAAGCCAACATTAAAGCGCTTGTGCCATTTTCATTTTTTGCATTAACGTCAGCTCCTTGATTAATAAGCTCTTGCACAGTTTGATAATCACAATTTTCAGCTGCCTTTATAAGCTCTTGATTTAATTTGCTGTTTGCAAAAGAAACTGTGAAGTTTAGCAAAAATATAATCCAAAGAACTTTTTTCATCTTTTTTCCTTTTAAATATCTTATTGTTTTGCAATTTGACGAGCTATAAATTAAAACTTCCCTTTTAAAAAAACAAATGAAATTATTTAAAAATTATAGTTACGCAGATCTGCCGCACTTTCCCAAGTGTGGCACATCTTTCTTCTGTCCACTCCTTCCCAAGTTGAACTTGGGAAGAAAATTTTCTTTTAAAGCTGTGCTTTAGTTTTCAGAAGGACGCCACCAGGGAAGGTGGAGTCCATCTTTTCTTTTCTACAATAATTTAATACCTGGTGGGATAGTTTTCTTTTTCACAACAGACTCTATTATTTATATAGCACAAAAAACTTTGAAATTACTTGTTCCCCTTTTTTAAATAAGCAAAGATAAGTTCCATCGCTTAAATTTGACAAATCAATATCAATGCTTTTTAAAAACTCTTTGCAAAAGTAATTATCCAAAATATTTAATACTTTATTTCCTTTAAAATCATATATTTCTATATTAACATATTCAGGAGAGGTTAATGAGAAAGAAATGTTTAATTTGTTATTAACTGGATTTGGTCTCAATTCAAATGTCTCAGTAATATTTAAGTTTTCATTTACTAAAGTAGAATGGTCGCAACAATATAACAACATAAAAGCACATTTATCATAATCAGAATAAGTGCTATGAGCAAGGTCATAAGGATTATTTATTTTGCTATGATCAGAATAAGCTGTTGTATTGGCTAAACCTAATAAACGGCCTATCTGATACGTAATTTCTTTTCTTAAATCCGCATTAACTAAATAAGTTCCATACTGCGAACTTGCATCTCCTCTCGAAATAAAATATTTAGAAGGTTTTCCTTCTTTATTTAATTGGGAAAAACTACTTGTTGCATTTAGCACAATTGATAATTCATCACAATTATACTTACAATTATTTAATAAAGGATTGTTTATATGAGATGGCAAGGCTTTATCATCCCCCAATTCTTGAATATTTTTTGTCCAAGCTATTTTAATTTTACAAGGTTGGCAATCGTCATTATTATAAGAAGTGCAGGAATTTTGCCAGTAACCCAATGCTGCTTCAATAATATCTGGAATATCGTTATCACGAAACTCATAAAATTTATCAAATTGTTGAGTATTTATTTGCTCCGACCATGGAACTATATTTTTCAAAGGAATATATGTATTATCGTAAAAAACTGTTTCAGCAAATTTTAAAGGCAAGCATAGTTTTAAAGGTTTCCAATTTGAATATGGCTCTGGCATATCATAAGGATTAGCATTCGAGCAGCATAAAGGAACAATCTTATTATTTACTGGGTCGCAAAATAAATATCCAATATCGTTTTCATAAGCAATGGAAGGGTCTGAATATTTGGTCTTGCACCCTTCACATTCATCTTCGGCTGACAATATGCCGAAACTTAATAATATATAACAAATTACAATAGTTGTTTTCATTCTTCACCTCAATTAAAATTAGTAAGAACCATTAAGGATTTGCTCAATTAAATCTGTGATATTTTGCTTCCAACTGTCGAACTCTATTAAATTATCATTACTCCATATTAAATTAATATCTCTTATTTTACCATCAATAATTGGCAATGCACTATTGGAGCAAGTTGATTCTAAAATTAATGAAAAATAATCATTTTCAAAATCAAAAAGTTGATTTGCATGCTTAAGAAAAACAATCGCTTCTTGTCCCAGGTGCATAGAAAATTCACCATTTTCATCTTTGAAAGCATCGTCATTTTCGATATTCTTATATGGAATATCTGGATAATAAGGTCTTTGATAATAAATTCTTTTGATATATTCAAAAGAAATAATCGGCTCTTGAATATTTGAATTTAAGCTAATTTCATTCTTTGAGTCTATGAAATTCTTTCCTTTTATTGTATCTAAAACTCTGGCATAAACGCAATATACGTTGCTGTCTTTAACTTTTATTCCACTTAACAGCTGTTTGTTGCGCATAGAATCGATATAAACAACTTGAACTCTTAAAATGTAATCAGAAAACAATAAAGCAAAAAAAGCATTTTTTTTGTTATCCGGCATTAAAGTTTTAATTTTGTCGCTTAGATTATAATTAAGGTCAATCAAAGAAGATGCGTAACTCCCTCGGTAAGCTGAATTATGATTTAAAGTAACTTCGCCCATATATTGATTAAAAATAATAGGATCGTAGTCTTTTATTTTATATAAATACTTTGCAGCATTTTTTAAAGTATCATTTTCTAAAGTCCATCTGCTAAGCAATTTGTCCTGCTGCCGGGGCCTAGAAAAACGAAGCAAACTGTCGATGTAAATA
>JAAYJM010000053.1 GCA_012522895.1 Ignavibacteria bacterium
GAAGGGGCTGCCTCAATTGCTGCCGATGGTCAAACTTTATACTTCACTGCTTGCGATCGCCCTGATGGACTCGGCGATTGCGACTTGTATAAAACAACCATCGAAGGGGACAAATGGGGACGACCAGTCAATTTAGGTAGAAATGTTAACACAAGAAGGTGGGAATCCCAGCCTTCTATTCACCCACACCAAACGCGGCTTTACTTTACTTCAAATAGAGATGGAAGCCCGCACGGCAGCAAGAACATAGACATTTGGTATTGCGACTGGGACGAAGACGAAGGAGAATGGAAGCCCGCAGTAAACTTAGAAGCAATCAACACCCCGGGTAACGAAGTTTCTCCCTTTATAGCCGCTGATGGGGTTACTCTCTTTTTCGCTTCAGATGGGCATAAGCCTAATTATGGTGGCTTGGACTTTTACGTAGCCCGTTTAGACCCAGAAACAGATACTTGGTCAAAGCCTCAAAACATTGGCAAGCCAATTAATACCTCCGATGACGAGCAATTCATCACTTTGCCAGCCTCTGGTGATATTATTTATTTCTCCTCGCGCAGAAAAGACTTGAAAGGATATCAAGGGGATTTAGACTTATTTATGGCATTTGTTCCTTCTTTCTTTAAAACTTTAATCCTTAACATTCAAGTTGTTGATGAGTGTAGTAAAGCACCGATCCCTGCTGCAATTCATGTTAAAAACACTTTAACCGGTAGGGTTGCAAAAGATAGTCTTACAAGCTCGAAAACAGAAATGCAGATGATTATTACTTATGCAGACTTTGGAAATCCCAAAGACTCAATAAAAGTAGCAAATTTTGAAGTTACAGCAGAGAATCCAAACTACACAAGAGTAGTAAGAATGCAGCCAATCGGACGCCCACCAATGACCCAAGATGAAAGTGAAGCAGAAAAGGTGGCAGGTGATACCACTGTTATAATTACAATGGGACAAAGACCCGTTATTGGCACAGAGATTGCCGAGGCTGACTACATAAAAAGAGTAAAAGAGACAAATCCAAAATTAGCAAGCTATAATGGGCTTGTGATGGAGCAAGTGGAAACCTGGGACTTATATCCTTTGCTTAACTACCTGTTCTTTGATGCTGGTTCTTCAGACATTCCAGAAAGATATATTCTTTTTGAATCAGAAAAAGAAACTGTTGGATTTACCGACACCACCATTGCC
This sequence comes from Ignavibacteria bacterium, assembly GCA_012522895.1. Lineage (GTDB taxonomy): Bacteria > Bacteroidota > Ignavibacteria > Kapaibacteriales > UBA2268 > JAAYJM01. The sequence continues at coordinate 1,186 of JAAYJM010000053.1, forward strand.
GGCGGAACTCTCGATAAGTATTATCATTTACTCAATATATATGGATATCGCATGAAAAAACATCCAACAGCTAAAATTGAAATTGTTGGTTGTAACGATGCGAATACAAAAGAAGAAAAAATAGCAAATCTTTCAAAAGATAGAGCGACAATAGTTTACAATTACTTAAAAGACGTTTGGGGCATTGAAGATAGTAGAATGAAACTCACTGTCAGAAACCTCCCAGCAGTTGTTTCTAACTTAAAAGATTCACTTGGCATAGTTGAAAATAGAAGAGTAGAAATACTTAGCAGCGAATGGGAAATAATGAAGCCGGTATTCGATAGAGATCCAAAAACCTTTCCACAACCAGTTACTATGAATTACACATTGAAAAATGGAATTGAAGACGAGCTTGTTGTGAGAAGAAGAGTTGAAATCTCACGCGGAAGCGAAAAATGGAAGACATTAACAGATATTGGCGTTATAGACCCAATTTACACTTGGGATTGGAAGAACGAAAACGGTAAATATCCAACTGACAATACTCCTTATACAGCTCAACTTATTGTAACAACTAATACTGGTGCCGAATGCGTTTCCGACCCAATAAATATTCCGGTGCTTCAAGTTAGAACAGAAGATAAAAAGATTGAAAGAATTAAGGATAGCACCCTCGAAAATTATAGCTTAATCCTCTTCCCATTCGATAGACATGACGCTGGACCGATAAACGAAAGAATTATGCGCGATTACGTTTACGATAGATGTATGCCAAGTTCAAATATAGAAGTGATTGGCCACACAGACGTTGTCGGACTTTATGACCACAATCAAAGGCTTTCAGAAAGAAGAGCAAACACTGTTTATAACGGTATTATGAAAACTACAAAGGGACAAGTTGGAGTTATCAGCAAACGCGGAGTTGGCGAAGACGAGCCACTTTATAACAACATCCTTCCAGAAGAAAGATTTTATAATCGAACAGTCCACGTCCGCATTAAAACTCCAATTGGAGAAGAATAATCGTTTTAAACTGCAAATAATTTCCCTTCCCAAATTCGCTTTGGGAAGGGAATTTTTTTTTATTCTTTCTACATTCCTTTTCCCTTTTATTGATTTAACAAGCTCCCCCCTACTATAAAAAATTTTTCTAATGCTGCTGGAAGAAACTGTTGTTAAATACCTTTTTCTGTTTTTTCAATTCCATAATTTAGCTTATATTTACATTTTTACAATTTTTAAGAATAATCATGATAAATAAACAAATACTTTGTCCAGAGTCTATAATTGTTATTGGTGGCTCAAATGATATTACAAAAGCCGGCGGAAAAGTAGTAAAAAACCTGTTGGACGGCAATTTCAAAGGGAAAATCCTTATTTCAAATCCGAAAGAAACTGTGATCCAGGGAATTCCATGTGTTCAAGATTTGAATGAAATTGAAAATGTGGATTTGGCAATAATCGCCATTGCTTCAAAATACGTAAATTCAACCGTAGAGTTTTTAGCCCGCGAAAAAGGAACGAGAGCCTTTATTGTCTTGTCTGCTGGCTTTAGTGAAATTGGTGAAGTAGGCAAGGAAATTGAAACTGAGCTTGTTCAAATTGTCAATAAATATGAAGCAGCTCTAATTGGTCCGAATTGCATAGGTGTTCTTACACCTCATTATAGCGGCGTTTTTGCTGGCCCCGTCCCTCGACTCGAAGCAAGCGGATGCGATTTTGTTACCGGCTCGGGCGCAACTGCCTGCTTTATTTTAGAAAAAGCAATCCTTTTAGGAATTAGCTTCAGTTCTATATTTTCCGTTGGAAATAGTGCGCAAATTGGAGTTGAAGAGGTTATTAAACACTGGGACGAAAACTTTGACGAAAAAACAAGCTCAAAGATTAAGCTTATTTATATTGAAAAAGTTGATAAGCCAAATCTACTTTTAAAACACTGTCGCTCGCTTATTAAAAAAGGCTGCAGAATAGCGGCAATAAAAGCTGGAACAACCGAGGCTGGCTCTCGCGCTGTTAGCTCACATACCGGAGCGCTTGCAGGCTCTGACTTAGCTGTTGATGCCCTTTTTAAAAAAGCTGGCATTGTCCGCTGTTATAGTAAGGAAGAGCTGCTTTACGTTGCCGGGGTTTTTGCTCAAAAAAAATTCAATGGAAAGAATTTTGCAGTCATAACACACGCTGGAGGACCCGGTGTTATGCTCAGCGACACTCTTTCTAAAGAAGGGATGAGCGTTCCGCACATTCAAAACGAGCATAGCAAAGAACTTTTAAGCAAGCTTTTGCACGGCTCCTCAGTCGCAAATCCAATAGATTTTCTTGCCACCGGCACAGCAGAGCATCTAAATTTAATCTTGGATTATGTCGATGAAAAATTTAATAATATTGATGCTTCTGTGGTCATTTTTGGGACGACCGGCCTAAGCGGCGTTATTGATGTTTACAATTTACTTTATCAAAAAATAAAATCCAGCAAAAAGCCGATTTTTCCTGTTCTACCCTCCGTCCTTCTTGCAAAAGATGAAATTGAGCATTTTAAATCGCTTGGTGGTATAGCTTTCGAAGATGAAGTGGTGCTTGGGCAAGCTATAGCTAAAGTTCAAAAAACAAGTTTTTTCGAAGAAGAGAAGCCAGACTTAAAGATTGATATTGATATAATTTCTAAAATTAAGCAAAATTTCAAAAATGGATACCTTGAACCATCTCAAAATTACCAGTTGCTCAAAGCGGCAAATATTCCATTAGCTCAAGAAAAAACCTGCCTTAATCTTAATGAAGCTCTTGACTTTGCCAATGAAATTGCTTTCCCAATAGTGATGAAAGTAGTTGGTCCAGTTCATAAAACTGACGTTGGGGGAGTCCGACTCGGCATTTCTTCAAAAGAGGAAACAGAAAAAACTTTTAAAGATTTAATGAAAATCAAAGATGCAAGCGGCGTGCTTATTCAGAAAATGATGAAAAAAGGAACTGAGCTTTTTATCGGAGCAAAAAAGGAAGATAAGTTTGGGCATATCATACTTTGCGGTCTTGGTGGAATTTTTATTGAAGTATTTAAAGATTTTTCAGCCGCGCTTTCGCCAGTTAGTCAGCAAGAAGCTTTGGATATGATTCATAATTTAAAATCTTATCCACTTTTCCAAGGAGTTCGCGGTGAAAAGGGAATAAATAAACGCAAATTCGCTGAAATTGTTGTTAATTTATCAAATCTACTTGCGGAAATGCCAGAAATTGCTGAATTAGACCTAAACCCGCTTATCGCAGTCGATGACGAAATTATTGCAGTAGATTCAAGGATTCGGATAGAAAAATGATTGCATATTTAAAAGGAATTATACTTGCAAAAAGCACAACCGAGGTAGTAATTGATTGCAATGGCGTTGGTTATGGCTGCCTTATTTCCGTAAATACATCTGAATTGCTGCCGCAAATTGGAGAGCAATGCTCTTTACATACTTTGCTCATTCCAAGAGATGACGCATTACAGCTTTTCGGATTTGCTAAGCAAGAAGAGCGCGAAGCCTTTAAAAAGTTAATCACTGTCGCTGGGATAGGACCGAAAAGTGCTTTGGGCATACTTTCTTCCGTTACAGTTGATAAGCTGAAAGAGTATATTGTAACTGCAAATTCTTTATCTCTTCAAAAATTGCCCGGCGTAGGGAAAAAGACAGCAGAGCGATTGCTGCTTGAATTGAAAGACAAAATTAGCTCAATAGAGACATCGGCAATTCAAACGCCGTCAGACCAAATCAGCTTGCTGAAACAAGAAGCACTGGCAGCTCTTAGCACACTTGGCTATTCAAGGCAAATCGCAGAAAAGGCAGTGCAAAAGGCAAGTGCAGAACTGAAAGACGAAGACATATCAGCAGAACGACTTATTAAAACAGCTTTAAAATTTGCAATGCAATAAATAAAAGGAAAAATTAATGAAAGAGAAAAACAGTATCCAATTGTTTGAGCGCAGGCAGGTGCGCACCCATTGGGACGAAGAACAAGAAAAATGGTATTTTTCCATAGTTGATGTCGTTGGAGTTTTGACTGACAGCCCAAATCCGAGGAAATATTGGAGTGTTTTAAAAACCCGACTGAAAAAAGAAGGAAGTGAGTTGGCTACAAATTGTAGTCAACTGAAAATGCTTTCCTCTTAAGCTTTGGCTAGTGCAAATCGCAGAAAAAGCGAGTGTAGAACTGAAAGACGAAGACATATCAGCAGAACGACTTATTAAAACAGTTTTAAAATTTGCAATGCAATAAATTAAGGAGTAAAATTAATGAAAGAAAAAAACAGTATTCAATTATTTGAGCGCAGGCAGGTTCGCACCCATTGGGACGAAGAACAAGAAAAATGGTATTTTTCCATAGTTGATGTTGTTGGGGTTTTAACTGAACAAGCCACGCACCAAGGCGCCAGAAATTACTGGAAAGTGCTAAAAAATCGGCTCGTTAAAGAAGGAAATGAAACGGTTACAAATTGTAACCGTTTGAAGCTGCGTGCCGAAGATGGCAAGATGAGATTCACCGATGTAGCAGACGTAGAGCAGTTATTCAGGCTTATCCAGTCTATTCCATCACCCAAAGCTGAGCCATTTAAGCTTTGGCTGTCGCAAGTTGCGTCAGAGCGTTTGGACGAAATGCAAGATCCAGAGCTTTCTATCGACCGTGCTTTGGAACAGTATCTTAAACTTGGTTATTCAGAAAACTGGATAAACCAGCGATTGAAAAGTATTGAAATAAGAAAGGAATTAACAGACGAATGGAAAAAACGCGGCTTGAAAGAAGGGAAGCAGTTTGCAATTTTGACTGATATTATTACCAAAGCTTGGTCCGGCAAAACGACAAAAGATTATAAAATATTAAAAGGGCTGAAAAAAGAAAGCTTAAGGGATAATATGACAAATACCGAGCTTATTTTGAATATGCTTGCTGAGGCTTCTACAAAGGATATTTCACAGGTTGAAAATCCAGAAACTTTTGAAGAGAGCGCAAATATTGCTGAACAAGGAGGGAAAATTGCAGGCGATGCAAGAAAAGCATTGGAAGAAAAAACAGGCAAAAAGGTAGTTACCTCATTGACTGCCAAAAAAGCATTAAAAGTGAAGAAGCTGGAAAGTAAATGAAAAAGAAAATTATCCCGACAGGGATTAAATTATTGTAGAATTCAAGCAAAGCTTTAAAAGAAAATTCCCTTCCCAAGTTCAACTTGTGAAGGAGGGGAAAAAAGCGGAATAATATACAACTAAAAGCCAAATAAAAATATTAAAGAAATTAACTGAGAAATGTTTAAATTTGCTTTATGGAAAAAAACGGCTACATAGAATTTAAGCTGATTGGCAAAATTGGGAATAATGAATTAAGTCCCGATAATTTTGACATTAGAGATATATCATCACTACTGCAAAATGTTGAGGATTTGCTTTTCCCCGGCGATAAAAAAGACCGTCCTAAAATCACATATAGAATTGACGAAGGCTCTGTTAAGCATACTTTTAAGACATCAATGCAGCTGGTTATAGCTTTTACCGCTATTATAAAAAAAATCTACGAAATGCAGTCAATCGACTTTTTGCTTTCAAAATCTGCCCGCGCTTTTGAAAATTTACAAAATTATTCCATACAGAAATACTGCGAATGGCTGATTAAAACTTCATTGCAAGATAGCATTCAGCTTCAAATTACACCCAACACAAAGTATTTTAGGACTGAGAGTATTTGGGTCGATGCTGAGTTTTATTTTTATGGCATTTTAAAAGATGCAGGCGGAAAAAGCAAAGCAAATATACATTTGGACACAGAAGATTACGGCTATCTTACTATTGGAACGGGGGAGGACTTTTTAAGAGGGCGTGAAGAAAACTTACTATATAAGCCTTACGGAGTTAGAGCAATCGGAAAGCAAAGCGTTGAAACAGGAGAGCTTGACACAAAATCTCTACGATTATTGGAATTAATTGAGTATAATCCCAAATTTGATAAAGAGTATATTGACGGGCTAATTGCAAAAGCATCAAAGAACTGGAAAGGTATTGATGTTGACGAATGGCTTTATGAATTGAGGGGAGACTATGAATTATAGTGTGCTGCTCGATACAAGCTTCATTATTCGGTTTTTAAACAAAGACGATAAATTGCATAAGAATGCTTATGATTATTACCAATATTTTCTTGAAAAAAATATCACTCTAAAAATCTCTACTATTTCTATTGCAGAGTATTGTGTTGTTGGAAAAATCGAAGAATTGCCCTTGAAAGAAATACAGATAGTTCCTTTTAATTTTGACCATTCAAAAAGAACGGGGGAATTTTCGAAAATAATTTTCCGTTATAATAAAGATGCGATAGAAAAATTTTACCCAAGAGCAATAATTCCAAACGATTCAAAATTATTTTCGCAAGCAGATCTCGATGAAAGAATACGGTATTTTGTAACTTCAGATGAAAGATCATTGAAAACGCTTGAAGCATTGAAATCTGGGACTACACTAAATTTTGAAATAATAAGTATTAGGATACCTTGTAGCGAATTCTTTTCCCAAAAGCACCATCAAAATAATTTATTCCCTAACTAAGCTCGCCGTCCCTTTCTGGGTATGGTGGCAAAGGCAATGAACCCGGTATTCCCATAAGCGGAAAATCCTTTCTCAATGGATAAAGTGCCTCGCCGCTTTCAGGGTCAGTAAAATCTTCTGGCATATAAAATCTGCGTAAATTGGGATGCCCCTCGAATTTTATTCCATACATATCGTAAGTCTCGCGTTCATACCAATTTGCGCTCTCCCATACCTGCACAATCGAAGGGCATTTCAAATCCTTTTCCTCCAAAGGAACTTTCAAACGCAAGCGGCTCTTATACTTATTGCTCCAAAGGAAATACACAAGCTCAAAGCGGGGCGTCTCCTTATACCAATCAATAGCAGTAATGTCTATCAAAGTGTCAAACGATGTCTCTTCGCTTTCTTTCAGCTTGCGTGCAGTCTCAATAAGCATTTCGCGTGAAATTGTGATAGAAATTTGATTGCGATGCTCGATTATTTTAGCGTTCGGATTAAGCTCTTGAACAATTTTTATGGCTGTTTCTAATAAATTTGTCATTTTATTTTTTCTATTTACAAATAAATCTTTAAATTAATTAAATATTTGAAATTATAAAAGTTTTTTCTTTTTTCATTCAGTATAAAAAAAATGATATTAACAAATCCCCTTATTAATGAACTGTTTAAGGCGTTTTTTATTCAGCGATGGAATGATAAAATTCGTCCTGTCGATTTAATCGAAATGGATAAGCACGCCCACAAAGTTATAATTGCTTACTGCATCGCAAAATACGAAGAAAAGCAGGGCAAGGACGTTAACTGGCAAATGTTGATTAAGGGCAGCATTTACGAGTTGCTTCGCAGAATTATTATTTCCGATATAAAATCGCCAATTTACTATAAAATTAAATTGGATTATAAGGAAATTTATAAAAAGATGAACAGCTGGGTTTTTGAAAGTCTTGCTCCTTTTTTCGAGGACGAAACAATAAAGAAGGAGCTTTGGAGCTATCTTTATGAAGATAATTTTCTCGATGAGTCGAGTGCAAAAATCCTTGGTGCTGCACACAAATATGCGAGCTATTGGGAGTTCCAAATAATAAAATATGCAAATCCCGGCGGCTATCAAATTTTAGAAACCGAAAAGGACTTTTTGAAGGAATTGGACACATATTTAGAATTTATTGGTATTCGCAAGCTCTTATCGAAGCAGCCGATAGCAGATTTCGTTGATTTGTGCGGACAGCTTCGCTTTCAAATACGCTGGCAGCAGCTTCCCCGATTGCCAAAAACCTCAGTTCTTGGGCATTCTCTTTTAGTTGCTATTATTTCATATTTTCTTGCTCTTGAAAACAAAAGCTGTCCCAGACGGCTTTACAATAGCTTTTTTGGTGGGATATTTCACGATATTCCGGAAATTGCAACTCGCGACATCATTTCACCCGTAAAAAATTTTTCCAAAGACTTTGAAATGCTTATTAAGGAAATCGAGCAATCCCTTGCAGAAAAAGAGATTTACCCTTTGCTTGAAGACAATATGAGGGAGGAAATAAAATACTTCACCCAAGATGAATTTAAGAATAAAATTTATTCAAACGAAAAAACGATAGATGATTTATCCGTAAGCGATTTGAATGAGAAATACAACGAGGACCGCTTCAATCCTATTGATGGCGAGGTAATTAAAGCGGCGGACAGGCTTTCCTCTTTCCTTGAAGCTTGGTATTCTATGAAGTTTGGCGTGAAAAACGATGAATTTGCTGATTCGATGGAAGCCATTAAATTGAGGTATAAGAATGTTCGATTTGGTAAAGTGGATATGAATAAAATATATGAAAATTATTAAGTTTTGGGAATCGGGAGTCGGGAATCAGGAATCGGTAAAATACGCACTGGCTTGCCCAAATGACTTTTAGCTATTTCCTCCTTGACAAGTTGAACTTGTGAAGGAGGGGACAAAGAAAAGATGTGCCACACCTTCGAGGTGTGGCACATCTGCGTAACTAAAACACAGCTTTATAAGAAAATTCCCTTCCCAAGTCCAAATGGGGAGGAGATAAGTTTACAAAATCCTGATTCCTAATTCCCGATTCCTAATTCCCGCTTCCCAAACACTCTTCTAAAATGCTTACAATACTTTTTCCAATATCAACCATTTTATTAACATCGAACAAAGTCCAATCCGTTTGGTTGTCGCCGTAAATGCTTGAAAATTCTTTCGTTAGCTCTAATAACTTAACATAATGCTCTGAGTCCAATTCAAGCTTCATTTTTTACTCCAATTTTTATTCCCCAATAAAAATAAGCTTTTCGCTTATGCTCGACTGCTCACTCTTTATCGTTAAAAAGTATATTCCACTTGCAAGGGATTGAGGCATCCAATCGAAATCTTGCTGTCCTTGGCTTGCGAATATGCTTTCTTGGGAAAATACAACATTGCCCAAGCTATTGCGAATTTCTATTGTGATATTTTGAGTTTTCGGGTTGTTCCATATTATATTCACTTTTTTTGTAAAGGGCTGTGGATAAACTTTTTGCACAAATAAGCTATTGGAAATTGCTTCGTTTGCTTCTACTGAAGTAGCTACTTTGTTTGAAAGATAAAGCCCATCTCCTTGAGTTCCAGCAAAGACGGCGAAGCTATGCCCTTCGACCTCCCAATCGGGGATTGTAACGGTGGTAACAGGAAATTCGCTCGGAAGTCCATCGCTGTGCTTTTCCCAATTCGGATTATTTTTACCTTTAATAAAAACACCAGCCGAGCCGCAAGCTGCAGCGTAATAGCCCGCTTCGGAAGGATGCTCGACAATAGAATAAATGCTTTGATGCTTTGCAGCAGCAAGTTCCCAAGTTTTTCCATAATCGTTTGATTGGTAAATAGCAGCACCCTTTATATTGCCAGCAGCGTCAATGGAATCTGCGCCGCAGTAAATCAAGCCTTCCCTTTCCTTTGAAGCCAAAACGCAATTCACCCTCTTCCCTATTAGACCCGATTCGTCTTTTGTCCAGCTTTCTCCGCCATCACTTGAGCAGTAAACTCCACTTGAAAACGGAGATATATTTCCATTGTCAGCCGCAACGTAAATATAGCCGTTAAAAGAAGAGATGGAAATGTCGCGAGCTTGGAACTTCAAAGAAGGCAATTCTTCGCAATTTTCAAAATTATTTTCTGTTTTAATCACTCCGTTACTTGTGTTTAACGCAGCAGCATAAAGGATGGACGGATTATTTTTGTCTTGCACGATTTTCATAATTTGTCTGCTCCCGGGACACATCATCGGAATGCCATACCAATCCTCGCCACCGTCCAAAGAAAAGGCAATCCCTCCGCTATTGAGCTTGCGCGCCGAAGCAAGAATTAGACCCGGTGTCGCCTCCACTTCAAAAATAGTGTAGACAGAAAAAGTGTCGAGCTTTACGTTGGAGAAAGTTTTTCCGCTATCGTTTGAAACTACAATTCCATTTCCTACGACAGGAAAAATTATATTTAATGCAGAATAGTCAGTTTCGATTGAATTTGAAGCAACGAAAATTTTACTTGGGTCGCTTTTAATTTGATAAATAGTGTTTATAAAATCGGATGGACCTTCAATTTTCTTCCACTCCGAGGCTGCTAAGTTTGAGACAAGAAAGACAGTTAGCAATGCTAATTGAAAAACAAAATTTTTCATTTAAGAATCCGTTTATAAATTGAACATATTTTTTAAATTAACTTGCAATAAAAACGTCATAAAAAAAAAGACTATTTAATAAAAAGAAAATTAACACACAAATTTTTTGGTATGAATAGCAAAGAAATCTTGGAAATAATTAGCGCTGGAGAAAGCTCAACAGTTGAATTTAAGCGAAAAATTTCGAGCGATGTGAAAATTGCAAAAGAAATCGCTGCCTTCGCTAATACTCTCGGTGGTTGGCTAATTATTGGTGTCGATGACAATGGAACTGTTATCGGCGTTGAAAGTGAGAAAGCTGATGTAGATGAAATAAAAAAAATATGTGGTTTTTTTATTGAACCAACTATTGAGCCAAAAATAGAAATTATTCAGATTTTCCGCCTCGACATCATTGCTATTTACATTGAAAAAAGTGCTTATCGTCCTCACAAAGTTAAGGAAATTCCAGATGACAGCAAATCCAAAGCTACTGCTTACATAAGGGTAGGTGCTAAATCCATTGCCGCAAGTAGCGAGTATACGAAAGTGCTTGCCGGACAGAATATTAATTCAAAGCCAATCACAATTAGCATTGGAGATAGAGAAAGGCGGCTTTTCAATTATCTTGAGCTTTACGAAAGGGCAACTGTAAAGGATTTTGCTCGCTTAGTCAATATTTCAAAAAGACGCTCTGAGCGTATTTTAGTGCAGCTTGTTCGCGCTGGTGTTCTACAAATCCATATAGACTCCGAAGAAGATTATTTTACACATATAAGTTAAAAGCCAAGGTTCAGCCACAAAACGCGCCTCAGAAAGCGACTATCTTAATATTCTTTAAACGCACCCATTTGTAAAAATATTACATTTTTTGCTTGCTTTGTAAAAGATTTGTTGTTTTGCAATGTGTAAAGAGTTTGTTTGAAATGAAGCAGGTTTTCGCACCAGTCGTGGCAATAGCTTTTTTGCTAATAGCGTCAGGCAAATCGAGTTGCTATATAAAAATTAATCAGAAGTATATATTTATTTACTTAAATTC
>JAAYJM010000054.1 GCA_012522895.1 Ignavibacteria bacterium
GATAAGACCCCGTGCACCTTTACTCTAACTTACTATTGGGTTTGGCTGCAGCATGCGTAGGATAGGTGGGAGACTTCGAAGCAGGACTCGTGGGTCTTGTGGAGTCAGCGGTGAAATACCACCCTTGTTGTAGCTGGATTCTAACCCGGCGGAGTGGATCCGCGGGGACAGTGGTAGGCGGGGAGTTTGACTGGGGCGGTCGCCTCCTAAAATGTAACGGAGGCTTACAAAGGTCACTTCAGCACGGTCGGTAATCGTGCAAAGAGTGCAAAGGCATAAGGTGGCTTAACTGTGAGACTTACAAGTCGAGCAGATGCGAAAGCAGGTCTTAGTGATCCGGCGGCTCCAAGTGGAAGGGCCGTCGCTCAAAGGATAAAAGGTACGCCGGGGATAACAGGCTGATCTTGCCCAAGAGTTCATATCGACGGCAAGGTTTGGCACCTCGATGTCGGCTCACCGCATCCTGGGGCTGGAGAAGGTCCCAAGGGTTTGGCTGTTCGCCAATTAAAGCGGTACGCGAGCTGGGTTCAGAACGTCGTGAGACAGTTCGGTCCCTATCCAGTGTGGGCGCAGGATATTTGAGAAGATCCGTTTCTAGTACGAGAGGACCGAAATGCCCGGACCTACGGTGAATCTGTTGTAACACCAGTTGCATCGCAGAGTAGCCACGTCCGGAAAGGATAAGCGCTGAAAGCATCTCAAGCGCGAAACCTACTTCAAGATAAGATATCCCATAGTGCAAACTAGTAAGAATCCAGAGAGACTATCTGGTTGATAGGCCATACGTGTAAGTATAGTAATATATTCAGCGGAATGGTACTAATAATTCGAGGGCTTACTGTAATTATTCTCTATTTAGTATTATACTTAAGCTTCTTTTTTACTAGATAAAATATTCTAACTTTAGAAATATTTCTTTCTTCAATATTTAAAATGCTCGGTAATTCTATAGCTAAGGACACACCTCTTCCCATTCCGAACAGAGAAGTTAAGCTTAGTTTAGTCGATGGTACTGCAGGGTTCCTCTGTGGGAGAGTAGATTATTGCCGGGCTTTTTTTTTATAAAATATAAAACAAAATATAAAAAATGCCTTGCATACGAAATGCAAGGCATTTTTTTTGCTTAATAAATTTTTGTTTAATACATTAATGAAATACCAAAAGATAACATTCTTCCCGGGTCTGGAAAACCAAACTGAGTATATCTAAATACATCAGTAATATTGTTTATACGTGCAAATAATTCTGTTTGCATACCGTTTACTGGCACAAATTGATAAGCTGCTCTAAAATTGAATACTGCATAAGCATCAATTTCTTCAAAGTTCTTTCCAATTTCCTCGTATTGCTTACCTGCTAACTCCACTTCTGCTAAAAGCTTTAAACCAAAATCAAAATAGTAATTTGCATTTAAGGCAGAAATAAAATCGGGCTTATTATCTAAATGGTCTAACTTTTTGCCTTCAGACTCAGCTTTTGAACTCATATAAGTAAAATATCCCTCAAAATTCAGTGTGCTAATCGGGTTCCAGAATATACTTATTTCGCCACCAATTATATCTGCTTTGGCAAGATTATAACGCATTTTTCTTTTCAAAGAATCCTCTTCTAATGAAAGAGTTTTTTGAACCATTAAGTCATCATAAAAGTTAGCAAAGCCACTGATCTTGATATAAGCATTATCAAAATCGAGGATCCCGCCAAGTTCGGCAAGCATTCCTGTTTCCGGCTTTAAATCTGGGTTCACTTTAAACTTTTTCAGCGCGCCTGAGAATTGCTCTCTCATTGTGGGAAAGCGTGTTCTTCTGCTCAATTCTCCAAATATGGCAAAATTATCGCTTGCATCGTATTTTAATGAAAAGCAAGCACCGATTCCGCTTGAATTATTCCCTTCATTATCAGTGAAAATGCCGGTTTTTGGAGTTTCATTGTAGTCCCAAACAGCGCCCAAGTAATAAGAAAATAAATCAAATCTTCCCTTATACTCTAAGCCGGTGCTGAGAGTGAGTTGTGAAAATTTAGTTGTTGGATCGCTATCAATTTGCTCATCGTGATTTGTAGAAAACACGTTTAGAACATAACTAAGTGTATGATTTGTTTGAGGGGTAAAGTCTAATATAACTCTTGCTCCTAAAGTATTGTCATCATCTTTCTGCGTTTCTTCCAAATCCTTAAATGTCAAGTCTTTATAAGAATCGATTGTTTGGTCAAACTTATCGAACCAAACCGTCCCGCGTAGTTGCCACTGTTTTGCATCATCGAAAGCATGCCATGCATTTAAAGTTGTGATTAAACGATTCCTATCTGGATAGCGCCAAAACCTTGATGAATTGATTGTATCTGTGTTTGCTCCTACGCCTTTTTCCTGATTTGTATATGAGAAGGAAAGCCCAATTTTTGTATTGTCATCAAAATGGTATTCACCTCTAATGTAGGCGTTGAAACGCTCTTGATCGGAATTTGTTCTCAATCTTGAGTTTTCATTTTGATTTTTCAAATCGCTGGGAGCATCTTTTGACATTAAGAATCCATCACTTTTCAAATAAGAAATGTTGGCAATGTAGTTGAAGTTGGAAAAGCGACCATCGGCGCAAGCAGAATACATTTGAGTATTTGCATCATTCCCCTGAATTTTCAAGCGGAATCCCGTTCCTTCGCTTCTTCTTTCCTGAGTGCTAATAGAAAGAGCGCCGCCCAGAACATTTGGACCATATAAAATTGAAGAGGATTGCTTATCCACAAAGACCTGTCCAATTATATCTGTTGGAACAAATGTCAAGTCCATTCGGTTATCCCAAGGAATGTTCATTTGAACGCCATCGAAGAAAAGTCCAAGCTGACGCTCGCTCGCTCCTCGAATGTAAAGCATAGACTCGCCGCGAGAGTTCGTCCTTATTTGAGTAGAAGGAATTACTTGCGTTAGTTCAGTGAAAGAAAAAGCGTCAATGTGGTTGATTCTGTAATAATTAACGACATCTAATTTGCTGGGGCTTAGCTTCTCAAGTTTTGAATCTGAGATGATAAGCTCGCCAATTTTATAAACTCTGATGCTATCTTCTTTGCCTTCTGCTGCAAGCGAGATAGATGAGAGAGCTGCATTAAAAATAAAAAATACTAAAATGAATGAAAATAATTTTGTTTTCATTGTTTCCTTTAAAAAAAAATTAATTAAATTTA
>JAAYJM010000055.1 GCA_012522895.1 Ignavibacteria bacterium
AACTGATGCAGTAAGAATAGATGATGCACCTATGGATCAGGCTATTTACTACATTACAGGCATCATTGTCGATTATGCAACAAATCGCGTTTACTGGTCTTATATTGCTCCAAAAACAACAATCCCCGCTACTGCTATTTCCACCCATCGTTCAGGTGTTAAAACAGTTCGCCTAGCAAAAAATAATTATGTGGATAAAGACGTTAAATATTTCACAGAAGATGTTGAAGTCTTGGGAATCAGTATAGATGAAGTGCTAAGGTAAATGAAATGTAAAACAATCCATATCATTGCTTTTGATATACCATATCCTCCAAATTACGGAGGAGCAATAGACGTGTTTTACAGACTTAAAGCATTAAAAGAAAAAGGATGTGAAATTATTTTACACTGTTTTGAATATAAGCGACCTCAACAAAAGGAATTAAAAAAATACTGTAAAGAGATATACTATTATCCTCGAAATTTACGTTTTACATATTACCTTAGTAAGACTCCTTTTTCTGTTATCAGCAGAAAAAATAATTTGCTTCTTAAAAATCTAACAAAAGACAATCATCCTATTTTATTTGAAGGATTGATGTCTTGTTATTACCTTACACATCCATCCCTTAAAAACAGAAAAAAACTCTTCAGAGAAGCCAATATAGAACATCATTACTATTATTACTTAGCTCTAGCTAGTAAAAATATCGTTAAAAAACTGTTTTATTTTATGGAAGCTTTCAAATTAAAGCTTTTTGAAAAAAAATTAGAATCAACAGATATTATATACGCAATATCTACAACCGATGAAATTTATTTTAAAACTAAATATCCTAAGGTAAAATCGATTTATATCCCTTGTTTCCATCCCAATAATGCAGTAAACACTAAAATTGGTCAATCTGATTACATACTGTATCACGGGAATTTATCTGTTCCTGAAAATATAAAAGTCGCAACTTATTTAATTCACAATATATTTTCCAAAATAAATCATAGGTGTATAATTGCTGGCTTAAATCCCTCAAAAGAGTTAAAAGACTTAGTAGCCAAGCATAAAAACATAAAACTAATGGCTAATGTTGATGAGCAAAAGATGGATGAACTGATAAGCAATGCACAAATTCACCTATTAATTACATTTCAAGCTACTGGGATGAAAATCAAGCTCTTACATTCTCTTTGCTCTGGACGCCATATTATTGCAAACCAGACCATGATTCAGGGGAGTAATTTAGAACCATTGTGCCATTTGGCCGAAACCGACGAAGATATTATTAGTAATATTGAAAAATTAATGCAAATTCCATTTAGCAAATCAGATATAAAAAAACGCCAACAAGCGCTATTCCCAGATTTTTCCAACCACCACCTAGCTGATCTAATGATTCAATCCATAAGAAATGAAGAATCGTAAACTGTATAGATCCAAAAAACTGACAAAATGACAAGTCAATTCTTCAAAGTATTATAATTTATGTCAAAAACATGACATAAATCATCTAGATATTCGCTGGCATAAGTTGTGATTGAATGCCATACGTTGAAAATTTAATTAACTAAAAAAACATATTAAAATTATGAACATTAAACCATTAGGAGACCGCGTGCTGGTAAAACCGGCTCCGGCTGAAGAAAAAACTGTAAGTGGCATCATTATTCCAGACACAGCAAAAGAG
>JAAYJM010000003.1 GCA_012522895.1 Ignavibacteria bacterium
GAAGCAATTAGCTATAAAAAAATTTAAACGGCTCATTCCATGAATTGATTATCAATTTAAAAGCCATTTTTCTTATCAGATTTCTCCGCTTCGGCTGGAATAATTTTTCCAGCTTGAGAAAGAACAGTATTTGGCACTTTAACATTTAACTCTTTTGCTACTTTTTGATTTATTGCAAGCAAAGTGCGATTATAAATCTCAAAAGGCAAATCTTTCGGATTCTCGCCATTTAAAATTCTATGGACAAGATGGGCTGCTTGAATCCCGCTTGAGGTATAATCATAACCATAAGCCATTAAAGCGCCATCGGCAATTCTTTCTAAATCGGAAACGAATATAGGAACTTTTTTGCTTAGAGAGGCTGAAACTACTGCGTCAAAAGCTGAATACACTGTGTTATCCGGAACAAGGAAAAGCAGGTCTACCTTTTTTGCAACAAGAGATAAAGCTGCTTGATGAACCTCTGAGGAGTTTGTGATGTGAGCGCCCTCAAATTCAATATTTTTATTTTTTAAAAGCACTTTTTTAAGGTTATTGATATTAAATTCTGAATTTGATTGCGAGGGATCCCAAATGGCGCCTATTTTGAATTTTGATGAAGACTCTATTTGTAAAACTTGATTAGCCCAATATAGGGTTGAGTCCATATTAACGGCGCCATAAACGCCAGTTACGTTGGGTAAATGATTGCTGTCCGTTGTTCCGGCATTAATAATAAACGGATTAGCGACAGTTGAAAAAACGACTGGTCTATCTTTTATTTTATTTATTGCCGATTGAGTTGCCTGTGTTGAGAATGTTACAATTATATCATAATCCTGCATAACAAAGTTATCTAATATCGAGTTAAGGGCGCTAATATCTCCGTTTGCATTTCGAAAATCTATTGTGCAGTTTTCTCCCGATTTATAACCCAAGTTTTTCATTTCTTCATCGAAACTATCTCTGGTAACGTTAAGCAATCCATTTTCTACAAGCTGCAAAACGCCGATCTTGCAACGCTTTTCATCACTTGCAATCTTAGACGTTTTAAAAATAAATGGAATAGCTATTGCAAAAATGATTACAGCGGCAGCAATAGAAAAGTAAATTCTATATTTCTTCAAAAAAGGAAAGAAACCAAGGCCTTGCTTTGTTATATTTGCCCTTCTGTCATTAGATATTTTTGTAAAAATAAGTGTTATTAAAACAAAAAGTGCAGTAAGCAATTTCAAATCAATTGGATTCATCCCAAAAAAGAGAGCAAGAGCAATAATTAAGCGATAAATTATCGAACCGATTGTTGCTGCAAGGAAAATCACAAAAACATTTTTACTTGGAAAAATAGATTCTCCAATTATGACCGAGGCAAGCCCAATAATTAAAGTCCCAATTCCCATACCAATATCGGCAAAACCCTGATACTGAGCAACAAGCCCTCCCGAAAGACCGACAAAGCCATTAGCTGCTGCTATACTTGCAACCTTCACTAAATTAACATTAATCCCAGAAGCTTTTGCCATATCCGGATTTGCGCCAGCAGAACGAATTGCAATCCCAGTATCGGTTTTAAAGAAAAGCGAAATCAAGAGCCAAAAAGCCATTATCATTGGGAAAAAGCAGAGCAAATACCAAAGCTCTGAAGGTAAGCCCACATTTAAAGAATCAAAGAAATTAATAATAGTATTCTCGCCAAGCAAAGGGACGTTAGATTTTCCCATAATATGCAAATTAATTGAGTAAAGCCCAACCATCACTATAAAGCCAGCAAGCAATGCGTCAATTTTTAAACGGGTATGTATAATGCCGGTGATCGCACCAGCCAAGGCTCCACAAAAAAATGCAATAGTCAATGCCAGCAAGGGATTCATTCCGAATGTTATAAGAACAGCAGTAACAGCAGCTCCAGTGGTAAAACTTCCATCGACAGTGATATCAGCAGCCTGAAAAATCCTAAAAGTCAAAAGAGAGCCATAAGCAAGTAATGCGTAAAGCAGTCCCAAATTTAAAGCTCCAATCCAAAGTTCCATTTAATCCTCCAACTCAACTAATCCTATACAACCAGTGCTTAAAGTAGTTTTTTCAAGCAAATGAACCACTTTTAAAGGCTCCAGCTCACTTGTTATCCTTTTTAATTCTTCATCGAAATTTTCAATATTCCTATTTATTATCCCTTTTTCAAAAACCACGCTATGAATGTGCCAATTCGATTTAGCTGCAAAATAATCTTTTAGCGATGGCGGGGTTTCTGAGAAATTATGAACAAAGCCTGTGCCGACAAGAATGCAATTAAAATCGCAATCCTCAACAGGAAAATTGAACCAATTAGAAAAATTATTCTCTGAAAAAATTGAATCTCCTGCTTTCTCCTGATTTTCTACGATCGGAACTTGTTTTAGATTCATTCCCCAAAGTCCCTTGCTTTCAGCAAAAAAGACAAGTCCAAATAATTTTCCCTCAGTTAATTTTAGTATAGCTTGAAATAAATTATCTGAATTAACAAATCCATCAATTCCTTCAAAACTAAGAATATATTTGAAATTTCCTTGAAAGCCATTATAAGTAAAAAAGTTATACTTGATTTGAGAACTATCGCCAAGAGGGAGCATATAATCAACCGCCGGCTTTTTCACTGCTGGATAAACAAAGAAATTCCGATTTAAAATAGCTGTCTCCCCAAAATATTTTTTAAAGTCTTTGTAATCTTCACCCAAGGCAGCAAGCCCAATGCCATAGCTTAAGTCATCGGGAGAAAGGCTTATCAAATCAGCTTCGGAAAACTCGCTATGTGTAAGTTTTTCCATACTCCCAAACTTTTGTTTTTTTCCAATTCCGGCTGGGCTTTCTAATATTTTAAATCTTATATTATCAATAGTTTCGCTTTTTATGCTATGCTCTTTTTTTGAATTAGAGCTAAAATCCGATATTTCATCAAAATCATTAATTATTTTAAAAATTTTATGAAATCCGGCAGTTTTAAAAATATAGAAAATTTGCTCGCTCAACTTATAAAGAATCAGCTCGCCTCCCGCTTTGCTCATCGTTTGTTGGGCGCTTAAAAAAACGCGTAATCCCGCACTACTAATATAATTTATGCCTTCCATATCTATTAATAGCTTCCTTTCGCCCTCTGTTGCTAAATCTTTTATGCTTTTTTCGAGGATAGGACTGCTTATGCCATCGATTCTGCCAATTATTTTTATAGCTTTTATTCCAGCAAGCTCTGAGTTTTGAATATCGAGCATTTTCTTTCTTTTATAAATTTGAGACATTTTAACTTTGAGCAAAAATAAAAAAAATATTTAACGATATGAAAATTATATTACATTAAATTCAAATAAAGTATAAAAATAGTTCATTTTGAATGAGCTAATAAAAATAATTTATTATAAATGCAATTCTTCGTATTTTGCATTCAGTTTTTTGAGACGAACAAACAGAAACGCGAAATTGCTTTTAAAAATTCTTGAAAATATTTTTGCATACTTTGTAGAGCGGCGCAATGCATCCTACGATTTAAAGAAAAAGAAGCAGTGCGAGTTGAGTATTCCAGTTATTAGCATTGGAAATATTTCTGTTGGTGGCTCTGGGAAAACTCCATTTACTATTGAACTTGCTAAATTATTGATAAAAAGTGGTATTAGACCCGCTATAATTGGACGAGGTTATAAAAGGCAGTCAAGCGGCGGACTAATTGTGTCTGACGGAGCTAATATTTTTGCAAATCCAGAGCAAGCGGGGGACGA
This sequence comes from Ignavibacteria bacterium, assembly GCA_012522895.1. Lineage (GTDB taxonomy): Bacteria > Bacteroidota > Ignavibacteria > Kapaibacteriales > UBA2268 > JAAYJM01. The sequence goes on from JAAYJM010000003.1 coordinate 3,726, forward strand.
AATGTTTCTGATTGCAAAAAAAATCCCATCGCCAGTAGTAGTTCACCAAAAGAAATATGAAGCGGCAAAGATAGTTGAAGAAAATTTTAAGGTTAATGCAATCCTACTTGATGACGGTTTTCAGCATAGAAAGCTGAAAAGAGATTTGGACATCGTGATAGTAGATTCTAAAACTATTGAGCAGCCTTGTCTTTTGCCCCGTGGAAGATTGCGCGAGCCATTAGCTTCTTTGTCGCGAGCAGATATTCTTTTACTCTATTCTAAAAATGATTTGCCAAAAATATCTTCTTATTTAAAAAAAGACGCTGAGGTTTTTTTTATTGAAGTAAAAAACGATGGAATTAGGCGTTTAGATGATTACGGTCATTTAGCTTGCGATTCTTATAAGGAAAAAAACAGTGAAATTCCTCCTTTTTTTAATGCTGAGCCTAAAAATGCCTTTGCTACTCTATCTTCTATTGCAAATCCGAAGCGTTTTATTAATTCTTTGAAAGATTTTAAAATTAAGCATAGCTTCACTTTTCGAGACCACCACATTTACAGAAAAAAAGATATACAAAGTATAATTAAACAATCTAAGCAGTTGAAAATAAATACAATTATAACTACTGAAAAAGATGCAGTGAAGCTATATAAGTATAAAAAACTGTTTGAAACAAATTCTATTTTTGTTTATGTTTTTACAATAAAAATTGATATATTGAATTTGGAAAAGTTTACAGAAAATATTTTAAAAACTTTTCAATTTTAGGATTAAGCTCTCTATTTTAAATTGGAATAATTAAATTGGAAAAAATTAGCATGAAAATCACTGAAAAAATTAAAAACATAATCAAAAGCTCTTTAATAATTAGCTTTTTGCTTTTAGTTTTCGGCTTATCTTTAGCAAGCTGCTCAAAAGAAGAAAAAATCAAAGTTGCTGTGATAGTGCCTTATTGCGCTGGAGAAGACAATAGATATATCAAATGGTTAAAACACTCAGATTCGCTGAGCTTTGAATATCTTGAAGTTTCGCTTGAAGATGGAATTGAAAATGCTGAAAAGTTGCTAAAACTATGCTCTGGCTTTGTTTTAATTGGTGGCGAGGACGTTCATCCAGCTTTCTACGGTCAAGCTTCGGACAGCTCAAGCTGCGTTTTTTTTTCTGAGCGTGATACTTTTGAATTTAAGGCAATTGAGATAGCAAAAAAATTGAATTTACCTGTGCTGGGAATTTGCCGCGGCGAGCAGATACTTAACGTTGCTTATGGTGGCTCGCTTGTTGTCGATATTCCAAGCGATTGGGATACTAGCGTAATCCATCGACACGACAGCCTTAGCTATATTGGGCACATTGTTTATATAGTAAATGGGACAGAACTACATAAAGCAGTTGCCGTGGATTCTGCTGTCGCAACTTCAAATCATCACCAAGCGGTAAACAGGATTGCGCCCGGATTTATTCCCTCAGCTTATTCAGCCGACAGCTTGATTGAAGGAATTGAACGAGTTGTTCCGGATAGCAATATATATATAATAGGAGTTCAGTGGCATCCAGAAAAAACGGACTACGCCTCGCCGCTCTCCCTTCCGATTGCAACCGGCTTTTTGAAAGAGGTAAAAAAATATTATTTAAGGAAAAAAAATGTATAAAATAACGCTTGCTTATCAAATCATAAAATTATAAATTGCTAAATCATCTATTCAAATTTTCATTAAACATTACATTTTATGTTAGAAGAAGCTATTAGGTTCCTGTCTTCGCCTTCAATACCGGTATTTGCAATACTTTTTTTTGCATTTTTAGTAACCTTTATTGAAAATATTTTTCCACCCTCGCCAAGCGACACCATTCTCATTTTTATTGGCTCGCTTGCCGGCATTGGTAAAGTTGATTTCATTCCGCTCCTTATTTTTTCAACGATTGGCTCTTCTGCGGGCTTTATTCTGCTATTTTGGTTTGGAATGGTTTTTGGTAATAGAATTGTGGAATCTAATAAATTTCCTTTTATCAATCAAAAAAAATTAAAAAAGCCGCGACAGTGGTTTAGAAAATGGGGCTATCTTATTATTGTTGTCAATCGATTTCTTTCTGGCACGAGAGCTGTAATTTCTTTTTTCGCAGGTATTTCTAAACTATCTATTCCGCTCACTGTAACTTATGCTGTAATTGGTTCTTTGATTTGGAATGCTCTTTTACTTTATCTTGGCTTTAAAATGGGGAAAAATTGGCATATAGCTGACCAATATATTGATCTTTACGGACAAATACTTCTTCCAACTATTATATTCATTGTCCTTGTTTATTTTTTAGTCAAATACCTGAGAAATAGAAAGAAAAGCAAAAGCAAAGCAAATAGAAAAAAAGTGAAAATCAATAAAAATAGCAAAGCAAAAACAGCAAAACAAGTATAATTATTTAATTTAACATAATTTTTTATTTAATTCTGTTATTGGTGAAAACTTGCAAAAAAATCAAAAAGAAAAGGAAGCAAAGTATAGCTCAAGAACAATTATTAGCAAAACAGAAATCGAAATTGATAATATAAAAATTGCTGTTGAATTTAAGAGAATAAAAAAAGTAAATTTAAAAGTTCAGCCCCCTTCTGGAAAAGTTAGCGTTTCAGCACCATTTAACATTGATATTAACTATTTGAAAAATTTGCTTATATCTAAAATTGATTGGATAAAAAAGCATCAAGAAAAAATCAGCAACCTTCCAAAAAAAGCAGAAAAAGAATATATTAGCGGAGAAACCCATTACTTTTTAGGCAAAGCATTCCTTTTAGAAGTCCTTGAAAGCAAAAGCAGAATAAAAGTATTCCTTAATTCAGATAAAATTACAATGCAAGTTCCTTTTCGCTCATCAAAAGAAGAACGAGAAAGAATTTTATACGAATTTTACAAGCTAAATTTAAAAAAGCTCGCGCCAGTTTTGATACTTAAATGGGAAAAAATTATTGGCGTAAAAACAAACGCTTTCGGCATTCGTAAAACGAAAACAAGATGGGGCTCTTGCAAGGTCGTCTCAAAACGAATTTGGTTAAATTCAGAGTTAGCTAAAAAGCCAGTCGAAGTGATTGAATATGTAATAGCTCACGAACTTGTTCATCTCTTGGAACGCCACCATAATAAACGCTTTTATGATTTTTTGACTCAATTTTTGCCCAACTGGGAAAAGTATAAAGCTGAGTTAAACAAATACGATTAGTTGCCAATTAGTTTCCAAGCAAATCGCAGCGCTCTTTACTTTTCATTTAAAAAAAAGCCCTAGCAAGCTAGGGCTTATTTAGGAGAATTAAAATGAAAACGAACAACAATTTATTTGCTAATTACCATATTTCTTGTTTCCGAATAAGGACCAGATTCTATTCTATAGAAATAGACTCCAGACGCCAAGCCTAATTGCTGGACATTAACATCTAAAGTGTAATGACCGGGCTTTAAAACTTGATTTAGTAATGTAGCAGCAAGCTCGCCACTTTCTCTATAAAGTTTGATTGTCGTCAATGCTTCTATTCCTACTGAATAGTCAATAGAAGTGGTATTGCTTGCCGGGTTTGGGCTGTTTTGTGCTAAAGCATAATCGACACCCGAGAGCTGGATTAATCTTAATGTATTAACGCAAACTGGCTGAATAGTAATATCGCCAGGGATTGTGTCAACCTCCATATAACGGAATTGACGAGTGAATCCACAAGGAACAACCTTGACATTGCCATCGTTACTTGAAAGGAATGTGTTCATTCTAAATCTGAATAAAACGTCATTTGAACTTGCAATTAAGGGACTATTCCCGCTCATACTTACTTCTAAAGTTTTTCTATCAATTATTCTTGCATCATCGCAGCTCCAAGAAGCAGTCATTGTTCCATCTCTAATAATATCAGCACAGCCATTTGGAATATCTGGATATATGTCGTAAGCTGCTGCATTTTCATGATTAAAATAGATGCGGGCAGTAAATGAAGTGATGCCTGCTTGCTCTATTGGTTTTTGTTCATTAGCTTTCTTGTAATATTTGAAATCCATTAGAACTTTGCTACCAGGGTTGGCTTGATATGCTTTTGGTATTTCTGCAACGGTATTGATAAGCATAGCTCTTCCGGTCAAGGTGGAGTAGACTGTGTCGCCTGTGGAGATAATGTATTCTATGCGGACAGTGTGCGGTTCTTCATTTCTTACTTCGACTGGTGCAAAAGTAGCCTCGACAACTAAGCGGTCACCAGGGGCTAAATCGAAAGGAGCAAGTGGACTTTGAAGTCCGCCTTGTTCGGTATACCATCTATTAATTATAAACTCACCAAGATCGGTTGGGTCTCCAACTTTGCTGCTTTGAATTCCTCTTGAAATTTGAATTGTATTCGAGCCTAAATTCTGTAAGGAGACTGAGCCATCTTTCGTTGTATAAACAAAGATCTTGTTGTAATCGAAATCAGTAGTGTATAAGCCTTCTGTATAGCCGCGTCCAATTAAATCATCAAAGTATTTATCTGTTTTTGGTGCATCGCAATCTGCAACTAATATTGCTCTGTGCTCACCAATTTTTTGTGCAGTAAATGTTATTGGAACCTCTAAATGATCGCCAATTTCTATTACTATTGGAAATCCTTGAGCTGAATGCCAGGCGGGATCGATTACAAAAGCGTTCGCATCTTCACCTTCCACTCTTATATCGAACACTGTAAGTTTCATCGCTGTCAATGTATTAATAGTTAAATGGGCAACGTTCCCATTATCTTTTTTCGACGTTCCATTAAGAATAGGCTCGCCAAAATCAATACCGGTAACCTCAACGTGTGGGAGTATTCCAATACCTTCGAGTAGATTTTGAGCAGTTTCTTCTTGGTTATTAAATGTAGTGCTTAAAATAATATCTGCAACATAAGCTTTTTCTTCTTTTGGTGCGAAAAAGACGTCAATATCAACTGCATTTTCTTCTCCTGGCTGCAAATAGTCTGGCACTTGCGTTGAATTGAATCTGAATACGCCATCTTCATCATTTTCAATTCTTATGCCATTTACAGCTAAATTAGCGTTTCCGGTATTGCTAATTCTAACAGTTCCTTCGTATTCTGTAACTCCAGCATACTCATCAATAATTCTTCGTTTTTGCCAGTTAAAACCCGTAATTGATGGGCCGGCATCAATTCCACTACCGTTCCAAATAGAATATAATTTTGTCTTCTTAGCGTTGGTTTGGAAGTGGGCAGAATCGCGGTGCTGGACACCGGGGATATCTGCTTTGTAATATGCTCTAAATTCAAAAGTTTCACCCGGGGGAATAATAAATGGGAAATTAAGCCCTTCCACTCGTGTAAAATGAGTGCTGTCCGACCATGATATTGAATAAACTTCTACGTCCACAGTGCTTTCGTTTTTCATTTCAATGTTCTGAGGTCTTTCCACTCCGACAGGGATTTGTCCCCAATTTGCATCTGCAACCCAAAGTGAAGGCTCGCCAGTTCTTAGCACAAGCTCTGCAACAGCTTCTTCATAACAAGATAGCACTGCTATAACAGAGTCCCTAATAGTTCCAGAGGTAAGTGATAAGGAATGAGCGCATACTTCAATCATTTTGCTTTCACTCGGCTCTAATGTGATTGGCAAGTCAATAGAAGTAATTGAAAATTCCGCTTGGTTGTTCTTCAGCTTTAGTTCTTTTATTGTAACAGGCACTTCTCCATCATTTATCAAGCGTATGTTCTGGCAATCAGATTCATCTAAGGGAATCAGCCCGAAGTCAACAGATTTTGGATTTGCTTCTATTTCCTCTGGTGTGTATTCATATACCTTTTGTAGCTTTTTTCCAGAACGGGTCATTGCTGTAACTGTAATTCTGCTTTCTTTTTTAACATCATGGACGGTGGCGGTAAACCGTGCAAGTGTGTCGTCCATTTTAAACCTTTGATCAACCTCGAAGTCGTAATTTACAGCTTCTTTATGATTGATGGAAAAAATTGCAGCGCAAAGCGTGTCCGCGAGATTTGTTGCGTAAAAGGCTCCATCTACGTTACCGCAATCTATTGCATCGACAAGGTAAAGCGAGTCCGGACAAATATCAGCATAGTTAATTCCAATTGGATAACCGAAGGCAAAGCCGTCTTTTAATCTGTCCCAGTTGCCATAAGAATAGCCAGCCCATCTAGCGCCTTCAAGTCCTTCAACGTAGTGGTCGCCGGGCTGAATTGAGTGCGCAACGTAAGCGTAAGGTGAGCCTGGAATATCTATAATCGATGAACCCCATAAGGATGTGATTTTTTCGTTATCAAAGTAAATATTTTCTCTATCTGCATACCTAAATGTCAGATAAACAAAGTTGTCTATTTCGTAAGGGGCTTTGAAGTTAGCATAAGAACACCATCTTTCCGCTGGAGCAACAGTAAGAAGCATACCTTGCCCGCTAATATGAGGATTCTGTGGCTCGTCTGAACTTCTTATATTCATCATTCCCGGTTCATTCCACCAAGTTTTGCCGTATTGGCCAACTAAAACATTTTTATTTGCTACATAATAAGCAGCTAATTCCTGATTTAAAATATCGTGATATTGACCTCGCTTTAAATTTAAGCTAATCTGTCTTAAGCCAGAGCCATCTTGGCGCTGTTGATAAATAACTGTATTGTCTTCGGTCGCAACGAATCTAATTAAATCGCCGAAATCATTTTCTACCCCACTCAAGCCGCGTGGTCTATTGTGGTATTTAATTGGGGCGGTAACGTATTCTTTGCCTAAAAGCTCGATAGGCCACATTTGTTCCATAAGCATATTACGTGCAAAATAAGCATAAAGCTCCATCCAGCCGCCGGCTTTTTGTCCAACAAAGTATTTTGGGAAAGCTCCCTTTGTATGCCCAGAGAAAACTACTATCGGCTTATTAGAGGTGATATAAGTTCCAGTCAAATCGCTTGTTTCTTCTTGGACAAAAGCTGAATTCAATTGGCCAAGAATAAGATAAGTTTGACCCTTCATAAGGGACACTGATTTTGAATTGCCAGCTCTTACTTTTTCGGTATTAGCGGTTGGTATATAAGTAACTTGAGTATGATCTTCTGTGGCAACAATTAGAATTTGAGGTGGTTTTAAATCCTCAACCTCGTCTAAATACATATTCAATGTAACATATCTTTTACCAAGCCACTCAATCGGGGTAACGCGATATGCCTCACCAGTCCATTTATAGCTGTAATAAACGCAGACTGATATCGGGTCGTCAGCCAAGAGGTGAATTCCGTTATTTGTAGCAATTTCCCCTTCCCTACACATTAATTGGTCGTCTAAAGGAATTTGAGTAATTTTATTCGCATTGATAACGAAATTTTTTATAACTCCTGTTTCCGGAATTGTCATTGCAACTCTTGTGTCGTATTTTGACGACACCCAAACAAAAATTGGCAACTCAGCCCTGGGCTCCTCAGGAGTTGTCATTTTTGCATAAGGCAAAGCAAACCAATACTCTCTGCCTTCTGTTATCTCATCGTCGTGCGCAATTAAAGGCATAACGAAAACTGAAAGCAGAGAAAAAACTAGTATTGTTAATACTGATTTAGATAAAAAATTTTTCATTTCTTCTCCATTTATGTGTAAATAATAACATTTCAAAATACAATTTTAAAATTTACAAATATTATAAAATTTTTCCCAAAAAACCAAA
>JAAYJM010000056.1 GCA_012522895.1 Ignavibacteria bacterium
ATAAAAAAGAAAGAAATTTATGAAAACTTTAATAAAAAACATATCTTCACTCGTTACAATAGATGCTCAAGGGAAAAAAGCCCTTGTTGGCAAAGAAATGCAAAACATTTCTGAAATTAAAAATGCTGCGATCTTATTCGATGAAAAAATACTTTGGGTTGGAACAAACCAAGAAGCAAACGAAAAATTAGAAAAAAAAGAAATTTCTGCTGAAAAAATATTAGATGCTCGAGGGAAAACAATAATTCCAGGTTTTGTTGATTCCCATACCCATATTGTTTTTGCAGGGAACCGCTCAGAAGATTTTGCCCGCCGATTGCGTGGAGTTAGCTATCAGCAAATTGCTTCGGAAGGCGGAGGAATTTTAAGGACAATGATCGCCACAAGAGCCGCTACTCTTGAGGAATTAGTTGAAATTGGAACATATTTAGGAAGCAATGCTCTTAAACACGGAACTACTGCCATTGAAATAAAAAGCGGCTACGGGCTAACATTAGAAAGCGAAATCAAGCAACTTCAAGCGATAAAAGAACTTAAAAAAATCTTGCCACTCCGCATTAGCACTACTTTTATGGGCGCCCATGATTTCCCCCCAGAATATAAAAATAATCATCAAAAATATATTGACCTGCTTTGCGAGGAAATGCTTCCCAAAGTTGCTGAAGAAAATCTTGCCGAATTCTGTGATGTTTTCATTGACGAGGGCTATTACACAATCCAGCAAGGGGAACAAGTTTTGCAAAAAGCCGCAGAGCTTGGCTTCAAGCTAAAAGTGCACGCAGATGAGCTTAGCTCTTTTGGCGCGGCAGAGCTTGCAGCAAAATTAGGGGCAGTCTCAGCCGACCATTTACTTTTTATTTCCGATCAAGGAATTGAAGCACTGCGAAAAGCTGGAACAGTTGCCACTTTATTGCCCGGCGTTGCTTATTTCCTTCGTATGCAGTATGCACCCGCAAGAAAAATAATCGAAAAAAATGCTATATGCGCCCTTGCAAGCGATTGCAATCCTGGCTCCTCTTTCACTGAAAATATGCAGCAAATCCTTTCTCTTTCTGTTACAAATATGCAAATGAGCTGCGAGGAAGCCCTTGTTGCATCGACTTTGAACGGAGCTGCAGCGCTCTTAAAATCGAATCAAATTGGGAGTTTGGAAATTGGGAAATCCGCAGATTTTTCCATTTTAAATATTCCCACATATATTGATTTGTTTTATCATTTCGGAATAAACCACGTTGAAAGCACTTGGATTAAAGGCAAAATGGAATGGGAAGCATAGCTAAATCAATTTGGGATATACCTTTTGTCGTTTGCGATGTTGAAACCACCGGCTCGAACCCTATTGCAAATAGCATTACCGAGATTTCTTGCGTAACTACTATTGCTGGTGAAATAAACTCAGAGTTTAGCTCACTTGTAAATCCACACCAAACTATACCTCACTATATTGTGCAAATGACTGGCATAACAGATCAAATGGCATTTTTGGCGCCTGAGGCAGCAGAAATTATGCCCCAGGTTAAGAGCATCCTTTCCCAGCCCGATGCCGTATTTGTTGCCCATAACGTTGGATTCGATTGGTCCTTCGTTTATAATTCAATGATTAAAACAAATATAGAAGCTATTGAAATACCTAAATTATGCACATTGAAACTTGCAAGGCGACTACTCCCGCAAAATAAAAAAGCAAACGTAGGCGCCTTGGCTAAGTATTTTAATATCGCAATTAACAATCGGCATAGGGCTTATGCAGACGCCATTGCCACTGCAAAAATTCTTAATGAACTGCTACTAATAGCTGAAAACGAACATAATATTAACAACATTGAAGAGCTTCTAAAATTTCAAAATGTTGCAACAAAGCAGTTTAAAATACCAGCAAAAAATTATAAGCAATATGCAGACTCATTGAAAGATTTACCAAGCGAGCCTGGGGTTTACTACTTTCACGATAAAAAAGGAAGCGTTATCTACGTAGGAAAAGCAAAGTCTTTAAAAGAAAGAGTTAATTCTTACTTCACTGGAATCAGCTCTTCAAAAAAAATAACTAAGTTGCTAAAAAATGTTTTCAAAATAAGTTGGGAATGCACCGACACAGAACTTTCCGCTCTTTTGCTTGAATCAAAAGAAATTAAAAGAATTAAACCAAAATTTAACACATTGGACAAAGCATATAAAAGCTATTCATTTATAAAAATACCAAAAAATTCTAACTATCCTATTTTAAAAATAACAGACAGAATAGAGCCGGACGGGGCAGAATACTTTGGACCATTTAACAGTGAATATTTTGCTCAAGAGATTATATACATAATCAATAAGCGTTTCCAACTTAGAAAATGCTCTAAAATAAATGTCCGCACAAACACTGAGAAAAAGCAATGCATTTACTATGATTTAAAAATGTGTCTTTCACCCTGTTCAAAGGAAGTCAAGCAGAGCTATTCCGATGAACTGGATAAAGTGCGCTCTTTTCTTTGCTCTTTCAACAATGGCATAATTGAACTTTACGAAAAGAAAATGCAAGAGTATTCAGAAAAATTGGAATTTGAAAAGGCAGATTCAATAAAAAATCAACTATTTCAGCTAAAAAAGCTTTTTAGCCGACAGCAAAAAGTGCCTACCTCGATCAATCAAAACAATTTCATTTTAATTATTCCATCTTCTGAACAATATAAAACTGTTGAAATATTTTTTATTCGATTCGGAAAATTAGTTCATCAAGCTACTTTTGGCAGAAAAGCACCAGTGGAACAACTTTTCAGCATAATTAAAAATTCTTTTTTTAACGGAACAGCTTTTGAAAGCAATTACACAAAAGAAGATATTGAGGAATTAAAAATTATTCTTTCCTGGACTTACCGTCAGCAAAATTATGGAAATTTTATATATTTATCCGATAAATCTGAGGAGCAGATACAAAAAGAACTCCTTTCAGTATTAAGAAACATTAGTTTCGAGCAGAATGAACAAGAGGAATTTTTTAATCAATGCTATGTATAAATAATTTATTTAAAATAAAATACGCAATTTCATTTTTTTATCATATTATTTTTATAATTTTCAAACTGTGAGAGTATATATTTAAGAAAAAGATTTTTTTTTCATATACGAAACATTGTAAAAATGCCCTTGAGCTTGCTTATAAAACGCTCC
>JAAYJM010000057.1 GCA_012522895.1 Ignavibacteria bacterium
CAGCTGTAAAATTAGAAGGCGGAAAAAACGTTGCAGAAGCCGTAAAAATTATGAGTGAAGCGGGAATTCCGGTGATGGGTCATTTGGGACTCACTCCTCAAAGCATTCATAAGTTTGGCTCCTATCGTGCAAGAGGAGTAGAAAGTAAGGAGGCAGATGATATTTTTAATGACGCTCTGATTTTGCAAGAAGCTGGCGCTTTTTCCATCGTGCTTGAAAAAGTTCCTCTTGAATTAGGTAAAAAAATCAGCGAAGCTCTAAAAATTCCAACTATTGGCATTGGCGCCGGCCCATATTGCGATGGACAAGTCCTCGTTTATTCCGATATGCTTGGAATGACCTTAGATTTCAATCCACGATTTGTAAGACGCTATGCTAATCTTTATGAAACAGCAAAAACAGCATTTGCCAATTTTTCAAATGATGTGAAGAAGATGAATTTTCCGGGGAAAGAAGAAAGCTATTAGGAGGATTGGTAGTCAGTAGTCGGTAGTCAGTAGTCGGTAGTCAGTAGTCGGCAGTCGGAAAGCGAGCTAAGGTTTTTTGCAAAAAATAAAATAGAATATCTAAAAAGAATAAAAATTTTAAGAGTAAATTTAAGAGTAAAAAGAATAAAAAAAATGAAAAATATAGCTAATACAATGAATTTAAAGAATTTTAAAAAGAACTGTGTTTTTACTTTTGCAGCTCTCCTTGTTGCTTACTTTTTTTCTATCTCTTGCAATAGCGAAACAATAACTGGAAGCAGCAATGTAGTTTTTCCAGATTCTTTAATTAGTTTTCAAAATCATATTTATCCTTTGATTAAACCAACTTGCTCATATCAAGGCTGCCATAGCGACGAAACCCAAGCTGGGGGTAGACGCATTACCGATTATTTTTCATATTTTGAAACAAATAATCTTGGGCTTGTCATTCCAAGCAAACCAGATAATAGTGTGCTGGTCCAACTACTTGATGGAAGGCTACCACACTACCCTTATGTTTATTGGAGAGTAAATGAAAACCAGAAAAATGGTGTTAGGCAATGGATTTTAGAAGGTGCAAAAAACAACTGATAATATAAAAAAGTAATTTATTAACAAATTTTTGGAGATTTCTATGAAAAAAATCTTATCTCAATCATTATTTGCTCTACTTATTGCACTATTACTCGGAAGCTGCGGCGGGAAAGAAGCTGAGGTTGCTGAAATTGGCGAAAAGAAAGAGTATAAAGATGCCATTCTCAACTTTTCTTTGAATTATCCCGGAAATTGGGTGATGCGTAAATCTGACGGCAGAAGCTTTGTTGCTTATTCGCACCCTGAAGGTGAAAAGCGCTTTAACCAATTAGATTTAGAGGGAGTTCCAGCAGCAAAAATTTTCGTCTACGTTGTTGAGTTGAAAGATGGTCTCACTCTCGATTCGCTTATAAAAGCAAAAAAATATCAAATCGACTATTCCGCTTCAGAACAAGTAACGATAGACGGAACAGCAGCGCTGAAGGAAAAATATCAGTTTGATTTGAACGACGGTCTGTTTAATGGAGAAATCTATTATGCAACAAAAGATAGCATTATTGCAACTGTCATCAATTTCGAAGCTTTCGCTGGAACTTATGAAACTTATAAACCCGCTTTCAATGAAGCTTTAAGCTCAATGAAGCTCGCAGCAAAGCCCCTCCCCAAAGGACCTGACACAACAACAGTTGTTAAACAGTTGCCTTTGCCCTCAGAGAAACTTTTAAGTTATAAAACCGATTTCTTTACGATAATGATTCCAGATAATTTTGACGTGAAAAGCCCAGCCCCGGGGAAAAATGTCGTAAAGAGCTATCAATTTATTGGCGAAAGAAGAGCCGATTGCGAAATCAGAGTTGACATCATCGACCCGGGCAAGCAAAAAGATTTGAAAAAAATCGTAGATGGCTTTAAAGCTACTTATGGCAATGCTAACCCAACATCAACAACCTTTGCTGGAAAAGCCGCCTTTATGTTCCAATACTCACCAATAACGAATGTTCTAAGTCAAGTATATTTTGCCTTCAATGGAGACAAGCTATATCGTGTTACCATCAATAGATACACCGGTAAAGGTATGGTTACTATTGACGACAAAGAATATGATGAAGCAAAAACTTATGAAACAATTTTTAAAAAGTCTATTCAGACTTTTAAGTTTAATTAAATATTAA
>JAAYJM010000058.1 GCA_012522895.1 Ignavibacteria bacterium
AGCAGCAGGGACTTTTCAAAGGATACAAAATTGATAAAATACAAATAATTACAATAGAAGAATTGCTTGTTGGAAAAAATGTTCGTCTTCCCGGTGGAGTGATGAATACCACTTTTAAGAAAGCAGTGAACGGGAAAAAATTTGAGAATGAGGAATTGCTTTTAGATTAGCAGCGTCATTTTGAACGAAGTGAAGAGTGACGGAAAAATTGTCAAGCAAAGATGCTTGACCTAATGATTTTAATAATATTTTTGTAGAACATGCATCTTTGCTTGTTTAAAAAATAAATTTAATTTGATAATGGCAAAAATTATAGACTAAAATTTTTAATTAAATAAAGAGGTCAATATGCTTGAAGCTGAACTTCTTGCAAGAATACAATTTGGAGTTACGATCGGTTTCCATTACCTTTATCCTCCAATGAGCATTGGACTTGCGCTTATTATGGTTTTTATGGAATGGCGCTTTTTAAGAACGAAAAATCCGCTGTTCGAGCAAATGACAAAATTTTGGACAAAGGTCTTCGGGCTTACTTTTGCCGTAGGTGTGGCAACTGGCATTGTTATGGAATTTGAGTTCGGCACAAATTGGGCTACTTATTCTCGATACGTAGGAGATATTTTTGGAAGTCCGCTTGCTGCTGAAGCTCTTTTTGCTTTCTTCCTTGAATCTGTCTTTCTTGGAGTGCTTATCTTCGGCTGGAACAAAGTTTCGCCGAAAGTCCACTTTTTTTCTACATTGATGGTGGCACTTGGCTCAACTCTCAGCGCTTTTTGGATACTTGTTGCAAACTCTTGGATGCACACCCCTGCTGGGTTTGAGCTTATTACTGAAAATGGAGTTACAAGAGCGGTCATTACTGATTTTTGGGCAATGGTTTTCAATCCTTCTACAATAGACAGATTGACCCACACTTTGAGCGCTGCTTGGCTGACGGGAGCTTTCCTTGTGATGAGCATTTCCGCTTGGTATATTCTGAAAAAGCGGCATATTGAATTTGCAAAATCTTCATTTAAAATTGCTCTGTTTCTTGCTGTTTTTGCGTCTTTATTTCAGCTTTTCACTGGGCATAATAGCGCGATAGGAGTAACGAAGCATCAACCGACAAAGCTCGCTGCGTTTGAAGGCCATTTCAACACTGAGCCGGCTGACCTTTATTTATTCGGCTGGGTGAATAAGGAAGAGCAAAAGGTTCACGGGATTGCCATTCCCGGAATGCTTTCTTATATGGTGCATTTTGATGGCTCGCAGCCCGTTACTGGACTAAACGAATTTCCAGAAGACGAGTGGCCCCCGCTTCAAGCGACTTTTCAAACTTATCATTTGATGGTTGCTATCGGAATGCTGTTTATTGGCTTGACGCTTTTATCTTTATTTTTGCTTTATAGAAAAAAATTGTTTGACACAAAGTGGCTGCTTGCGGCATTTGTCCCAGCTTTTCTCTTGCCACATTTAGCAAATATGCTTGGCTGGTGCTCTGCTGAAATTGGGAGGCAGCCCTGGGTAGTTCAAGGTGTTTTAAAAACCTCAGATGCAATTTCAAAAGTCGTAAGTCCTGGGCAAATTTGGTTTTCACTCATTTTATTTACTTTGATTTACACTATTCTACTCGTCCTTTTTGTTTATTTATTGCTGAAAAAAATCAAAGATGGACCTGAGGAGCTTCCAATTACTAATTAGCTGAAAAATAATTTTTATAGCAAATTTAAGCTTGCTCTGAATTAATAAAAATGTGCAAAGCATTTAAAATCAATTCTTAAAATTTTGGAGAAAAAAAATGGAATTAAATATAATTTGGTTTGTTCTTTTAATAGTTTTGTTTAGTGGCTATGTCGTCCTTGATGGCTTTGACTTAGGGGTAGGCATGCTGCATTTTAAAGCAAAAAATGATGATGAGAGAAGGGTGCTTTTAAATTCGATTGGCCCTGTTTGGGATGGCAATGAAGTTTGGCTAATCACCGCAGGCGGAGCGCTTTTCGCTGCATTCCCAAATGTATATGCGACTGTTTTTTCTGGCTTTTACACAGCTTTTATGCTTTTCTTGCTCGTTCTAATTTCGAGAGGCGTTTCAATAGAATTTAGAAGCAAAGTAGAAAATCAAAAATGGAAATCAGTTTGGGACATCGTATTCAACGTTTCAAGCTATCTTATTGCGATTTTGCTCGGAGTTACTTTAGGAAATCTTATAGCGGGAGTTCCGATTCAGATAATTGACGGCGTAAAAGAATTTGGCGGCTCTTTCTTGGGATTGCTTAATCCATATTCAATTTTTCTTGGAATTTGCGCCGCTACAGCTCTAAGATTTCACGGCTCGCTTTATCTTTTAATGAAAGCAGGTGGCGATTTGAAAGATAGAATTGAAAAAAGAATTAAGCTGCATTTTTACTTATTCATAATCTTTTTACTTGCTTTAACTGTTTGGACTTGGGTTTCTTATAGCCACCACACAAGCAATTTCCTTTATAATCCAATTTGGTTTGTTTTTCCATTGCTTATTGTTCTTTCTTTTTTCTTTATACCAAAATTAATTAAAAAGAAAAAGTATTTCGCTGGATTTTTCTTATCAAGCTTGATCTTGCTGTCCTGCATTGCCATAGCTGGAGTTGGCTTATACCCCAATTTGCTATACTCAAGCACAAATCCTTTCGATAGTCTCAATATTTTTGAAGATTCTTCGTCTCAAAGGACATTAACAGCAATGTTAATAATTGCTTGCATAGGAGTTCCAATTATGTTAATTTACAAAATTTTTGTATATCGTATTTTCAAAGGTAAGGTGCAAATTGACTCAAATAGCTATTAATAAAAAGTTTGCTAATGCATTGTTTTTTAAAATGAAAGAAACAATCAATATAAAGGCTTTTTTACTATTCTTTGCCTTGTCGTTTATTTTAAGCTACCAGTCTGCTTTTAATCAAACTTTGAATAACCAAAGCGGCTTGGTGAATTTTAAAGGCACCGTCCTTGATATTAGCTCTGGCAAGCCGATAGAAGCTAATATTACAATCGAAGAACAAGGCAATGGCAAAAAAGTTAACACAAAATCTAATTCTTTAACAGGCGATTTTTTTACGATTCTCGAATCGAATAAAACATATAATTTCACGTTCTTGAACTTTGATGTTTATAAACAAAGCCAAAGTGCAGCAACAGTTTTTTCTGATAATTATGAAGAACAATCGCATACTTTTAGAATTAACAGATTAAGCCCTGGACTTATACTATTTGAAATAGATGCTTTCGATAGCAAAACAAATGATCTAAAAGAAGATGCAAAAGATTTGCTGAATGACATTGAAAGTATAGTAAAAACCAATAGAGGCGTCAAATTAGATATTCTAATTAATGCAAATTTACCGAGCAATAGCCAAGACGCCAAAGCTTCAAGCACTAAAAAGAAAAAGACAGCTTCTAATGTCAAATCGGAAAACGCTCATTCTATTACAGACCAAAGAGTTAGCAAGCTGCAACAATTTATTGAAAATAACAACTGGTTTAAAGGGAAGCTTAGCATAAGCCCAGACTACACAAATTCACACAAACATAGCTTTACTGTTATAGTTAAGGAAATAAAAAACCCTTTTAAATAAGAAAACTTTAAAAATGACTAAAAAAGTTCTTTATTTGTTTGTTTACTCTATTCTTGCTCTTTTTTTTGTTTCTTGTCTAAGCAATCAGGTCAACTCCCAGGGCAAGCCAATACAATTAAAAGATTGGGAATATTTTATATTTGAGGCAGCACAACTCTCGACAATAAAAACACAATTACAAAACGATTCACTTCCACAATCATTTAATAAATACAAGTTTCTATCTGGTGTTGATAACAAAAAGAACTGCAACTACGTCTTATTTAGAGCGAAATTGCCTCAACTGCAAATCGAGGATCCAACAGTTTTTATAGATATATTTGTGATGAGGCGGCAATTTGAAGCATATTTAAATAAAGAGCTTATTTATAAATCCAGCGATTTTTCAAATAAAAACTTCAAACATTACGATTTAGCAAATTTTTACAAGTTTAAATTAAGCGCAAATTTTCAAAATCAATACCTTTATTTCTTAATTTATTCAAACGATCCAAATGATTTAGGCTTCGGGTTAGACAAAGACATTTATTTAGCAAGCGCGGAAAATATAGATAAAGAGTATTTTTCCTATTCTTTTTCCAAAACAATCCCCGGTATATTTTTACTCTTTGTTGGATTTATTGGCTTCTTTCTCTACTTTTCAAGAAAAAGAAAAAGTAGCTTTTTCTTATTGCTTTTTGGACTAATGACAAGCTCTGCTGGCTTGCATGTCTTTTTACATAATGCAATGTCTTTTTCATTTGTCAATAATAACGCTCTTTGGTATTATAGCTCTTTTATATCCTTTTTCTTAATCCCGTTTTTTATCTGCTATTTTTTAGAGCAGCTTATCGGAAAAGGCAAATATAAATCCATTCTAATAGGCAAGATAGTTTTTCTTGCCTTTGTGCTAATAGCCATTATTTTAGATGCTTTTCAGATCCTTCACCTCCATTCGATTGATGACAAAGTCTTTGCTATTCTCCTTGGTTTAGGGCTTATTGTCATATTATTCAATCTTTTTTTAGAGCTAAAGAAAGGGAAAAAAGAGCTTTTAGTTATAATATTTGGATTTCTCTTGCTCGGATTGACATCTATTGTCGATTTGCTAAGATATTTTGATATTTATTTTTTCGATACTATTATTTTCCACTATGGACTTTTCTTTTTCATTGTTTCAGTTGCATACCTTTTGCAAGACAAATATTTTGAGTCTCACGATAAGTTGGAAGACTATGCAAAAGAACTGAAAAATTTAAACGAAAACTTAGAGATAAATGTTGAAGAAAGAACTGCTGAACTTTACGAGAAAAGTTTATTAGTAAGTGAAGCAAATTCGACATTAGCTAAGCTTAATGACGATTTATTGGAAAGAAATAATACAATTCAAGAGCAAAACATTGAGCTTGAAGCATTAATTGAGGACTTGTCTCAAAAAAATAAGCAAATCTCTGACAAAAACCAACAGCTAAACAAGCTGAATTTTGAGCTGAAAAACGCAATAAACGTAAAAGATAAATTTTTCTCTATTATTGCCCACGACCTAAAGAACCCCATAGCTGCTATTATGCTGCATTCTGAAATATTTGTCAATTATAACAGCGAGCTGAGCAAAGAGGAACTGGCTTCTCAAAGTCAATATTTATTAAAAACCTCAAAAAAACTAACCGAAATGTTAGACAGCCTCTTGAACTGGGCTCGCGCTCAAACAGGTAGAATAAATTTTTCGCCGGAGGAATTCGATTGCCACGAACTCGTTAACTCCACCTTTACTTTGCTTTGCAATAATGCCAAAAAAAAGAATATCAAGTTAATCAACAACTTAGAAAAAGGCTTTACCATAACTGCTGATAAAAATATGCTCGGAGCAATTTTTAGAAATCTCGTTTCAAATGGTATAAAATTCACTTATGAAAATGGCTTTGTTTCAGTTTCTGCGAGCAAAGATGGAAAGATCACAGAGTTTACAGTTGAAGATAATGGCAAAGGCATTGAAGAAGAAAACAAAGATAGATTATTTAAGTTAGAAGAAAATTTCTCTACTTACGGAACTAACAACGAATCTGGAACTGGACTCGGTCTGCTTATTAGCAAAGAATTTGTAGAAAAGCACAATGGAACTATTCGAGCGGAAAGTCAAGTAGATATAGGAACAAAGTTTATATTTACAGTTCAGTAAACATTGCAAAACTCAACATTTCCTTTCAATTATGTGCCCGGAACAGGACTTGAACCTGCACCCCCTTTCGAGGACTACATCCTGAATGTAGCGCGTCTGCCTATTTCGCCATCCGGACGGTTACGGTTACAGAAGTCAGAAAACAGAATGCAGAAAACAGAATGCAGAATGCAGAAAACAGAATGCAGAATGCAGAAAACAGATTTTTAGAAATAAGATTTTAAGTATACAGAAAATAGAATGCAAAATACAGATTTTTAAGAAGTCAGATTTTTAGAACAAAATTACAAGAATGCTAATATAAGTAAGAAGAATACAGA
>JAAYJM010000004.1 GCA_012522895.1 Ignavibacteria bacterium
ATCTTCAATTGGAATTGCAATATGGCCTTTCGCAAAAAGACTGAGGCAGCCCTGGCTTTCAAGCCCGATTTAATTGTCTTACAAGAAAACGAAGATCCAGCGAAATTCCCTGAAGAATTTTTAGAGCTCTACCCAAATTACATCTTTAAAGGCCAAAACCCCAACAAGGGCATCGCACTTTTGGCTAAGGAAGATTTCCAGCTCAGCTTGGTGCCCGATTACACCGGCTACCACAAATATATCGTGCCGGTTCAGGTCAAAAGTGAAAACAGCAGCTTTATACTCTTTGCCATTTGGGCTCAAGACAACAAAAAAGAACCTCATAAACGCTATATCGGCCAGGTTTGGCTGGCCTTGCAAAAGTTTAAGGCTTATTTAAGACAGCCTTCTATTTTAGTCGGCGATTTCAACGGCAATTCCATCTGGGACCGAGGCAAGAAGCGCAGCAAGAGAGTAGCCGATTTCACTCAAGTGGTCAAATACCTAGAGCGCCGCGATATTTACAGCTTGTATCATCAGCAAACCAAAGAGGCCTTTGGAGAAGAAAGTCAACTGACCCTGGCTCTTTTAAAAAACCTGGCTAAGCCCTTTCATTTAGATTATTGTTTTGTCAGCAAAGAGTTTCTGCCGGAAAGCCAGATTGAAATAGGAAAGCCTGAAGATTGGCTCAAATTGAGCGACCATATGCCCTTGATCATCGATTTACCTGCTATCAAAGTTTAGCTATCAGTAACGGACTCTTTGAGCTCTTCCATTTAGCCTAGCTCGCAGGCAAATCTATCGACACTTAAAATTTTTAAAGTTTATTTTTCATTCGCCGCAAGAAAGAAACTGCAAATTTAGCTTGCTTTTTATTGGCCGTTTTGTTATAATGCCTTTGTTCTTTTCCCCAAAGAAAAATTAAATATGGAGAGATGGCTGAGTCTGGCTGAAGGCGCACGACTGGAAATCGTGTAACGGGTGAAACCGTTCAAGGGTTCGAATCCCTTTCTCTCCGCCACTTAACTCCCCTTAGTTTGTAGGGGAGTTTTTTTATAAAATTGATACTCAATTTATTTTCATACAATTAATCTTCTTGTTTGTTGATTAAAATCTATAACTTTAAGGCTTTTCGCAACTTAATCGACTGTACTTTCTATTGAAACGATAGAATAAATATTGTATGATAATAGTATATTGTGTTGGCAAAAATTTATATTTCAACGGTATTTCTTTTTATACAGAGAATTTGAATTGCCAAAGAACACCAAGGGAGGTTTCATTATGGAATCTTTGTGGACTAAAGATTTAGAAAAACAGTTTTTCATTGAGTCCCTTAAAAATTATGCCTCACCTGAACAATTATTTTATGTTACTGATGATAAGAGATATCTAGCATATTGGCCCAAAAATTACAAAGGAACAAAATCGACTATTCAAAGTAGAAATTCATTGGTTGGAAAATTTACTGAAAAGAAGGTTGTGGGCTTTTTAGATCGGATAGCACGAAAAAGAGACTTGCATGCTGTTCAAGGAGTAATTTGTGATAAACTAGGTCTAACTGCAAGATCGAGAGCTGATGTAGTAATTTCCAAAAAAAGAGATCTTTGGCAATCTCCTGAAGACATTCTTTTAATTGTTGAAGTTAAAATGTCTTTATTATGGAATTGGGAATTAACTAAAAGCGGTGAAATAATCTGCCTTGGCGATTATTCAACTCATCAGGGAAATCCAAGCCTTTTAAGATCTGATTCTATGTTGAAAGCAATAGGTAAGAGCTTAAATATCAGAATTTCAAGCTATGAAGCAGCGGATATTCCTATTATTGTAATTGGCAACACTCCGATTGCTAATAGCTATTTTTCCAAAGTAGATATTCTAAAAAGCACAGGTGTTATACAAGGTTTTTGGTCTATTAATCCAAAACCACTAGATAACCCAGATAGTGTTTTGAAAAAAACCAAGAAAAACGGTTTTTATAAATTTGATAACTATACCGAACTAGAAAAGGCTGTTCTTGATTTACTACAAAACCAAAAGAGGTTTTTCGCTAGCATGAAAAGCCATAAAGAGTTAGGACATATAATTGAAAAAGCTAATAAAGCTAAGACACATGAAGAAAAAGGTAAATTGTTTATCGAATTGTTAAAGGAGTGAATCATCTTGGCTCAATCCCCCAAAAAACAGAATTCCACAAAAACGAGTTCTTATGGTACTAGCGGAAGAAGAAATCACGACTCTTCTGAATTTTACAATAGTAATCTCTACAAAAATTACAAAGAATATGATGACGAAAATGTTGTAGAACGAATGATAGAAAAAGACAACTTAAATAAAATTTATTGTAAATCAAGCGAAGACATGAGTGAAATTCCCGATAATAGTGTTCACTTAATGATAACTTCACCCCCATATAATGTTAAAAAAGAATATGATGATGATTTAACCTTAGATGAATACCGGTCTCTGTTAAAAACAGTTTTCACAGAAACTTACAAAAAGTTAGTAACTGGCGGGAGAGCTTGTATAAACATCGCGAATGTCGGTCGTAAGCCTTATATACCTTTACACAGTTATATAATTCAAGATATGTTAGAAATAGGATTTGAAATGAGAGGAGAAATTATTTGGAATAAAGATGCAAGTGCTGCTCCTTCTACTGCTTGGGGCAGCTGGATGTCCGCTTCAAATCCTGTTTTAAGAGATGTTCATGAATATATTATGGTTTTCTCGAAAAAATCCTTTTCTAGGCAAAAAGAAGATAGAATTAATACTATTGAAAAAAACGAATTTTTAGAATGGACAAAAAGTGTTTGGACATTTCCTACTGTATCGGCTAAAAGTATTGGCCATCCTGCTCCTTTTCCTGAAGAATTACCAAGAAGATTGATTCAGCTATATTCTTTTGAATCGGATATTATTTTAGATCCTTTTTGTGGTAGTGGTACTACTTGTTTAGCAGCTATGAAATCTGGAAGGAACTATATTGGGTACGATATTATGCCAGAATATGTTGAATTATCTAATAAAAGGATAAAATATTATAACGAACAAGTTACTTTACTTGATGCCATAAATTAGCGACATTAGATCAAGTAATATTTACACAAACTCATAAAAAAGCCTGCTCAAGCAAAGTCCCTTTTAAATCGGCTTTGCCCTCAGCAGGCTTTCTATTTAATTAAATGCTTCTAGATATATTTTCTCTCTTTCAATTGATCGAGTAAAACATAGACGTAAATGGCAATGCTAAAGATGATGTAAACAGCTGCTGCACCGGCATAAAAATAACGACGACGGCGCTGTCTTCTGGCCACCTGCTCAAACTCTTGGCGCATATACTCTTCCGGACCTTCTAAAATGGCATCTTCAAACTCATCTTCAGCCATGCTATAGCTTTCATACAATTCGCGGCAGACTTCACAATCTTCTAGATGCTCTTCCACAGCTTTAATCGTTTCTTCTCCGGCCATTCTATCATGATAAATGGTAATTAAATCAGTTACAACGTCACAAGGTAATTTCATGAAACAATCCCTCCATCAATTTTTTTGAATTAAATAAATAACTTTAGCTGAGTTTAGTACCGCAAACTGTGCAGAATTTGCTGCCTACCGGATTTTCTGCTCCACAATTGCTGCAATCAACAAAGACTTCCCGATATTCTGCTTCCATGTGGGTTTTCTCAAAGCGGAAACCACATTCCTTACAAAAACTGGCATCTGCCTTGTTGATAGTTTGACATTGGGGGCACAAAATAAAGCCTGGTATCATCATGGCTTCATCGGCTTCGCTATCATCGACTTCTTTTAAATTACGCTTATTGATAATCTCAATTTCATGCTCCAGCTCCAGGATGATTTCTTCAATATCCTGAATTTCCAGGCACAACTCGCGAACTTCTTCATCTAAATCTTCGCCATCTTCATAGAGACGCCAATAATAATCGCCTATTTGCATTTTGATGGTCTCGATAGCTGCTTTTTCATTGGCAATCTTGCCGTTGATGCGGGTTACCTCTAAAGTATCGGCACCCTTACTCGCAACCGATTTTGCTGCCTTTGATAGTTTATCAAATAATTCCACAATATCACTCCTGCTCTTTGTCGATTTATTATTTTTTAATTTTGCCACCAAGGGAAAAATATCCTTCTTTTTTAGGAAAATAATAACGGTCTTGTAGTTTTATAAGGTTTAAGCAGGAAACCTCTTGAGCTAAACCGAAATGAAAAATACTGTTTATCTCCCCGAAAACGATTTTTATGAAAAAGGAGCGAGAATATGAGCATTGTCATTCGTCAGGAAACCCATCGTGACTACAACGCCATCAGCAACCTAATCTACAGAGCTTTCAATGAAAACAGCCGCAAGGATTATATTGCCGAGCCCACATTAGTCGACAATCTGCGTCATAACGAAAATTTCGATCCGGAAATGTCCTTAGTTGCCGAAGCCGA
>JAAYJM010000059.1 GCA_012522895.1 Ignavibacteria bacterium
CCGGAATCTGCAATACTGAACACATCAACTTCAATTCCTTTTTTTATCAACCGGTTTTTTAAGTAGTTTGTCAAACGTACTGAGGTTGATGCTTCTGTCGTTTCCAAATCGCCTGTAAATATTAATCCTTTTTTCATTCTATCATGTTTTATTTTTTCGCTTTCTAATTTATCACCTGTGGATAAAACAAAAAAATAATAGCTCTTTATCAGATTACTGAATTGTCTGCAAAATTAGAATTAATTTCTTGTGTTAATTTTTATTGCGGAATAATACCTGATGTTTGTGATAAAATATTTAGAAAACTCATTTTGAATGGAAAGTTGTGAGTCTGTTCCGTTTTTAAATTTCCCGGGTGGCTATTTTATTTATACTATATCCTTATCACTGCTCTACGGGACAGGTTGTGGTAAATTGGATGTTGTGGGCAGGTTTTTTTAACTGATTAGCAGGTTAACTTTTTTACCAAGTCCGAATTCAAATATTCTGTATAAAGTTGAAAGTTGAATATCGCATTTTCCATTTTCCAATCTTGAAATGTAGCTTTTTTTTGTGCCGACTTTTTCAGCAAGTTGCTCTTGAGTCATTTTTGCTTCTTTACGTGCTTCTTTAAGCATTTCGCTAATTACAAAATACTGAGCTTTTTTCTCAAATTCATTACGTTTTACAGCACCAATTTTACCGTATTTGATGTCTAATAATTCATCAAAATTTTTTGCTTCTCTTATTTTGTTTTCCATCTTTTTACTTTTTTGAATTAAAATATTCCTTTTTTAGTTTGAGAGCCTGTTTCACAGAATTGAGATATTTATCCACTTCTCAAGCCTTTTGTTGTGCAACGTTATTTTTTGTTTTTTAAAATTGTGTTGAATGAAATCGGATTTTTATAGCTATCAAAAAAGCAAAACTTCTACAAACAAACCGTAATTATGTTCTCTAATTTTTTGCGGACCTAAATGATTAAAATTAGCTCCTAAACCAAAACGATAAATTTGGTAGGATGCACCTAATCGTCCTCGTAAATAACTAATATTGTGTAGTTCATTTTTAAAATCCCAATTATACAATCTCTGTACCCGAGAATATACTCGCCATTCATTTTTTATTTTAGGTGTGTATTCAAGAAAGCCAACTGCTTCTCCGTTATAAGTTTGGCTCAAATCAATTCTTGGTGCCAGCAATAAGTGAAAATCTCCGACAAAAAGATTGTATTGCAAACCAAGAGTAGGTCTAAACCCGGAATATTTTTCAAAAAAAACTCCTGCACTTATGTCTAAATTTTTTAGGATTGCAAAAGTAATTTGAGTTTGTGCCATTTGTTGATTTCTCACTTCTTGCATTTTGGTGTCATAAACACCATACATGTCAACAATACCGAAAATTCCGAAACGACTTGTGGGAGTGAATTTCTTTGAAAAAACACTTTCGATGTTTACTCCATTGTTGCCAATTATTGTTTCTATAATAACTGGACTTGCTACAAATTCTCTTTTGTTATTAGCAAGTGTATCTTCTTGAGCTGTAATAGTTGTTTGGAATACGACTACTATGAAAAAAAGTAAAATATATTTTAGTTGGTTAGTACTCATTTTTTATGAAACTTGTTTAAAACACATTTAAAACTACATAACAGATTAGTTGTTAGTTTGTTGTAGTGGTAAATCATGAAGAAGTTTATGAATTGGTGAATTATACAGGTTAACTCTTTTCTTGCAGTTTACTATCCATACTGGCTTTTCCACCACCCATGATTAAAGTAGCGAAAATCAATCCAAACAGCAGGACAAAGTATTCTAACCCTTCTCCTTGTCCTTCTACAGAGTGCCAGTTCATAAAAAACCGACTAAAATCTATTGATGTAATAAGTACCCCTATAAAATTTATTGCTATCGCAGCTGCGGCATATCTGGTAAATAATCCAAAAACCAATAGAATCGGAGCAAAAAACTCTACAAAGATTACTGCAATTGCCAAAATCCATGGTGCACCAATTACTTCTGTTAGAAAATACATAGTGCCCGAATAGCCGGCGCCACCAAACCAACCTAGTAGCTTTTGTGCACCATGTGGAAAAATAGTTATAGCAATAGCAAAACGTGCTATTAAAGCGGGTAAATTGTCTTTGTGTGTTTTAATAAGTCTCTTCATTTCTATATTTTACTTTGGATTATCAATTATAATCGCAAAAGAAGCGAGGAAAATATATTTTTCCATTGATTTAGGTCACAATTGGCTGGTGGATTTCTCCTTTGTTAAGGAGAAACGTCCTCTTACAC
>JAAYJM010000060.1 GCA_012522895.1 Ignavibacteria bacterium
ATCATAAAAGTCGCAGTTCCGCGGCTCCAGCAATCTGAAATATTTGGACAGTGCGCCTCCTCGCAAACAGTATGAAGCTTATTGCCTTGAACGATAGCTTTTATCTCTGCAAATCCATCTCCGCCCGGTGCTTTCACTTTTAACCATTCAGGACAAATCTGCCTTTTTTTATCTATATTAAAATTCATTTTTCTATTCTAAATCTTGCCGTGATTGGACAGTGATCGGAAATCATTTTCAGGCTAAGATCTGAAAACTTTGAGCGAAAATCATAAAAAAACACACTATTCTCTTCGTAGTGTCGCTTCATGCTTTCCGATATTAATACGTGGTCAATTACATACCAAGTGGGATATTTACAGCTTTTGAGCGAAGTAGTTAGAAAAAATAAAGATTTATTATCCATCAATGGCTTTAAAGTAGGGTTTATTTTTCTTGTCGGAGTATCGTTAAAATCACCGAGTATTACTAAATTTTTTTCTATATTATTCGCAATCATTGAATCAGCCCAATTTGAAATGACTTGCGCCTGGCTTTCTCTAAGGTTTTGGCTTCTTTCCTTCTTTTCTTTAGTATCATCGTAGCGAGAAGTCGACTTCAAATGCACCACCATCACTGCGCATTTGAAATTCTTTTTTTGAACAGAAAGAACAAGCCCTGGGCGAGTCCGATTGCCTTCAATAGCTAATTCAGAATATTCAGACCAATCTTTGATTTGCAGGCTTGAATTATAAAGAAATGCAACTTTTTGCTGATTGCCACCTGAACTTACTATGGCTTTGTAATCTGGGAGATATTTAAGTAATCTCAAAATAGCCTCATCGTTTTCAACCTCTTGCAAGCCAATAATATCCGATTCTGTGTCTAAAATAAGCTCTGCAATATTTTTATAATCCGATTCGCTTCTTTTTACCCTGTCGTTTACTCCATCTCCAAGCCATTCCACATTAAAAGTGCCAAGAACAAGATAATCTTTGCCTTCCTCTTTACAGGAATAGAGCGTGATAATCAAAGCTAATAATAATATGTATTTGTATTTTTTTTTCATTTTTTATTTGGATCTATTCTGACTGTTTTCTATTCATTCAACGCTGGGATTGTGAAACTGAATTTGCTGCCTTTCCCGACTTTGCTTTCCACCCAAATTCTGCCACCGTGTTTTTCAACAAATTCTTTGCATAATATAAGCCCAAGTCCCGTTCCAACCTCACCAGTCGTTCCTACGGTAGAAATAGTTTCATCAATTTTAAACAGCTTCGACATCTCTATCTCATCAATTCCAACTCCATTGTCCTCAACTGAAATTTGATAAAACTCTTTATTTGCGCCCTCATGGAGTCCAGTGATTTTTTTTGCAGAAATTGTAACTTCTCCATTAGCCTCAGTAAATTTAATAGCATTTGAAACCAAATTACGAACTACAGTTACTATCATATTCCTATCGGCTTCTACAATAGCTTCTTCCTTAATATTGGAAATTAAATTAATCTCCTTATTGCTTGCACTTTGTTTTAAAACATAAGCAACATTGAAAGCAATTTCCCTAAGATCAACAAGCTCCGGTCTATATTTAATTTTGCCAGTCTGGGTTCTCGCCCAATCGAGCAAATCCTCTAAAGTTACATAGATTTTGTTAGCAGATTCATTTAATAAACTTATAACAGCATTTATTTCATTAAAAGTAAGCTTACTATAATCTTCAAGTAGATATTTAGTATAGCCCAAAAAGCCAGCTAAAGGACCTTTTAAATCATGGGCAATAATAGAAAAAAACTTGTCCTTACTTGCTATTGTTTCTTTAAGCTCTTTTTCCAACTCTTTTTGCTTAGTGTGGTCGTAGAAAACTCCATCAATTGAGATTAAATTATTGTTTTTGTCGAATACTGGCTTTCCGCGCGTTAGTAAATGTTTTATATTCCCATGATAGTCTTTAATTCTAAATTCTATTTCCATAATTTGCTTACTGCGTATTGCTTTTTCAACTTCTCTTTCAACTCTATACCTATCTTCAAATAATATGTATACGTTGAGCAACTTGTCATAAGAAGATTTATTTCCCGGCGCGAGAATGCCAAAAATGTTTTCAGTAAAATCGTTATAAAAAACAACTTTTCTTCCCTCATCAGGATAATAGCGATATACCAAACCTGGAATATTTTCCGTTAAAGTTCTATATGAACGCTCTCTTTCTTTAAGCTCGTTTTCATATCTTTTCCTTTCAGATATATTTCTAATAATGCCGAGAACCGCAACCTCGCTACTTGTTCCAACAGACACCGTGCTAATTTCCACAGGAACGGTCGTTCCGTCTTTTCTTAAAATACTTACTTCGTATTTATTATCTATTTCCTCGCCTTTAAGCCTTGCTTCGTAGCGCTTCTGCATATATAGTTTGGATTCCTCACATATCAAAGTTTCAAAGCTAAAGTCTTCCGCTGTAAGCTCTGCAATGCTATAGCCAGTTAGCTCGGCAAATCTCGGGTTAACGTATTCATATCTTTTATTCTTCATTAAGTAGATTGCATCAAGAGCCTTGTCTACTATTGTTCTATATTGCTCCTCGCTTTGCGATAATTTTTCTCTGCAATGCTTTGCAAGCAAAACAATCTTAATATTGTTTAAATAGAGCTTGATAGCAATAATCTCGCTTTCTGACCAAGTTCTGCCTTTTATTTTATCCAAAAAGCAAAGATAACCCCACAAATCGTTTTCTAAAATTATAGGAAAAAACAGGATTTTTTCAAATTCTGCGCCAAGCAATTGAAGAAAGGAGCTATGCTCTTGGCTATTTTTACTAATTTGCAATGACTTATTTTTTTTCAAAAAATCATGCAATTCGATCTGCTTTTCTTTAAGAAGCGAGTTAAGAAAATCAGAGCTTATATTCCCGCTATTTTCCTTTTCCCAAGAATACAAAATCTTTTGTGGCTTATTTTCGCCATTTTTAAACTTAACAATAAAAGCACTATTTAACTCAAGCAATTCTCCGATTTGCTTTAGACAGTTACTAATTGTTACATCTATTTCTGCCTCAGAAGATAAGGAGCAGTCGCTATTTTCAAGCGCTTCAAGAATTAAATTTAACTTTGAATTTATTTGATTTGCTTTCATTAAATTATCTTATCAAACAGTATTTTAAAAGATAAAATGTTAATTTAACAATATAATTTTTAATAAAAAAATATTAAAAATATTTTAA
>JAAYJM010000061.1 GCA_012522895.1 Ignavibacteria bacterium
AATTGCTTAGATTTAATTCCTTTGATTGAAGAAAAGGTGGATTTAACCTGAAAAAATATATGCTTACAAAAAAAGAAATAGAAAAGATTATTAATTCAATAAAAAATGAATACGAACCAGATAAAATTATTTTATTCGGCTCATATTCTACTGACTTAGCTAACAAGCACAGCGACTTGGATTTATTAATTATTAAAGATAGCGAAAAAAGTAGAATTGAAAGAGGGTTAGAAATCAAGAAATTATTAAGGAAATATAAAATGTGCTTTGCAATTGACTTGCTTATTTATACTCCAGAGGAATTAGAGCAGGAAAATTTTGGTAAAAACTCTTTTATTAATAATGTCTTAGAGGAAGGGAAAGTAGTTTATGAAAGGATTTAAAGAACTTACCTTGTTTCATATATCAAAGAGAAATTAGCTTTGAATCTATAAAAATTCCCAAAAATACATTATCTTGCAATTTTAGAAATTGAAAAATACAAAAATATTATAAATGATGTCGTTTTGTATATCATTATAATATGATTAAGTGATATTTCTGAAGATTCAATTAATGAAGATTTTGATGAAGAATAAATAAAAATGCTCCACCTAAACAATATATCCTTGCATTTTGCAGGTCATTATATCTTTGACGATGTTTCTATTACCATCAATCCGAATGACAAAATTGCCCTGATTGGAAGAAATGGAGCTGGAAAAACTACGCTGCTGCGATTGATTACAAAGCAAATCCAATCTGACGAAGGGCAAATCATCCAGCCAAATGATTATTCTATCGGCTACCTTCCGCAAGAGCTAAAAATAAATTCCGACAAAACCGTGTTTGATGAAGCTGCACTCGGCTTATCTGACATTTTAAGCCTTGAAAAGAAAATAAACAAGATAAGCGAAGAACTTCAAAAGCGAGTCGACTACGAAAGCACGGAATATTTGCAGCTTACAAAAAAATTATCAGATTGCAACGAGCGTTTCCATTTGCTCGGCGGAAATAAATTAGAAAGCGATGTAGAGAAAACCCTGCTTGGGCTTGGCTTCTCGCGTGATGAGTTTTATAGAAATATGAATACTTTTAGCGGTGGCTGGCAAATGCGTGCCGAACTTGCGAAAATTTTACTTAACAGTCCCGATTGCATTCTCCTTGACGAACCTACTATCCACTTAGACCTCGATTCCCTGCTCTGGCTCGAAAAATATTTGAAAAATTATAATGGCGCCCTGCTTTTAGTTTCTCACGATAAGAATTTCATCGAAAACGTTACAAATAGAACGATTGAAATAATTGCTGGGAAAGTTTATGATTATCGCTGTAAATATTCTAAATTTGTAGAGTTACGCGAAGAGCAGCGGAAAACACAGCTTTCCGCTCAAAAAAATCAACAAAAGCAAATCGACCAATACGAACGCTTTATAGAACGCTTTAAATCGAAAGCTACACTTGCTTCTCGCGTGCAATCTAAAATGAAATTAGTAGAAAAGATTGAGCGAATTCAAGTTGATGAAGAAGACGCAAGTGCAATAAGGTTTCGCTTCCCTGAGCCACCTCCAACGGGACGTTTAGTGCTGGAAGCGAAGGGCATTTCAAAAAGTTTTGACG
>JAAYJM010000062.1 GCA_012522895.1 Ignavibacteria bacterium
ATATTTAGCTTTGCTCTCTCAAAGCAATCAAATTGAAGAGCTGAATGTATTTTTTGAAAATCATCAGATTAAGCCTCTTGTTCCGGAAAACATTTTGACTGCTTTATATAAAAGAGCGAAAAGCAACAAGAAAAGTAAAAATCTTTCGCTTGCCGCTGAAAATCTAATTTATTCAAAACTCGCTTCAATTTCAAGAATTTTCATAGTTGAATTCGGCTCCGCCGCAAGTGAAAATCTAATAGTAAAAAAGCAATCGAACAATCCAAACATTGAATACGCTGAGCTTTTGCCAGAACGAAAACTTTTATTTGTTCCAAACGATTCAAGCATAGACAAGCAATATTATTTGAATTTAACCCAATGCTTTGAAGCTTGGGATTTGCTTGATAGCAGCGACCATCCACTTGTTGCAATAGTGGACACTGGAATTGACTACAATCACGAAGATTTAGCGGCAAACATATACACAAACCCAGGAGAAAGCGGGCTTGATGAAAAGGGAAGGGATAAAAGATTTAACGGAATTGATGACGATGAAAATGGATTTATCGATGATTATCGCGGCTGGGACTTTATTAGCAGCACTAATGAAAATGGAGATAATGACCCAAAGCCCGGCAATCCCCACGGGACACACGTAGCTGGAATCGTTGCCGCTGTAGCGAATAACGGAATTGGAATAGCTGGCGTTTCCAATAATGCCAGACTTTTACCCGTTAAAATTGGACCTGACGATGCTAATTCTATTTCCACACAAAAAAGCTATCAAGGAATTCTTTATGCTGCTTCTCTTGGGGCAGATATAATTAATTGTTCTTGGGGAGGACCGCACCATAGTGCCTCCGAGCATGAGATTGTTGAAACTGCAACCGCGCTCGGCTCGCTTATTGTTGGCGCCGCTGGAAATGAAAGCTCAGAATCTTACTATTATCCAGCTTCTTATCCAGAAGTCCTTTCCGTTGCCTCGACAGATGAAAGCGATTATCTATCCCAATTCTCAAATTATAATTATGCTGTTGATTTGACAGCGCCGGGAAGCTCAATCTATTCAACCCTCCCCAATAATCAATACGCTTATTTGGACGGGACCTCAATGGCAACTCCAATAGCGTCTGGAATCGCGGCTATGGTTCGTAGCAAATTTCCCGAGCTGAATCCAATTCAAATTAAAGAGCATATTAAAAACAATACTGATAATATTGAAGAGCAAAACCCTTTCTACTCGGGAGTTATAGGAACTGGAAGAATTAACGCCTTAAAATCGCTAAGCAATGATATAGGACAATCAATTATTTTGAAAAGCTATTTTGCGGTAGATACTGATAACGATGGTGATTTCCTCCCTGGCGATGAGATAAATATTTATCTTACTTTTCAAAATATTTTAAAAGCGACTGACAATGCAAGAGTTGAGGCAACAGTTGTTTCGCGATATAAAGTCGATTTCACAAATGCAAATCTTGAGCTTGGCTCTTTGATGACTTTGGAAGAAAAATCTTATTCTGAGCCAATTTCCTTTATCGTGCCAAGCGATGTGGATTTTAACTACATTATTTACGTTAAGCTAAATATTTACGAATACGAGCAATTAATTAACAGCGAATACATTCCAGTTAGCTTAAATCCAAGCTATAAGACAATGAGAGGGAACAATCTAAGCCTTACTTTCAACAGCGTTGGCAATCTTGCTTATAATGATTATCCCTTAAATATTCAAGGTGAGGGCTTTAACTATAAAGATAGCAAAGACATGCTTTTTGAAGGGAGTTTGCTCGTGGCTCGCTCAAGGAAAAGAATTTCAAACGTTGCTCGAGGCGACAATCAATTATTAAAAGATAATTCCTTCGACATTGTTGAGCATTTTGAAATTGAAGAACGCAAAGAAAATTCTTGCTACGAGGGTGCGGCGTCTTTTAAGGATAGAAAAACTGAAAATGACGCTGGGGTTGACGTATCTCAAAAAGTATATCAGTTTTATGATGAAGGGAAAGAAGATTTTATTATTCTCCGCTATGACATTTTCAACAAGTCTGAATCTCCAACAGATTCAATTTTTACTGGACTTTTCTTAGATTGGGATATTGGACCGAGCGGACTTTATAACTATGCAAGTTTCGATTCTTATTATGGTTTCGGTTATGCGAGAAATATTGAAATAGACACGCTCCCCTGGGTGGGAGTGAATATGCTTTCTTCATACAATTTAAGCTATTTTGCAATAGATAATGACGGAAAAGGGCTTGGCAATCCAGGTATTTACGATGGCTTTTCTAATTATGAAAAATGGTTTATGCTCAGCGAAGGGATTACGCGAAAGAAAACAAACGTTACTGATATTTCTATGGTAATCGGAGCTGGACCAATAAAATTGAATATAGGAGATAGTGCGAGTGTGGCATTCTCAATTTTTTGTGGAAATAGCCTCGAGGAGCTTAGAAAAAAAGACAGCATTATCCGAAGAACTGCCATTGATGCTAAAATTGCCGATGGCTCTTTTGAGCCGCTTCCACGCAAAACTATAATTTCCTCAGTAGTTCCTAATCCCGTTCAAAGTGGAGATATTGCAATTAATTATGAAATAAACGATAATTCATACATTAATCTTGATTTATATGATGTTTACGGAAATTCAGTAAAAAACTTTTTTTCTTGGAGCAATCACAAAACTGGAAGATACTCATATCTTTACAATACTGATTATTTAAGCCAAGGTGCTTATTTTATAGTTTTAAGGACAGCATACACAATAGACAGCTACTTTTTCATTAAATGCAAATAGCGGAAATATCTGAAATATTTCCGCTATTTGAAAATATATGCTTTTAAAGAAAGATGAAAAAGCTAAAAATCCTTTATTATTATTTAAAAGGATTGCTAATTTTTTTACTATTTAAAAACTCTCTATCAGTTAAACTTTTCAAGAAATTAACTAAATCGGCTCTTTCGCTTGCGTTAAGATTAAGTGGACGAATTAATGTGTCTTTATTGAACCACTCGTGTCCGCCGAGATTATAATTGTTAATCACTTCTTCCAATGTCCAATATTCGCCTGTATGAAGATAAGGATATGTAACCTCAACATTTCTTAAAGTGGGGGTGATAAACTTTCCTTTGTCCTCCCAATTATTTGTAACGTTATATCTTCCTTTGTCGAAATAATGGGAAGTAGTGCCGGTATTGTGATAATCGCCATCGGTAAACATAATGCCAGAGTGGCACTCAGAGCAACTGGTTCTATCACTAAAAAATAATTCCATTCCTCTTATTTCTGATTCGTTTAAAGCGCTTTTATTTCCATTAATATATTTATCGTAGCGCGAGTTTCCAGAAACTAAAGTTCTTGCAAAAGTTGCCATAGCCAAAGAAGCAAGATAGGAAGATGGAACTGTGTTTTCACCAAATGCTTTTTTGAACATTTCTGGATAAAAACTGTGGTTTTTAAGGCTTTCGTTTACAACGTTTGTATCAGCTCCAAAAATGTAAGGAAGAAAAATGCTGCGGTAAGCATTGCTTTCAACCCTTGTTCCGCGTCCATCCCACATTAGATTTTCCCGGTAAGCAACATTATGAAGCGGCATTGTGTTCCTGCTTTCTAACTGTCCCCCAAAGCCAGATGGTAGGTCTTTATTGTTTGCAAAGCTTGCCTCCTGTTGCATGCAATGAGAGCAAGACGCTATAGAACCATCTTTTGATAACAAGGGGTCATAGAACAAATAACGGCCAAGCTCAGCTTTCGCAGCGCTATATGGATTGTCATCTGGAAATGGAACTGGTGGAAAATGAGCTGGCGCAAGTGCTTTATAATCATCAATAGGTTCAGTTTCGGATTTTTCTGAACAAGAAGACAAAAGCAGAATTAGAGCAAGCATAAATCCGGTGACGACTTGTATTATATTTTTCATTATTAATTCCTTTAAATCATTTGAAATTGTAAAATAATTGGCGTTTTTACAAAACTTCTTTGCATTTCTGTTGAATATTTATTGAAAAACAGTTATGCAAATTTTAACGTTTCTCTAATATACAAATTAATAATGAAATAAAAAAAAAACTAAATGCTAATCGAATAAGTAACTCCGATTATTCTTTTAATGTCAATTTTATTCATATTAAATTCGCTATCATAAGTATAATCGAGTTCAATTTTCTGCTTTTTTATTGGCTCATATTCAATACCGATTCTAAGCTTATATCTATTGAATCTGTCCCCTTTGTCATAGAGAAAGCGATAATAAACCTCGGCGGAAGTATAAGGGGTAATCGGAAAATTTTTTATTTTATATTTAACTCCAAAACGATTTCTTAAATTATTTTCCTTTTCATTTTCTTTATAAGGCTCGTTTTCCCATCTTGTCCTGTGGCTGAAGGCAAAATTCTTTATATCGAAACTCGCGGTAGCAGCAACAATGTAAATGCTTTCATTAGTTTTGTCGCGTTTTGATTTAAAGCGATAAACGGCAGATGCCCGTAGATAGCTGGTAAATTTATATTGGAAACCCAAATCAATAAGATTGCAGTTAAATTGGTCTATGTTTTCATCGAACCTCATCTCCTCTGAAAACAGAAAAGACAAATCGTTGATAATCTTATATTTTAAGTCGAAAGCCGACCAAAGCTGCAAATCATTCGACT
This sequence comes from Ignavibacteria bacterium, assembly GCA_012522895.1. Classification (GTDB taxonomy): domain Bacteria; phylum Bacteroidota; class Ignavibacteria; order Kapaibacteriales; family UBA2268; genus JAAYJM01. The sequence goes on from JAAYJM010000062.1 coordinate 4,633, forward strand.
TTATTTTTTGCGATTTTGCATCAAAAGACGCAAAGCAAAAGAGCATTAGGAAAAATAGCAAAAAGAGTTTTCTTTGCATAAAAAAGTAAATTTAATCGTAGTGAAAAATATAAATATGAGCGCTATCACGCATAAAATCAATTTTATCAATCTCATATCTGTTAACTTTTAATCCCGTTCTTTCTTGAATGTCTTTCAATAACTCCTCGTGCCTTTCTGGTTTAATAAGCTCAATTTTTTCATAAATGATTTTTTGCTTCTTTTCGTTTTTAATCCAAGCTTTTTCAAGTATATAAGTAAGCCCGAGTATTGCTGCGTTTGTAAAAATCATTTCAATCAGCACCACAGATGCACTTGCAATAGCATTGATGATTGCAACGCTTATCGCAATGAACATATAGGTCATCTCTTTAATTGGAACTGTTTCAGTTCTATAGCGCAAAATAGAGAATATTGCAAAAATTCCGAACGCAAATCCCAAACTTAATTCAATACTGCTCAAAAAATAGCAGATGAAAAAAATGATTATATTGAACATTGAAAGGGTGAAAAGGTAATCTTTATTCCGCCTAATGCGGAAGTAAAGGTATTTTGCAATAATGAATATTACTAAAGAGTTTAAGACAAAACTGATAAAAAACTCGACGGTTCTGCCTAAATTCAAATTATATCCTACTATCGATTCCACTGGCATTTTTACAAATTTTATTTATTAATAATATTTTTGGCTTATATCTATTATATTTTATATCGGGAATGGTATATATTGCTCCGGCGCAGTATTTGCTTATTCTGTATGGCTCTATCTTATTTTCTTTCATTAAACTTTTAAAAAAAGTTCTATGGACGCTACGTAAATTTTTTGTTTCAGCTATTATTAATCCATCAATACTTTTTGTTGCGAAACTGCTTTGGAACTCAAGATTAAAATCTATGGTTATTTTTTCAGGTAAATTTTTATTTGCTAAAGTAATTCTTTTGTAAATCGTTTTAATTGAAGGAAATAAATCGAGTAATTTTACATCATGTTTTTTCAAAAAGTTCATTTCTTTTTCCGTTAATTGTCCATCTTCATTGGAAACTGGAAAGCGAAATTTCTCAGTTTTGCTTTTATTGTTTTTCTTTTTTAGCTCAAAAAAAACTTCGTTTGAAACTCTATAATTTCTTTTACGAACTTTAAATCGCGGTTTTCTTCCGTTAACGTGCATGCGGTGTAGAGCATAATCGGGGCTATCATAATATAGATTGCTATACTGCAAACAGCGAGTGTTATTTATGCTCAAAGCATTATATTCATTTTTAAGTTCTTTTAGTAGTTTTGGCAATATACTTGAAGGAAAAACATATTTACAATCGTATCTATCCAACAACTTCATTTGGTCTAATTCTTTCAAATTAGTTAAATCGAATTTATAAATTTCCTCGCTTATTAATTCATTAAAAGGCATTTATTTTTTAAATAATATATTATAGTTTATTGTTTAAACATAAAATTACGAAAAAATTTACAAGTGGGCTAATATTTTAGAAATATATTTTAAAACAGGATTACTTAGCTGTCTGAACTTGATTTGCTTGGTTTTTCAGATGGACTCCACCTTTGAGGTGTAGTCTATCTTATCTCTGTAAATGCCAATGCAACCCCTTGTTTCAGTGTAGCAGCGTCATCCTTCACTACGTTCAGAATAACTTAGCAATATCCACCCCCTTCCCCCGCCAGCGGGGGACACAATGCTGTTCTGCTTTTTTCTCCTCCTTGCAAAATTGAATTTTGGAAGGAGAAAACAATCCCCGATCCGCTAATATGACAATCCATAATTTAATACTAACAAAATATTATTTTGCTAACAAAAACATTTCCATTTGCAATAAATCTTACAAAATACATTCCTTTTGCGATTGTTAGCCCCTCGAAATTGATAAATGTGCTGTAATTGCCTGCTTCTTTGAATGCGTTTTCAAGTTCGCTTACTTTCATTCCCATAAAATCAACAAGTTCAATTTTCACCATTGTTGGAGTGTCGATTGTATATTGCAATGTGGCAGTGGAGTTTGTTGGGTTTGGGAAAATACTAAATGGCTGCTCTGGATTTGCAATATTTTCAGTTGGCTCGTCTTCAACGCTTGTAATTATGTAAGGATGTTTTAGCAAAAGGGTGTAGAGCTGGCTAAGTTTATATGGTGGAGTGATTGAGCCAGTTAAGAAGAGGTTGTTGTCTTTTGTGGTAATAATAGAATTAATAACTCCATTTCTTTCTGGAAAGCGAACAGAATTAACAAGTTCGCCATGGTTGTTTATTATGTCCACTCCTAATTGATTGTCGAAATTGCCGCTAGCAGCAAAGAGAGTATCGGAAATACTACAAATGGAGTAGTAGCAAGAATTTGGACTATCCCCAATATACTCCCATATCTTATTTCCAGAGCTGTCAACTTTTACTAAATAAGGATTGTACTTTATACTATTATCTTTATTTCCTTTATATCCAGAAATAAGAATATTATTGTTGTTTAAAAGCATTGAATTTTTGGGATATACATTTTCTCCTACACTTTTTTGCCAAACATCATTACCCTTTTCATTTAATTTTATTAAAATAATTTGATGTTTATCTGCATAATCTATTATAAATAAATTGTTTTTATCTTTGGTGCTAATTACTGTTCCGCCAATACCACCAAATGTTTTATGCCATAACTGATTTCCTTCTTTGTCTAATTTCAAAACAACAGTTTTATAAGGTCGATTTAATTGAGAGCAACCAATTATAAGAATCCCACCGTCTTCATCAATACAACCGTCCATAGCTATTTCATTACCATTATTATCATAAGTTTTTTCCCACATTAATTCAAAATTTCTATTATATTTTTTAATAGTAAATAAATTTCTTGGGGCTGTACAATTTCCAACGGTCAAATAGCAACTGTCAACTGTTTTTATTATTTTCGGA
>JAAYJM010000001.1 GCA_012522895.1 Ignavibacteria bacterium
AAAATACAATATTAATAGAATTTAAAGTTGAATTTCCAAACCAGTTTTCTTAATCTCGTCAATAAACGGGTCGCCCTCTTCAAAATATTGTGCAGTGAAAGTATGCGGCTCAATTCGAGAAAATTTAATTATAATTGGAGAAAGCAAGTGCCAATCAGCAAATGTATTGCCAGAAAATTGATTGGATATTAACGCTACATCAATATCGGAAAATTCATTTGCATTGCCCTTGAGTGCAGAGCCAAAAAGAATTACTTTTTTAAAAAGGATATTTTTTGATTGCAGGCGGAAATGAACTTTTTAATTGTATCTATTGCAGATGCTTGAGTAAGCATATTTTAACCTCATTTGCTTTTTCTAATATTTTTTTTGTAAATTCAAAATTGCATTCTTTATATATAATTCCTCTGTAGTCGGGATACCTCCCCTCTAACTGAAATCGGTTTAAATCATTCAGGAAAATTAAAACATCATCGTTCAGCTTAACTGTGGTTTGTTCAAGAATTCTGACTAAATTATGTAATCGTGGCGGATAATCTTCTTTATTATTTTTGACCCAAATCGCCTTAACAATTTTTTCCATTGACAAATGAACACAAAAAAGACAAAACACATAATCCTTGTCATTAATGCATCGTATTGCCCGCTTCCAATCTAACTCTGAATTATTTAGCCAAAATTCAATATGTTCTTTTTTAGTAATAATTTAAAACCTTCTTTATTTTAAATTTCTAAATATACTTCTTATTGTAAAATAAGAAATTAAATATTATTTACAAAGAAATATTTCTACAATAACGTTTATTTTTCTCCTTAAAAAAAGCCACCCTTTTTGAGAGTGGCTATTATATTTTTTCAAGTCATTATTAATAGAGTTTAAATTCTCTTTATATCTATACAATTAAACATTAGTAGGGGTTTTATTTTGAGCTCTTTTATTCCTATCTTTTTTTCTCGGCATTATACTAATTATTGCTTTTAATGCTTGGTTCACTTTTTCATCATTATCAAAGAATTTATATACTTCAGGTTCAATTCTTACTAAATAGCCCTGTCGTTTTAAAATACTTGCGTATTTATTAGGAACCGAGTCAGTAAAATCATATTCCGGACGCATTTCGTCATCAGTATTAAGTTTAGCAGATAAATTCTTCATATTGACTTCTTTCTTTAGCGGTAATAGTTCTTTAAAATGAGACCAACTCAATTGTTGCGACAGTGTAGCAACAATTTTATAGTCAGGAAATGATTCGACGAATTTAATCATTCTTGTTAAGTTGGAATAGCTAAATCCATTCCCATAATTAACGCTCAACTGTTGCGACAGTGTAGCAATAATTTGCTTGCCATAATCAGCTCTTGTAGATTTCAATATTTCTTCATTTATAATTCTTCCAACTTTCCAATAAAGTAAAGCCAATGCTGAGTTGATAGTTGTAGCAATATTTCTTTTTGCATCTTCAATTAATTCTTTAATTTCAGTAAAAATTATATCAGCGTTACTATTATCAACTGTTGATTTATTTATTTTTTCCTTTTTGGAAATGTATTCTTTCATAAATATTGAAAATACAAGCTTTATTTAGTATCACTCTTTTTTAATTAAGCATAATGAAATTTTTGAAAAAAAAGCTCCACACGAGGGTGGAGCATTACAAAAATTAATACTCCAGCGGTAGCTTTAATAATTCATCGTAGCGGTAGACGGGACCGTCTTTGCATACGTAGTTGTTGCCAACCATACAATGTCCGCATTTTCCAACACCGCACTTCATACGGTTTTCAAGCGTAGTGAAAATGGATTCGTTGGGAAAGCCAAGCTTCATTAAAATTGGCAAGGTGAGTTTTATCATAATCGGCGGACCACAAACGATTGCAATAGTGTTTTCGCTCGAGGGAGGATTCTTTTCTAAAATGGCTGGAACGAAACCTACTTCGCCTTTCCAATCGGGAGTTTCGCCGCCCGGGTCAACGGTTTGTATCAAGTCTATATCGCTACGGCTTTCCCATTCAGCAAGCTCGTGCTTATAAACTAAATCCTCAGCCGTTCTTGCACCGTAAATCACGATAATATCTTTAAATTTATCACGCCAATCCAAGGCATTCCAAATAACGCAACGGAGCGGGGGAAGTGCAATCCCGCCAGTGATGAAAATTAGATTTTTTCCGAACCAGCTTTCCATTGGAAAAGTATTGCCATAAGGACCGCGGAAACCAATTGTATCACCTTCTTCGCAATTTGCAAGAGCAGTGGTAACGCGTCCGACCTCGCGGAAAGTGCATTCAATATAGCCCTTGCGTGTTGGGGAAGATGCGATACAAAAAGTGCTTTCGCCTTCACCAAAAACTGAATAAAGTCCGAACTGCCCTGCCTTAAAGGAAAACTTTGCCTCGTCCTCTGGGTTAATGAATTTTAGCTTAAAAGTCTTGATTTGGGGCGCTTCGTAAGTAACTTTTTCAATTTTCATTTGATATGGAATATATACATTTTTTGCCTCCATTTATGCCTCCTCAACAGAAATAAGATGTTCGATAATGCTCATTCCAGCTGGGCAAACCCTAATGCATCTGCCACAGCCAACGCAACTTATAGTGTTCATATTTTGAACTGAATAGTTAAATTTGTGCATAACTCTATTACGCCAGCGATTGCTCTGAACCTCACGCGGATTGTGTCCCGATGCGTGAAGCGTAAATTGACCAAAAGCGCAAGAATCCCAGCAACGAAGCCGCGTCCCCGCTTTTGGATTGCACTCGTCTTGGACGTCAAAGCAAGAGCAGGTGGGACAAACGTAAGCACAAGCACCGCAGCCAATGCAAGCAAGCGATTGGTCGAGCCAAATATTCGTTTCAAAAACCGTTGGAATTTTGGGAACTAAATTTTTCAGCTCAAAGCGAACTGGCACTTGGGCAAGCTGTTCTACTTTATTTATTTCTTTCGTATCGGCAAATAAATCTGGGAAAGCATCAACTAATTTTTGTCCCTTATCTGTAACAACTTCAACGTAGTAAGAGCCGTTTCCCATATCGGTAAAACAAAGGTCGCTCCCCAAGGTTTCCGCTGGACTTGAGCCAACTGATGTGCAAAAGCAGTCATTATCAAAACTTTTGCAAGCAAGGCTAATGAAGGTAGTATTATTTTTGCGGTCTTGAAGCAATTTATCTGGATTTTCATTGAGAAAAAAATCGCAAAGGTAATCCAAAGCAACCCCATCGCAGGGACGCATCCCAAAAACAACCACTTCATTTTTCAGCTCTGGCTCTTTAACTGAGTAAGTTCCATCATCATTTTTATATGTAAACAATTCTTCTACTCTTGGAAAAAGCACTGACTTTGGCGAAAGAGCTGTTTGCACGTAGTCAAAATTTATTTGATCAAATGAGTCGAAAGTTGCAAAGAAAGTTTTATTTCCCTTTTTCCTTGGAGCTAAAACGGTTTTTCCAGTTTTTTTTATTTTTTCAAAAAACTCTGGCAACTTATTTGTATTCAATGTTTTATAGTTCATATTTCTACCTTATAAAATTTTCTTTATCATCAACTTTGAAAGTAGAAAGGGCGTAATCCAATTCCCCTTTCAAACCAGCTTGCTGCCCAAATTCAATATTGGCAGTGTCGTTTAGCTTAACTGTAAGTAAATTAAGGGGTATGTCCATTGGGCAAACCCTTGCGCATTCATTGCATTCTACGCAGCGTCCAGCCAAGTGCATTGCTCTCATTATATGCCACTCAATATTTCCAAGTGAATGTGAGGGTGTCGAAATCCACTGCGGTTGATTACAATCCACGGTGCATTTTGTGCAATAACACATTGGGCAGGCAGCTCGGCAGGCGTAACATTTTATGCAGGTCGAAAGCTCGTTCAACCAATAATCCCAACGCTCTTCCCTACTTAAATTAGAAAGTTTTTCAACGCGTTCCATATCTTCAGGGTTCGGAGCGGGCTTGTTCTCATTTACATAATTTTCAATTTCCATAAAATTAGCAAATTCAACAATGGCGCCATTTGGATTTATTGTTACAACTTTCAGGTAATCATCTCGAATTTGATTTTCTGCATAAATCTGCAAAAGCGATTTTAGAGTATAAATATTTGCAAAAATACCAACTTTGCCGAAATTTTTCACTTCTTGTTTATGTATATAAACAGCAAGGTTTTGCTTGCAATCATCTCCAAAATATGCCTTCTGGCTTTGCTCTGGCTTTGTAATAAAAGTTGGAGTAATTTTTCCTTCGCGGCTTTTTTGATAAGCGATGAAAAGAGACGCAGAGCCGTTTTCGAGTATGGATTTAATTTTATTATGCAGTTCTTGCATTCAGCACCTCCGTAATAGTTCCCACACCAAGTTTATTCAAATTTGAATAATCAGTATAAGGACCAAGATCCCTTATTTTATCAACTGTTTCATTTACGATCTGAGCCCATTTTGCTCCTTCAGCAGCCGAAACCCAAGAAAAAGTGATTCTGCCTGTGTCGAAGCCCACAAAATCCAATAATGATTTAAAAATTATCCACCTCCTCCTTGCGTGATAATTTCCAGCAGTGTAGTGGCAATCAGCAGGGTGGCAGCCTGAAACGATAATCCCATCGGCGCCAGTTTGAAGGGCTTTAAGTAGTAGCATAAAATCAATTCTGCCGGTGCAAGGGAAACGCACTATTCTCACGTTTGGGGCGTATTTTATTCGGCTTGTTCCAGCCAAATCGGCGCCAGCATAAGTGCACCAGTTGCACACAAAAGCAATTATTTTAGGTTCGAAATTAGACATTTTCCAAACTCCTCTCATTAAATAAAGCCATCACCTCTGCAAAGACCTGAGAGTGCGAATAGCCATATATATCAATAGATTTCGAGCGGCAGAGAGCAACACATGTTCCACAGCCCTGACATAAGCCCGGGTTGATTTTTGCTACTTCTTTAATTAAGTTGCCGTTTCTATCTTTAATTTGTTCTTTTTCAATAGCAAGATAAGGACAGACCGAGACACAGAGGAAACAGCCAACGCAAGTTGAATAAGTTGGCGGTCCGCATCTATTCACATAAGCAATAAGCGGATCGCGGGTCAGCTCATCTTTTGAAAAGAGAGCCGCAACTTTTACTGCCGCCCCAGATGCTTGGGAAACGCTGTCCGGAATATCTTTTGGAGATTGGCAAGCTCCAGCAAGCATAATCCCAGCTGTGTTTGTTTCTACTGGCTTTAATTTTGGATGAGCCTCGGCAAAGAAATTATGCTGGTCATAGCTAATATGCAAACTTTGGGCAAGCTCCTCGCTTCCTTCGTTTGCAATGCCCGCTGTTGCAAGCACAACCATATCAGCTTCTATTTCAACTGGATAAGCATCTAAAAGCGTGTCCACGCCTTTCACAATCAGTTTGCCATTTTTCTCGTAAATTCTGGAAACGCGTCCGCGAATATAATTTACATCATCTTCTTCGATTGCCCGGCGGACAAATTCTTCATACATTTTCCCGCCAGCCCGAATATCCATATAAAAGACGCTTGCTTTTCCCTGATGGACCTTGTGTTTATAGAGCATAGCATGTTTTGCCGTATACATACAGCAAATTTTCGAGCAATACTCAATTCCTTTTGCAGGGTCTCGACTTCCGGCGCAAGCAATAAACACAATATTTTGAGGAACTTTGCCATCGGAAGGACGCTTGATTTCACCAAGCGTTGGTCCCGAAGCAGAGGCAAGACGTTCAAATTGCAAGCCCGTAATTACATCTTTATATCTTCCATAGCCATATTCTGGAAAAAAGTCAGTTCCCTTAATGTCAAAGCCAGTGGCAACAACAACTGCCCCAACGTCAATAGTAATTATTTCATCTTTTTGGCTATAATCAATCGCGCCTTTTGTGCAAACTTTGGCGCACAGTCCGCATTTTCCATCTCTTGTGAAATAAGTGCAATTCTCACGGTCTATTACCGGTTTATTTGGAACTGCTTGAGGGAATGGAACATAGACAGCAGTCCTTGTCCCAAGTCCAGCATTAAATTCATCTGGAATTTTTTTAATTGGACATTTAGCAATACAATCGCCGCAGCCATTGCAAATATCGTGGTCGATGCTTTTTGCTTTCAATTTTATGCTCGCTTGGAAATTTCCAATAAAGCCATCAAGCCCAACGAGTTCAGCATAAGTATATAAAGTAATATTAGGATGCTGAGCGACCTCCACCATACGGGGCGTTAAAATACATTGAGAGCAATCAAGGGTTGGAAAAGTTTCGGAAAGCTGGGACATGTGCCCACCAATGGAAGGACTTTTTTCGATCATAATGACCTTATGCCCGCTGTTGGCAATGTCTAAAGCAGCTTGAATGCCAGCAATTCCACCGCCAAGGACAAGCGCCGTTTTCGTAACCGGCACTTTAATAGGCTCTAAGGGCTGGTTCCGCTTTACTTTTTCTACAAGAACTTTAACTAGCTCTTCTGCTTTTTCTGTTGTCGAATCGTCTTTTAAATGCACCCAAGAGCAATGCTCACGAAGATTTGCCATTTCGCAAAGGAAGGGATTTATTCCAGCTTCGCTTACAGCTTTGCGGAACGTTGGCTCGTGCATTCGGGGAGAGCAAGCAGCTACAACAACGCCAGTGAGCTTATGCTCTTTAATTGCGTCTTTAATCATATTCTGACCTGGGTCGGAGCACATATATTTATAATCGACACTATAAGCAACACCGGGATATTTAGCTGCTGTTTCAGCAACTTTTTCACAATCAACGGTTCCGCCGATATTTTCTCCGCAATGACAAATAAAAACACCTATTCTTGACATAAGCTATACCTCCTCCACTTTCTTACTTTTTCCAAGCGTTTCTTTTGGAATTGGCTTGTCAAATATTTCTAAATTAAAAGGAACGAAATGCCTTTGCAAGCCCAATTCCTTTTTGTCCAAACCAAGGGCAAGTCCAATTAGCTGAGTAATAAAAAGCACTGGAGCATCAGCTTTTTCGTTTAAAAAAACGTTTGCATTCCTTCTTCTCATATCCAAATTGGATTGACACATTGGGCAAGCTACAGCAAACATAGTTGCTCCACGGCTTAGAGCATCATCAAGAATTTTCGAGCATAATTTACCCACCGTGCTTGTCCTTGAAACAGAAAGCCCTGCCCCGCAGCATTCTGTCTTAAATGCCCAGTCGAGCGGAGTTGCGCCTAACTCTTTCACAATGCTTTCCATCATCAAAGGGTCTTCATAGCGCTCTACCTCAACCAATTTTGGAGGACGGACCAGCAGACAGCCATAATAGCAAGCAATTTTCGCATTGAGCGGTTTTTTGACTTTCTCTTTTAGCTTGGGCTGAATATGTTTTTGAATAAAATCAATTACCGTAAAAGGTTTTACTTTTGCAGAAAAATCAATTTCTAAAATCTCTTTTACTTTTTCAAGCAAGGCTGCGTCTTTGTTTAGCTCATTATATGCTGTGAGCAAGCGGCTATAACAAGCAGCACAAGGCACTAAAATTTCACTAAAACCCTGCTTTTCAGCAAGGGCAAGCGTTCTCGCTGGGAGCGAAATCGAAAGGACTTTATTTAAGTTATGGGCGGCAGTTGCGCCACAGCAGTTCCAATCGTGAACTTCTTCTAATTGAATCTCGAATTCTTTGCTAACAGCAAGAAGCGATTCATTATATTCCTTCGAGCTTCCTTCAAGAGAGCATCCGGGAAAATAAGCGATTTTTATCATTTATTCTCCTCCTCTCTTAAGGCTTTCTCAAAAATTCTTTTTATTGCTTTTTTATTTTTTACTTGCGATGGGAAAAGGTTCAACTTTCCATTGAAATACATAGTAGGAGCAACATTGACATCTTGCAATAAGTGCATAGTGCGCATTTTATAGCCTGCTATGAGACCAATTTCATATAATTTCCCAGTAAGTCGAACAGAATCGAGAAAAGACTTGTGAAAAGCCAAAATTTCTTTTGCTTTTGGATTAACTAAATCGCGGCGAATAGATTCAGCGCGTAAATAATCCATAATTTTTGGCAAATCCACATCTTTTGGGCAACGTGAATAGCATTGCTCGCATGCTAAACACAGCCATATAGCTAATGATTTTAATACTTTTTCTTCTAACTCTGGTATCTCGGTTTGCAGCATCCTTAAAATCTGGTTTGGCGCAATATCCATCTCGTCAATTAAAGGGCAGCCTGCCGAGCATTTTCCGCATTGATAGCATAGCATTATGTCTTCTTCTGTATTTTCTTTGACTTTATGCTTCAATACCGGTCTCAGAGCTTCTACAATATTTTGATCGTGCATTATTTTTCCTTAATTATAGCAACACACTATAATACAAAATTATGAATTATTTTTAATAAACAACAAAAAAAATTCAAATTATTGATATATAATTAATTGCGGTGATTTTGTTACATTGTGAAAAGAAAAACGGCAAATAATTATTGATTTTCAGCATATTCAGATATCATCAAATAGGAGTGTGAGATTTTCTTGATTTGTGCATTTTTATGTCTATTAGGGTGGCGTAAATGCCTTGTTTTTTTACGTATATGGACGCCATTTTCGAGCTGGAGTCCATCTGCTGTTTTGAGCTACTTCCCAAGCTGAGCTTGGGAAGGAGAAACAGCATGGGAAATCAAGAAATACTTTAATCCTTTTAATCACGATTCAAAAAAATATTGCTTTTCAAATAATTTCTCTTGTTTTTTTAAAAAGAAAATTCTAATTTTAAGCAAATTAATTATTAAAAATACTTCGAAAGAGGCTTTTATGAAAAAATTAGTTTTACTTTTTCTAATAATACTTTCGGGCGAGCTTTTTTCTCAAAGCTGGGAACTTTTATATAAAGAGGACATTCTTCAGTACGATTACAAAAATGAAAGCTATGGACATCTAAATATTTTGGATCTTACAATAAAAGGCGATTCTACAATTTATATAAGATTTCAATCTGATACACTCCTTATGATTTACAACCAAATAACTAAGGAATGGCATCACACTTTAAAGAAGGATTTTTGGAAATGCTTAAAAAATGACTCATTATACAATATTTACAAAGAATCAGTAATAGAAAATCTATTTTATGATTCAAAAGGAAATATGTGGTTCCAAGTTCCCCGCCAATTTCAAAAAGTTACTGATGCTTTTAAAGTAACAAAAGATTCAGCATTTATCTTTAATAAAATATTTGTAAAAGAATATAATGATTATAGTTATATTTATCCAGTGGCTAATCATCCCACAATTTACACAATCAAAGAAGACAAAAATGGCGATATATGGATGTTTTTGCATACAAGAATAAAGATAAAAGATTCTGTTTATATAAAAGAGCATCAAATACTAAGTAAATACGTAAACGATAGATTTGAGTCTGTTTTTATTTCTACAAATAAGTATACTTTTACCTCTAAATGCAATTTCGACTTTGATAATTTAAATAGAGTTTGGGTTGTGAACGGTGATACTTGCTATATAGTTAAAGATGGGAAGGTAGAGAAAAAATTTAGCACTTGGGATGCAGAAGGAGGTTACGGCTATTTCTCAGAATTTGCAATAGATTCAAAGAATAATTTTTATGCAACAAACAACAGCTTAATCCTATTTAAGTATGATGGAGAAGAACTAACTACAGATCAATATGTTTTTGATATAGAACGTTACACAAGTAAAGGTGCTGAGCTGTATTTATATTGGCTGCGTCGTGATAGTTCCGATAATATTTGGCTTACAGGTTATTTGTCGAATTATCTTTATAAATTAGACAGTAATAGGGTTTGGACAAAATATGATGTTCCTATGTTTGCAACTGCTCAAGATGAATGGTGCTATAAGGTGTTGTTAGAAATTCAAAAAGATGGAAAATTATGGTCTGCTGGATATAATGGCGCTGGTTACAGTTACGGTTTTTACATATTTGACCCCGATGGTTCAACTGGATTAAAAGAGCAGATTAATTCAAACACACAAGGTATGCCAGATATTCATATACTTAATATATATCCAAATCCGGCAGATCAGCAAACAACACTTGATTTATTTGTAAATTATGATATTGTGAATCAAATGCAAGTTTGTATTTATGATATTTTAGGAACGAAAATAAAAGATGTAGAATGCAAAATAGATTATGATAGTAGGAATATGAGAGCTAAACTTTCATTTGCAGTTGGAGAGTTGCCAAAAGGAACTTATGTTGTAACTGTTAAAGCTGGTAAAAGTTTCGATCATAAATTGCTAATGGTAGGCTTTTAGGCCTTTTACACAAAAATTCATTTTTTAATAAAAATTTTATCTGTTTTTTGTGGCTTTGGCTTTTTAAAACCCAAACGATTTAATAGGAAGTAAAGTGTAAATTGAATAAATTATAATACTTATACAAATCCTGCATCTGAACAAATAACTCTTTTAAATCAAGAGAATCAAAATAATAGTTAAATTTAGCTCTTTTTTATTTTTAAAAAATTGATTTCAAATTTAAAACTAAGGTGATTTTATGAAAAAATTGTTTTTTATTTTTATATTATTTATAATATCCAATAACTTAATTGCTTCAGATTACTGGTATCAACAGATGCATGGTTTAAATACAAAATCAATAGCAATTAATGGTAATAATATGTTTGTTGGAACAAATATTGGTATTTTCAGGTCAACTGATAATGGAAATAGCTGGGTTTCCGTCAATAATGGTTTAACAACATTAGACATAATAAGCGTTGCAATTTGGGATTCTTATGTTTTTGCTAGTTGTAATACGGGATTATTCAAATCATCAGACAATGGTGATAGCTGGGTTTTAGATACACATTTCAAGTATTATACTATTTGGAGTATTGCAGGTTCTGGGCAAAGTCTTTTTGTTGGAACAACTCTTGGCATATTTAAATCAACAGATTGCGGTGAAAGTTGGACCGAAGTTAACAAAGATGTGGAAGATAAACTCGTGCTTAACTTGTGTATTAATGATCAAAGTATTTTTGCTTCCTATATGAAGGACTTGTATTTTTCTACTGACCAAGGCGAAAATTGGACAAAGCTTTCTACTCCTGCAAATATTAGCTTAGTATCTTGCTTTGCATTTAAAAATTCAAATATATATGTAGGAACAATGGCAAGTGGTATTTTTTGCTCAACTAACAAAGGTGAAAGCTGGTCTGAAATTAACAACGGGCTCACATGTCTGGCAGTTAATAGTATAATTACTGTAGAAAACGATATTTACGCTGGAACTTTTAATAAAGGAGTGTTTTTATCTACAAATGATGGTGAAAGCTGGTCTGAAATGAGTTCTGATTTAACTAAACCACTATATGAAAATAATAATATTTTTTGCTTAGATTTTGATGGAACGAAACTATTTGCCGGAACTAGTTGTGGTTTATTCTCATCTGCAGATAAGGGTGAAAACTGGACTGCTTGCCATTCCGGTTTAGCATCTATAAATGTTATTAGTTTATACGAAAATAATAACTATTTATTTGCCGGAACTAACAATGGAGTATTTCAATCTTCTGATTATGGAGAGACCTGGAAATGTCTCAATACTGATTTAGATAAATTAATAGAAGTTAGAGGGATAATAAAAGAAAATGATAGAATATTAATTGGCACAAAACAAAGCGGAATATTAATGTCCAAAGACAATGGCGAAAATTGGGCTGAGTCAAATTCTGGTATAAGCGATTTAACAACATCTAATTTGAAAAAACATGAAAATAATATTTATTATAGCACATCTATTGGCGAATTATACGTTTCTTCAAATCAAGGTGAAAGCTGGTCTTTAATTAACCCAACAAGTTCTGGATTCCCCTCGTATGCAGGAAAAATCAAATTAGCGTTTAAGACAGCAATGATATTTGCCGGGACAAATTATGGATGCTTCTATACTTCAAATAATGGTATATCTTGGAATAACGTTTCTGAAGGTTTAGTTAAAAAAAACATTTTAAGTATAGCTTTTTGTGATGATAATTTGTTTGTTGGGACATCAGGAAAAGGTATATTCACAACGTCTGATAATGGAAATACTTGGAGAGAAGCGAATACTGGTTTAAAAGATTCAGTGATAAATGCCATTTATGTTTATAAAAACTATATATTTGCAGGAACAAAAAATTCTGGCATTTTTTTGTCATCAGATAATGGCGATAGTTGGACTGATATAAGCTCCGGTTTACTTGACTTTTCTATAACCAGTATTACGTCTGATGATTCTCTAATATATGCTGGAACTGATGGAGCAGCTGTTTATAAAGCAAAACTCTCAGATTTCGGAATAGTTAACGTTTCTGAAAATCTTTCGCAAATAGATTTCCAAATCTTCCCCAATCCCGCTCAAAATGAAATAACTCTTTCCATTCCAGAAAATCAAAGTATATACTCAATCTCTATTTTCAATTCTCTTGGAATGGAAGTAAAACGGATTGAGCAAGCCAAAATAATAGGAAATAGCAAAATCACAATTTCGACAGCAGATTTCCCAAATGGTTTATACCATTGCTCTTTCATAAATCAAGCAGATAGAATAACAAAGAGCTTTGTAATATTGAGGTGAAATATTGTCTGAACCGTGATTAAAAGGATTTTAGGATTACTTGATTTTTTTTCTTTGTCATTCCGAGCGCAGCGAGGAATCCAGAAAAGAAATCCCCCCGTCCCCCTTTTTCAAAGGGGGAGATAGAAAGACGCTGCGACACTGAAACAAGGGGCAGTGCGGCATCAACCCACGGGTTAACCCGTGGGTTGATTACCTTTATTTGTATTGATCAAGCTTTCAGCAAGGGGTTGCAACCCCTTGTTGCATCGCAGTTTATCTCCTTCCCAAGTTTAACTTGGGAAGAAAATTTCCTTCCAAAATTCAATTTTGGAAGGAGGTAGAATTGAAAGATCCCCAAATGTGCCACACCTTCAAGGTGTGGCACATCTGCGTCAATATCCCGACAGGGATTATATTATAAAAACGAAATAAATAATTTAATCCCTAGCGGGATAAATTGGGTTTGCTGATTTATTTTCTACAATAATTTAATTCCTACGGAATATTTTTCATGCAAAACACCTTTTCCACCCCCTGCCCCCGCCAGCGGGGGAGACAGAGCTGTCCTGTGTTTACTTCTAATAATAATTCTGAAATCAAGCAAATCTGAGTAATCACGGTTCTGACAAAAAAACAAATGAAAAATTAAAACGTCTTGTAAGTAATAGAAAATTATTGTTTTAATTAGAAAATATAATTATGACCGAAACTTTAGAAAAAGCTTGGGAGCAAGTAGTTGCCTTAACGCCAGACAAGCAAGACGCTATTGGGAATATTATTTTAGAAGAAATAAAAGACGATGAGCTTTGGGATAAGCAATTCAAGGAGTCGCAATCTCAATTATCCAAAATAGCAGCAAAAGTAAAATCTGATATTAAGGCTGGCAAAATTCAACAAAAAGGGTTCGCTGAGTTGTGATTTCATACCTTACTGATGACTTCATTCGA
>JAAYJM010000063.1 GCA_012522895.1 Ignavibacteria bacterium
ATAAGGCAAAAGAGTTTCTTCATTTAAAAAGCTGCTAAATTCAATTAAATCATCGTTGCTGAAATTATCACCTTTCAAAGCTAAATCTATATCGCTTCCATTTTCGAAATTTCCTTTTGCTCTACTACCAAAAATAATAGCTTCTTCAATAGAAAAATTTTTTTTCAATATTTGAACGATCTCAAAAAAATCTGCTTCACTTAAACCTATTCTTTGAGCTATATTATTTTGATTTGAAATATTCATAAAATTCGTTTAAAATACTAAAATATTCATTTCTAATAGATCTTTCTATAACTTCAACAATCTCATCATCATAAATATGAGAAGTAAGATTTCTGTCTTCTAATAATTTAAGCCAAATATGCCCACTTTTGATTAGCCCAATTTCAAATGCTTTCTTAATTGCTGCTCTTGGACTTTTTATCTCTTTAAATCCTTCGTCTTCAAGAAAGTCCTTCAAAGTATTCCAAGCTAATTCAAAACACATTTCAAAAAACTGTATTGCACCAGCTTTTTGGTAAATATCAGCATTTTGTATTTCTAAAGCATTTTTTAAATGCTCAAAAACTTTTACAAAATT
Organism: Ignavibacteria bacterium; assembly: GCA_012522895.1. Classification (GTDB taxonomy): domain Bacteria; phylum Bacteroidota; class Ignavibacteria; order Kapaibacteriales; family UBA2268; genus JAAYJM01. The sequence goes on from JAAYJM010000063.1 coordinate 584, forward strand.
ACTGAATCTTTGCTTCCAGCGAATATCCATATTTAATATAAATTTTCAATTAATTAGTTTCCGCGTTCTTTTATCAATGAAAATTTCCAAATTATTTCCTAATATGACGAGCTTCTCCGCCAAACATCTAAAAAAAAGTAATTTACTAATTGTTTTTTGTTTATGCAAAATAATTTTTCAAGTCCATCGTTTACTAATTTATTGCAATTCAAGTAGGTCAAGCCTCAATTTTTTTATAAACTCGTTTTTTCTTAATTGCAGAGTGTATTGCGCTTGAACGCAGTCGCTGTTTCTTCACAATCAAAATTTCGTGTGATTTCTTTGTATGTCCTCGACTGTCATTTTTTCTATTCAGCCCAATTCTTGTTTCGCCCTGTCCCATAGTATATTGCCAAGAAACATCAATAATTTCAAAATCCTTATACATTTTTCTAATATCCGAGCAATCATTATAGGAAAGAATGAAATCAGCTTTATGTTCTAACAATAAATCTCTTAATTTATTATGGTCAAAAGAATTATGATGCACAGGGAAATTTCTTTGCGGATAAATTCCTTTGAACATTTTGCTATCGCCCTTTAAATAATAGGGCGGGTCGCAGTAAAGAAAATCATTTTTATACTTCGGAATTACATTTTCAAAAGAATCGCATAACACTTTTAAATTAAAAAGCTTAGTGCTTCTCACTTTCTCAATCATTGAAATATATCGTTTTTCCTGCATATAAACCGAGGAGGGCCAACTTAGAAAGCCCGGTCCATAAGAAGTATTGTGATTATAATAATAGTGAGCAGCTAAAATAATTTTGTTTTCAATAAGCTCAGTATTTTCCCAGTGCTTTTTCAATCTTTCTTTTACCTCTTTAAAGCCGTCATTAGTTGCAGAAAATTTTTTTAGCTCCTCGGCTAATTTATCTGGTTCTGAAATTTGCACCTGCCAATAATTTACTAATATATCAAATATATCAAAGCCAATAACTGGAATAGCAATTTCCTTTGAGCAAGCAATTTCAAAAGAGCCGCCACCAAAAAATGGTGAAATTATTCTATTTATATTGTTGGGTAAATGCTCTACAATTTTCCCTACTGCTAAACTTTTCCCACCCGCATATCGCAAAGGACTTCCCAAGTATCTTTTATATCTTGCCTTTCCATTTGGACTTCGCATTTTATCCAGAAATGCTTCTTTTCTCAATTCAAAATCGCTTTTTGCCTCTCCTAAGAAATTCAACTTTTCATTTATTAATATTTTTTCAACTGCGGACATTAAAATTTTTATTTTAAGAATATTTTAAAAGTTAAGGAAAATCCATATATTTTTTTTTAAAAACATCACTTGTCTTTTTGACAAACTACAATGTATTCCATAGTCATAGTGCTTTTTTTTGCACCTGTTTTATTGCTTGGCGAATTTTTTGAAGGCATAGATTTATTTCCAAGCAAGCGTTCATAAGTTATAATGTGTTTAAAAGAATTCTTTTCAAATTTTTCAGCAATAAATTGGTCTGTTGGTAGTTGAACAGCTTTAACCTGTCTATTTCCAACAATATAAATGGAGTATGCGCCGTTTTTTAAGCTTGATGCTACTTTTTCTATGGAATTTTCTAAATCTTTATAATAACTTGAAACCTCAAGCGCCCTTTTATTGCACTGAGCATCAATTTCTTTCAAGTGATCTGCGATTAAGCCGTCTTGATAAATTGTATTTACTTTTTTGCCGCCCATCATCATACTGTCAATTTTTCGAGCATAGCTAATGTCCATCCATTCATTTGAAAAATTAGAAAACTGCCCATAAGCAACTGTGGTTCTGCTATCTCCATAAGGAGGACTCGTTAAAACGACATCAAAATATTGTTCCTTAGGCTCAAATTTTTTATATTCAACAGAAATTTTAACATCATTTTTCAGCTTGGGATAATACACAATTTCATATATACTTAACACCTTCTTCAAGTTGCTAAAATACATATTTAAGGCATCTGGATTAAAGTTTGCAATAAGCTCTGGCTTCATTCTGTAAAGCTTAAATTCACTGTTTCTCGTATATGAGCAAGCTCTAACCGTTTCAGCAAAAGGAATTAAAAAAAGATTTCTAATATTTTCGTCTTTTATTTGATAAACAAAGTGCTTGATTACATTGAGATTTTGAGTAACTTCTTTAGAAAACCAATAATCTATATTTGTAATATTGGGTATTGGCAATTTATTTAAATTATTTTCATCTTTAAGAAATTCAAATATGTTATTTCGTAATTCCTTTCGCGTTTCCCTTGCTTCTTCTGTATCAATTTTAGTGAATTTTGCTTTTGTTAAAAGAACAGCAAAAGGGTTAATGTCGTAGCCCTGCATTTCGTTTATACCAAGCTCCAAAGCAGCAGCAAAAGAAGAACCAGAGCCGCAGTATGGATCAAGCATTTTCCCCTGCCTTATATCAAATTCTTTTAGCAGCTCAATCCCAATTTGCGGAATCATTGTAGCGGGGTATCGGTGCAGATTCGGATATTTTGTCGAATAAGACTGCCCAGCAAAATCATACTTTGTATTTCGTTCTACATTGTATTTCATAAGTTTTCATTTACATAGTTAACAATATCTGAAAGGGGGCAAATGAAATCTAAATTAAGGGGCACCCCAAAATCGTTATCAATTTTTTCAAGTAAAAACTCAGTTCTCAATTATTTTCTTTAAAAGATAATTCGACATTGATTCAACTTCAAATATAAATTCTTTTTTTAAATTGTCGTATTTCCATATTTCAACGTTAATTCCGTTTTCATTAGATTGCTTAATCTCGGCGGGAGGACCAAATAGAATATAGATTTTCCCTCTATCTGTTTTGGCGCCATTTTTTTCAGATAAAGTTTCAAAGTTCAGCATAGCATAATCCACCCGCTTAAAATATTCAGCCATAGCTTCGTTGAATGCCGTTTGCGGAGTGGGATCGTGCGGCTGCCAATAATTCAATATTTTTGTAAAAAGATCTTTTCGAGGTCCGCTGCGTAATTCCTTATATTCAGCGTCAGTCAGTATATAATACATAGCTTCGACAGCAAAATCGGGCTGTCTTAAAGTAATTGGCATCGCAAACCAATCTATTTTGAAATCTATCGAAATGCTGTCTTCGGCTCCATTTGCCCAAAGCTTCAATTTATATACTCCTGGTATTATTTCGTCTTCTGGTATCTCAATTTCAACTATGCCAATTTCATAATTTTGCTTTTTTTTCGTATCTATATTAAAATCAATAATATTTTGCACTATTCGATTGTTTTCGTATTCGATTTGAAATGTCTTATTCATTTTTGGAAAAAGCTCCCCTTTGAGTGATAAAGTTGGATTCCAAAAATTATCTCTGTTTCTTTCCTCGTTCGTTTCGATTGAGTAGAAAATTCCATTAATGCTTGGCTTGAAAGCAATTTGCAATAAAATGCTTGCGTTGGGGGCAGTAAAATCAATGCTATTTTTATGAATAAAAGGGAAAAATGTTTCATCTTCAATATTATCTTTATAAGCAAAGATGGGGGAAGCTAAAAAGCCTTTGCCTTCTGCGATATTGCTGAAAAACTGATTAAAGTTAAGCTCATCTACCTGCCGGGAGTTTGCATCGAAAAGTTTAACAGAAATCTTATATTCGCTTATAGGCATAGTGGTTTGTAAAAGCCCAATTTTGCAAAGATTGTCGGATTTCGTTTCTTCATAATCACTTAAAGTAATCGTGTCTTTGTCAAAAATCCTTTTCCTTATAACCCCAATGCTATCTTTAAACTCAACTTCGACTGAATAAGTGGAAAAGTATAGCTCGCGTCCCGAAACTTTTTTAAATGATAAGAGTTTATAAGGAATTTTATAACAAACGTAGCTGAAAATCGAATCCATTGTGCTTTTAGGAGTTTCAATAATTTCTGCGCTAAAAGAGCTGCTAAAATTAAACAGATTGCCTTTATCTTTCTGATGTCCAATTGAAAATCCTTGCTTGCCAAAGCAAAGCGAACATAAAAATAAAGCAAAAAGCGTTATGAAAAATATTCTATTTATCTCACATTTTTTAAATTTCATCTAAAAACTCCCTTAAAATTATTGCGGCAGCAATTCTATCGGTATTCCCTTTTTTCTGCCTTTGCTTTTTTTTCATTCCGATTTCTAACATTATTGAACTTGCTTTTTTACTTGAATAAGATTCGTCATAAAGTATTGGATCAAAGGAGGTTTTTTTCTTTAGCTCCTTTGCAAACTCCTTAACATTAGACAAAATATTTGAGCTTTTATTGTTTGCTCCATAAGGAGCGCCAACAACAACAGCCTCAATTTCTTTCTCTAAAAAAAACGCTGCCAATTTTTCCCAAAAATCCTTTGCTGCGCGGTCAAGTGTTTGATAAGCCGAAACAGTTATATGCAAAGGGTCGCAATATGCAAGCCCAACTCTTTTTAATCCAAAATCTATTGAAGCAATTCGCTTATTTTTTAAATATTCGTAATCTTTTTTCATTTTTCATTAAATATTTTATTATATATCCATTACAAAAATAAACGTTAAAAATTATACAATGTAACCAAAAAGGGCATCAATCACAATGATCGAAGCAGCTGAAAGAGTGAAAGCGCGGACCGTGCTTTTGCCAACACCCTCGGCGCCTCCTTCAGTAGAAAATCCAACATGGCAGCCGAGCAAGGCTGTAACTGCACCAAATAATAAAGATTTAGATAAGCCAATCATTATTTCTTTCATTTGAAAAAACTGCTGAATAGAATCAAAAAATTGATAAACAGAAAAATCATACTTGAATGCAACTAAAAGATAACCCCCAAGCAATGCCACAATATTTGAAAAAACTGCAAGAACGGGCATCATAGTAAGTGCAGCAAAAACTCTGGGCATCGCTAAAAATCTATTTTTATCAATAGCCATCATCTCAAGAGCGTCAATTTGCTCGGATACTTTCATAGTCCCAATTTGGGCAGCGATTGCCCCGCCAACGCGACCCGCTATAACGAGTGCAGTTAAAACAGGCGTAAGCTCAGTAAAAACAGCCGTAGAAATTGAGGAACCAAGAAAAGGCTTAGTTATGTCGATAAGATTGAATTTTGAAAAAAGCATAGTCGCTTGCAAAGCAGCAATCACACCAGTGAAAATTCCAATCAAAATTACAAGGGGGAGCGAATCGGTTCCCACAACCACCATCTGCTCCAAAACCAAACGTCTATCTTTAAAAATCCTTGGAAAATACTTTATTACTCTATAAAGAAAAATTGCAATCTGCCCAAATTCAGCAATAAAATTCAGTATGCTTTTGCCAATATTTGATATTATTCTAATCATTTAAAAGCGAAATTTAGTAAATAAAATGTTTTTAACTATTGCAAAAATAGTCAGTAATATTTTTAAAATGACTAAGTTTTTTGTGATTTGTCAAATAATTATGTAATTTTGTATATTTAAAATTTGCAAATTTTAATATGACAAATCAAATCTTAGTAATAAATCAAAAAAACAATTTAAGGGAAATTCTATGAATGAAGGTCGCATAGTTCAAGTAATTGGTCCGGTTGTAGACGTTGAGTTTTCTGAGGGGAAAATTCCCGCTGTGCTAAATGCTTTAGAAATTAAAAGGAAATCGCCTGAAACGGGTGAAGAAAATATACTTGTTTGTGAGGTTCAGCAACATCTTGGTGAAGATAGAGTTCGTTCTGTTGCAATGGATTCAACTGACGGCATTGTCCGCGGGATGGCGGTAATAGATAGGGGCGAGCCAATTACTATTCCAGTCGGAAGCGAGGTTCTTGGACGTATGATGAATATTATTGGTGAGCCGATTGATGGCAAAGGCGATATTAAATTTAGCAAAAAGTATTCTTTGCACCGCCCATCGCCAGATTTTTCTACTTTAAGCACTTCAAAAGAAATGTTTGAAACAGGGATCAAAGTAATAGATTTAGTTGAGCCATTTACAAAAGGTGGAAAGACTGGTCTTTTTGGAGGCGCTGGCGTTGGCAAAACAGTTATTATTCAAGAGCTTATCCATAATATTGCAAAGCATCACGGCGGCTATTCTGTTTTTAGCGGTGTTGGTGAAAGAACTCGCGAGGGGAACGACCTTTATCTTGAAATGACGGAATCCGGTGTGATTGATAAAACCGCATTAGTTTTTGGACAAATGAACGAACCGCCAGGCGCCCGCTCAAGAGTTGCTTTGACCGCCCTTGCTATAGCTGAATATTTTCGCGATGAAGAGGGACGCGATATTCTTCTCTTTATTGATAATATTTTCAGATTTATTCAAGCTGGCTCCGAGGTTTCAGCTTTGCTTGGAAGAATGCCCTCCGCAGTTGGGTATCAGCCAACTCTTGCTACTGAGCTTGGTATTTTGCAAGAAAGAATTGCCTCGACAGATAAAGGCTCAATTACTTCAGTGCAAGCAGTTTACGTTCCGGCAGACGATTTAACAGACCCTGCCCCAGCAAATACTTTTACACACTTAGACGCAAGAACAGTTCTTTCACGCCAAATTTCTGAGCTTGGAATTTATCCCGCAGTCGATCCTCTTGATTCTTCATCAAGAATTTTAGACCCGCTTGTGCTTGGTGACGATCATTACGATACTGCAACAAAGGTTCGGCAAGTCCTTCAAACATATAAAGACTTGCAAGATATTATTAATATTTTGGGAATGGACGAGCTTTCCGATGAAGATAAGCAAACTGTTTATAGAGCAAGAAAAATCCAAAAATTCTTCTCGCAGCCCTTCTTCGTTGCAGAGCAATTTACTGGCTACGAAGGTCGTTATTGCAAAATCGAAGATACCATCGCTGGATTTAAAGCAATTTTAAGTGGCGAATGCGATGAAGTTCCAGAGCCGCTTTTCAGCTATGCCGGAACAATAGACGAAGTTTTTGATAGAGCAAAAAAGCAGAGTGCCTAATAAAAAAAGAGCGAAATTATGACAGAAAATAAGCTATTAGATGTTGAAATAATTACTCCGGAAAAAGTAGTTTTTAAAGACAAAGCTGTTTCAGTAACCGTTCCGGGCACCAAAAGCAGTTTTCAAATTTTATTCAACCACGCTCCAATAGTCTCTACTTTGACAAGTGGCTGGATAAAACTTGTTGACCAAAAAAACAAACAACAGCTTTTCAAGACCGCAAAAGGTTTCACAGAAGTTAGCAAAAACAAAGTTTCTATTTTAGTAGAATCAGCAGAAGAACAAAACTTAAGCGCCTTAAACTAATATGATTAAAGAAAAAATTACGGCAGAAGGCTTAACTTTCGATGATGTGCTGCTTATCCCAGCTTACTCAAATATTTTGCCTAAAGAAACGGACATAAAAACATATTTAACCCAAGCAATTGAGCTTAATATCCCGCTTTTAAGTGCCGCTATGGACACTGTAACGGATTCTGAAATGGCTATAGCATTGGCTCGTGAGGGTGGATTAGGGGTGATTCATAAAAATATGTCCATCAAAAATCAGGCAAATCATATTGACAGAGTAAAAAGAAGCGAAAGCGGTATGATTCGCGACCCAATTACTCTTACTAAAGATAAAAAAGTGAAAGATGCCTTAGATCTGATGTCTAAATTTAGTATATCTGGCATTCCGATTATTGATGCCGAGCATAAGTTAATTGGGATTGTTACAAATAGAGACCTGCGTTTTGAGCCAAACCCAGAAGAGTCAATCGAAAACGTTATGACTAAGGAGAATCTTTGCACTGCTCCTTATGGAACAACTCTTGAAGACGCAGAAAAGTTATTGCAAAAACACAGGATAGAAAAACTTCCAGTTGTAGATAAAAATTTTAAACTGCTTGGACTGATTACCTTTAAAGATATTCAAAAGAAGAAAAAATATCCAAACGCCTGCAAAGATCTTCACGGGAGATTAAGAGTTGGTGCAGCTGTTGGCATTGCAAATGATACTATTGAGCGGGCAGATGCATTGATTAATGCCGGCGCAGACCTCATATTCATAGACACGGCGCATGCTAATTCTTCAAGGGTTTTTGAGGCAATAAAGTCCATAAAAAGCACATTTCACAGTATCCAATTAGTTGTAGGCAATATTGCGACCGCCGATGCTGTTGCTCCACTTGTTAAAGCGGGAGCTGATGGCTTAAAAGTAGGTATTGGACCAGGCTCAATATGCACTACCAGAGTAGTTGCTGGCGTTGGAGTTCCGCAGCTCAGTGCAATAATGGATGTTTCAGAGGCAGCAAAAAAACTTAATATACCAGTAATTGCAGATGGCGGAATTAAACAAACTGGCGATGTGCCAAAAGCAATTGCCGCAGGCGCCGACACGGTGATGATTGGAAGTTTATTTGCCGGACACGAGGAAAGTCCCGGCGAAAAACTGCTTTACGAAGGCAGGGTTTATAAGATTTATAGAGGGATGGGCTCGCTTTCTGCTATGAATCAAGGCTCTGCAGATAGGTATTTTCAAGATATTGAAAAAGAAATAAAAAAATTAGTCCCAGAAGGAATAGAAGGTAGAATTCCTTATAAAGGTAGTGTCAGCGACACTATCTACCAAATTGTCGGTGGATTACGCGCCGCTATGGGCTATTGCGGCTGTAAAAATATCGCTGAATTGAAAGAAAATACGCGATTTGTAAAAATGACTAGCGCCGGACTTAGAGAATCCCATCCCCACGATGTCGTTATTACTAAGGAATCCCCAAACTACTATGTTAAATAAAAAGAATTTACTCGTTATGAACCAAAATGAACAAATAGATAACCAAGAAGAACGTGGCTATCCAAAAATTGTTGACACGCGCTTAAGACAATTGTATTATGCAATTGAAGATTCAAAATGCGAAGCTCTTGTAGTTACCCACGTCCCTCACGTCAGGTATTTGACTAACTTTTCTGGATCAAGTGCCACTTTGTTTGTAACAGAAAATGAGTTGCACTTTGTTACAGATGACCGCTATGAAGAGCAAATACAGACGGAGCTTTTTCCTTTACCCAATTTAAAAACGCATATTTCAAGAGACCCTTGGCAGCTGATTAGCGATAAAAAAATACTTAAAGACACAAGCACTATCGCCTTTGAAGCAGATCAGCTTTATTATTCTGAAGCTATTTTGATTAGAAACCAAATTAGGCCCGTCAAATTTAAGCCCGTTGTTAAAATGGTCGAGCCGTTTACAATACCAAAATCACCAGAAGAGCTTGAAAATATTGAGAAAGCTGCTCAGATTGCAGTGCAGGTTTACGATAAAATTCTTGAAATAATTAAACCGGGCATAACTGAAAAAGACATTGACACTGAAATAGCATATCAGTCAAGAAAGCTTGGCTCGGAAAATGATCCATTTGGAATTATTGTTGTGTCCGGCCCTCGCTCATCGCTTGTCCACGGGATTGCAGGAGATAGAAAATTAAAAGCTGGCGATATTGTGCTAATGGATTTTGGCTGCAGAGTAAAAGGCTTTTCCTCTGACATCACAAGAACTGTCGCGGTTGGCAAAGCAACAAAAGAACAAAAAAGTATATATAAGCTTTGCTATGAAGCTAAGGAGGCTGCGATTGAAGAAGTTCGTCCAACTATGAACGGAAAAAACCTCGATGCCGTAGCGAGAAACATGATTGAAAAAGCTGGCTACGGAGATTATTTCCAACACTCCTTGGGTCACGGAATTGGAATCGCAGCCCATGAGCTTCCAATTATCACATTTAGAAAAGATGACCAAGTGGTTGTTGAAAATTGCGTCCTTGCTATTGAGCCGGGCGTTTATTTGCCAAATAAATTTGGTATAAGAGTCGAAGATATGTGCCTTGTTACTCGTAATGGCGGACAGCATTTAACAAAAGCACCTGAAGAATTATTGATTATATAGAATAGCTTAGCTTTTTATGATTGAAAATAAGGTGTTGGTCATTGCTTACTATTTCCCACCGATGGGACTGAGTGGCGTCCAAAGGACATTGAAATTTGTGAAATACTTGCCAAATTATAGTTGGCAACCGATAGTATTAACATCAAATCCACGCTCTTACTATGCTTTCGACCAAACTTTGCTCGAGGAGATAGACGGGAAAGATATAGAGATTTTCCGCACTCCTAGGAAAAAATCAAAAAAAGGTGAAGATTATAAGCAAGTAAAATTCCCTTCCTATTTAACTCAAAAAATGGGAAGGGCATTTTTGCAAGCATTCCTCCAGCCCGATACAAAAATAAGGTGGAAAAAAGCTGCGCTCCGTTTAGGAAGCGAAATATTGAAAAAGCATGACGTTAAAGCAATTTTTGCCACTGCCCCGCCTTTCACTGATTTTCTAATAGCAAAAGAGCTTGCAAATGCTTTCCAGCTCCCTTTCATTGTCGATTATAGAGATATTTGGGTGGGGAATCCCTTTCATTTTAATATCACACCATTTCATAAAGTTTATGCTACAAATTTAGAAAAAGAAATTTTAACTTGTGCTGACACAATAACCGTAACAACTCGACATTTGAAAGAGCATATTTTAAAACGCTATAAATTCTTAACCCAAGAAGATGTGGTAGTGATTTCTCATGGCTATGACCCAGAGGATTTTTCTTTTGAAGAAAAAATTAAGCAAGATCCGAAGAAATTCACCATTACTCATTCCGGAGTTTTTCAAGACGATAGAACGCCAGTGCATTTTTTAAAAGCGTTTTCTAACTTTCTCGAGTTAAAAAAAGGGGCAAAAGAGCATAGTTTTTTAAAGCTAATTGGTGTAATGAGAAATGAACATATTAAATTAGTAAAAAAACTGAAGCTCGAATCTAATGTAAATGTAACGGGTTATTTAAGCCACAAAGATGCTGTGAAAAATTTAATGGATTCCGATCTTCTTTGGCTGATGCTTAACGATACGGCTCGCTCACCTGGAAAATTATACGAATATTTTGGCGCAAAGAAAACCCTGCTTATCACAGCGCCAGACGGACTTATGAAGCGTCAAGCAATGGAGTCCAAAGCCGCATTTTGCACAGCCCCAAACGATATTGATGCAATTACAAAAGCACTGCTCGAGCTTTACGATCTTTGGGAACAAGGCAAACTCCCAGTTCCAAGCGATAATTTTATCAAGCAGTTTAATCGAATAGAACTCACTGGCTATTTAGCAAAAGAGCTTTCAAGTCTAATCGACATAAATTCTTAAATTTCACCCTTTTTATATATTGCTATAATCATGTTTTGTAGGACAAGCAAGATGCTTGACCTACTATATCTCTGGTAGGTCAAGCAGCCTTGCTTGAACCAAAACTAAAAATTAAGCAATTTATTTAACTCCTCATACACTTTGTCTTCATTTGGAAGGACGTCAGCTTCGTATACAGGGTTATAAGGAATATGCGAATCCTTTGCTGCAAGCCGCATTACCGGAGCATCTAAATCTGAAAAAGCTTCTTGAGAAATTGTGGCTGATATTTCCGCACCAAAGCCCATGCTTATTGTGTCTTCGTGAAGAACTAAAACGCGGTTTGTCTTTTTTACAGAGTTTAGAACTAATTCCTTATCCCAAGGAACTATTGTTCTTAAATCAATAATTTCTATAGTTTTGCCTGTTTCTTTTTCGATTTTTTTAACAGCATTTGCAGCATCACGCACACCCATTCCATAAGTAACGATAGTTGCATCTTCTCCCGCTTTAAGGATTTTTCCTTTACCAAAGGGAATAAGATAGTTCTCGTCCGGTTCTGGTGAGGTGGCAAAAGGCAGGCGATACATTCCCTTATGCTCACAGAAAATGACCGGATCTTGAAGACGGCATGCAGTTTTCAGCAAACCCTTTGCATCGGCAGCATTGCTCGGATACGCAACTAATAAACCTGGAATATGGGCAAAAAATGCTTCTATATTTTGGGAATGGCAAAGCCCTCCGTGTATGTAACCACCAACAGCGGTGCGAATCACAACGGGACAGGAAAATCCTCCATTAGAACGGAAGCGAAGCGTTGAAAGTTCATTTCTGATCTGCATAAATGCGGGCCAAATATAATCGCCAAATTGGATTTCTACGACTGGCTTATGTCCGTGTGCCGCAAGTCCAAGGGCTACACCGATGATAGAAGCTTCAGCAAGCGGCGAGTTGAAAACACGCTCAGTTCCAAATTCCGTTGATAAGCCCTTTGTGGCAGTGAAAACTCCGCCCTTGGGGTCCGCAATATCTTCACCGAAAATAAGCATTTTATCATTAAAACGCATTTCTTCTTTTAATGCATGGTTAATTGCGTCAACTAAAACGACATTATTTCTAGCTTTGTAATTTTCTTCATCAGAATAGTTGAGGTTTCGCGTTTCAATCGGGGCAAAAACCTCATTAGTTGAATCTTCTGCTTTCGCATCGGGACGCTCCCAAGCCCAATCAGCGGCATTGTCAATTTCCTTTTTTACTTCTTTTTGCAAAGCGTCAATTTCTTCAAAACTTGCAATTTTTTCCGAAATTAAAAAACTGCTAAACTTGGCAATGCAATCCCTCTCTTTTTTAGCTTTTTCTAATTCTTCTAAGTCTCGATATTTCCTTTGATCATCGCTTGAGGAGTGTGGAAGAAGACGCTCCACCATTGCGTGCATTAAGACTGGTCCTCGTCCTTGCCGAATATATTCAATAGTTTCCTGGGCTGCTTTGTATGAGGCAAGAAAATCGGTGCCATCGAAAGTAATCATTTTTAAATTATCGTAACAGCAAAAGCTATGCCCTACTGAGCCACCCATAGATTGATTTTCGCGTGGAACTGAAATAGCATAGCCATTGTCCTGAATGCAGAAAATTACGGGCAATTTTTCGCGAGAAGCCCAATTTACTGCTTCGTAAAATTCACCTTGCGATGTCGTTCCTTCGCCAGAGGCAACGTAAGTAATTTCGTCTTTACCGCTTTTCTTGCTTGATAGCGCAGTTCCAACAGCATTTAAAAACTGCGTTCCAGTAGGGGAAGATGTGGTTGGCATATTAAATTTTGGATGTCCAAAATGCCCCGGCATTTGCCTTCCGCCAGTTGCAATGTCTTCTGGTTTTCCAAAAGCGAGCAAAAAATACTCTTTTATTGAAAAGCCCAATGAATACACAAGAGCGATGTCGCGATAATAAGGCCATGCCCAATCATAGCCACTTTTAAGCGACAGTCCAACTGCCGTTTGAACAGCTTCGTGTCCGCTCCCACCGATGTGGAAAAAGGACTTCCCTTGCTTTACCAAAGTAAGGTGCTTATCGTCAGAAAAGCGAGCAGACATCATTATCCGCAGAGCTTTTAAAAGGAACTCTTTACTGAGTGAAAATTCTTTTATAGTGCTGGCATCGGCTTTTATGCTTTGGTTCGAGCAACCGGGGCCCTTTTCTTCGCAGCACTTGGATTCATTTTTTGCGTCCTCAATGGCTTCCATAATTATTTTTTGCGATTCACTAAGCTTTTTATCTTTTTCGTTAATACTCATTGCATTCCCGTTTATTAAAAAAATATATTTTCTTTTGGATATTCTAAAAACAAAACTTTAGCTTTACTATTTGAGATTAAATCCCAAGCATCTGTTTCAAATTCTATTCCAATTGCCGAGCAAGTGGGGAGACTTGCAATACTTGCATTGCACAAATAGCACGCAAATTCAGTAATTGTCGGGTTATGCCCAATTAAAAATACTAAACTATGTTTTGGGTCTATTCTTGAAATAGTTTTTAAAATCTCTTGACGAGAAGCTAAATATAATGTTTTATCTTTAATTATGCTTTCTTCTGGATAGCTGAAAGCAGATGCAAAATATCTTGCAGTGCTAAGCGCTCTATGGGCAGAGCTTGTGAGAATTATGTCCGGCTTGGCAATTTTTTCGGTTAAAGCTCTGGAAATTGTTTTTGATTCTTCTATTCCTTTTTGGTTTAATGGTCGGCTAAAATCATCGCTCCCAGAATTAGCCCAGCTTGATTTCGCATGTCTAATCAGCACTATTTTTTTCATATAAACATATCAAAAAACATATACAATTTTATCAAGTTAAGAAAAATTTTATAAAAAAAGCAAAAATTATTAATTGTTTGGCATAGCTTTAGGGAGTTTTATAAAAAATGTGGTTCCTTCTTCTTTATTAGATACAAAACTTGCTTTTCCTCTAAGGTAATCCTCGGTTAATAGCTTAACGCTAAAAGTTCCGATTCCGCGTCCCTTACCTTTTGTAGAAACAGAGCGATTAAATATTTGAAGTTGTATTTCTTTTTCAATGTAACTTTGATTGTTCACCCAAAACTGATAGCTATCGCCAAGGTCATTGGAGCCAAGCGTAATAACTTTATCTTGCGAGGAAGCTTCGAGAGCATTTTTTAATAAATTCGATAAAACCCTGCCTAATATAGCTTTGTCCGATATGAAGTTAAAGCAATCAGAATTTGCATCTAAAATAATTTCCTTATTTTTTGAAATATCATATTGCAAATACAGGTCAATCACATCTTGCAGCACGCTAATTGAGACCAGTGTTTCTTTTAAAACATAAAGTTCCTTATTCTCCATTGCCACAAGCTGCTTTTGAGCGGCAATTTCATCAACTAATCTCGCGGAAAGCTTTGCTAAATATCCAGTGTAAGTATTAAATTCAGGCGGTAAATCAGCTTTTAAAACCTCTAAAATACCGCAAAGACCGGCAGCAATATTATTTATATCGTGAAAGAACACTCTTTCAAGAGCTTTCTTTCTTTTTTCACTGTTTATTTCGTTTAAGCTGAATAAGACAACAGATTGCTTATCAACTTCAAAAAGCGAAGCAGAGACACGAAAATAAAATGCTTCTTTTTGCTCGGTATTGTAAATAAAATAATCTTTGACAGCATCTTTTTTGTTTATTGCGTTTGCTGTTGCGAAAAATGCTCCACAAGTCTTGCAGGCTTTTGAATTTCCACAACCATTAACTGTTTCTCCAGAATGAGTGCAGCTAAAAACCTCGCCAACCCGAAGTCCGATTATGGAAGAATTGTCTTTTCCGTCTAAATATTCTGAAAGGGCATTGTTTGCAAAAATTATCTGCCTTGTTTGGCTAAGTAAAAGGATTGGATTTGGAATGGAATTTAGTATGTTTAAAGATACTGGACTTTCAGCAACTTTTTCTGACAGCGCCATTACTTCTTCTTGTGAAAACCTATCTTTTAGTGAAAGTTTTTTCATGTTTTGTATCCTTTTAGTTTGGGTCCATAGTTTAAAAAGCGCAGTTCTTTAAACCTTATTTATTAGAAAAAAAGACGAAAAAAAAACAGAAATATTATGAAATCTCAAATTTTCCTATTTTAAAAATAAAGAAAAATTATTTTAAAACGAAAATTTAATTCCATTTTCTAACTCCAAATCATAATTCTTTAATCCTTCCGGCGGTTCGTTGTCGTAACGATAATGCAGGATAGTTAAAAAGCTTAAGCTTTTAAAAATTTTAAATTCTAAATTTAGGTCAGTCAAAGAGACTCTGTCTTTTAATCGAATTAAAGAGAATTGAAAATAAGAAGTGAACTGAAAATTTACGTATTCGTTGATTTTTGAATAAAGGTTGATGTAGCTTGTTGATCTCATAAAGCGGGAGGTATATCTGGATTCCTCTATATAATCCTCATATTCAAACATCGCCCCTGTTCCCAAATCAACGTTTAACACTGGGCTGGATTCTTCTTCCGGGTCAATTCTTAAAACTGCAAAACGCATTCCAGTGCCAGCCAACCATCTATTGCCTACATTAAATCCCTTATCGAAGTTGTTTTGTATAAAGACTTCTGGCATAAATGTTTTTTTGTAATTGAAAATACTTCTCAAATGGAAATGACCTTTTCGTGTGCTTGGCGTGCCTTCAACCTCCTTATATTTGAAGTAAGTAACAAAAAAGCTATAAATATCATCTTGAACCCAATCAGTGCGAAAATTCGTTATGATGGTCCAATCTTCTGAATTCCCAGCATCTAAATCTGAGCTTAATGCCAAGGAGTTGAAAATTCCATTGCTTTGCTCTCCTTCATTGAGCAGCAGTTCAATATTGACTTGCGAGAAAGCGTTAATTGAAAACGCAAATAAAACCAAGATAATTAATTTCAATAATTTCATAAATCAGCAAATCGTTTTGATAAATTATATAAAAATATTGCAGAGCTTGCTGCAACGTTTAAAGAATCAACTTTTTCTGAAATAGGAATAAAGCAAATAGAATCGCATAAATTCAAATATTTTTCCTCTATTCCATCTCCTTCATTACCAAAAATAATGGCAACTTTTTCCGCAAAATTTATTTTATTTATTTCTATAGAATTCTTGCAAATTTCAGCACAAAGAATTTGATAACCAAGACTTTTTAAATTCAAAATAGTTTTTTCTAAATTCTGCGCTTTGTTTATTTTCAAATCAAAAACATTGCCGACAGAAACCCGAACTGCCCGCCTTAAATATGGACTGCTCGACTGTTCATCGAAAATCAATGAATTTACTTTAAACGCCGTTGCATTACGAGCGATAGAGCCAACGTTTTCTGCATCGCGAACAGCATTAAGAATCACAATTTTATTGCCAAGCTGCTCAATCGGAGTAAAATCTGGCTGCATTCCAATAGCCATTACCCCGCTATGGAGCTTAAAACCAACAATTTGTTCCATCAAATTTTTTTCAGCAATAAAAATATTATCTTCTGTAATTTCTTTGCTAATAATTAAACTCTTATATTCGTAAAAAAATTCACTAATTATAAAAAGCGATTGTATTTTGATATTTGAATTTAATAATTTTAATGTAACTTTTTTCCCTTCAGCAATAAAAACATTATTTTCAATGTGAGAACAAGGTGTAAATCTTAATGATTTATAAAGGCTTATTCTTATGTCGTCAATATCTTTTATTTCTATCATTATTTTACTTGCAAATTAGTTAATAATTTAACAAATTTGTTGTTTATATTATATGCTTAAAATAAATAATTATTCCGATAAATGCACAATAAATCTTAAATCACAAAAAGGAGTAAAAATTAGCGATGAGTTTAAGTTTAATAGGCAAATCAATATCAGAATCAGCGACACTGACCTTGAATGCAAAGGCAGCAATGCTACGCGAGAAAGGCGAGCCGGTAATCCATCTTGGCGGCGGAGAGCCAAAGACCAAAGCACCTTTCGATGCCATTATGGCGGTTAGCGGTCTGGTTAATACTGGCGAGGTTAGATATACGCCTGCAAGCGGGACCCTTCTTCTCAAAAAATCAATCATTCGGTATACCGAAGAATTTTACAAGAGAAAAGTAAGCCCAGCGGAAGTTATTGCGTCAAGTGGCGCCAAGCAATCAATTATGGTAGCTTTGCAAGCTATCTTGGATCCGCAAGATGAACTTTTGTTCCCAGCACCTTACTGGGTTAGCTATCCAGAAATGGCAAAGCTTTGCGGCGCCAAGCCTGTTCCGGTTGTCCCGAAAAGCAGCGCTTTTCATCCAACTATTCAGGAAATCGAATCTAAAACTACTGCAAAAACTAAAGCAATTATTATCAACAGCCCAAACAATCCGTCTGGGGCTATGTATCCCGAGGAATTTATAGCGGACATTGTAGCTTTTTCCGAGAAGCGAGGGATTTATCTTATTATGGATGACATTTACCATAGATTAGTCTTCGATGGGAAAAAAGCGGCTAATTGCTATGATTACGCCAAGGATTTATCAGATAATTCAAGATTAATTGTTGTTAATGGAGTTTCAAAGCAATATGCTATGACTGGATTCCGCATTGGCTGGGCAGTCGCAAATAAAGAGCTTGTTAAAGCGATGTCTGACATTCAAAGCCACCAAAGCTCGGGTCCATCTGTTATAACGCAAGTCGCTGCCGCTGCCGCAATAAATAGCGACCAGACAAGCGTTGAAAGTTTGCGTCTAAATTTAGAAAATAATCTTAATATTATGATAAGAGAGCTTAATTCTTTTCCGGACATTAAGTTTTCTAAGCCAGATGGCACTTTCTACTGCTTTGTTGATTTTAGCCATTATAATAAAGATTCCCGCGCACTTTCTAATTATTTATTGGACAAAGTTAGAGTGGTAACCGTTCCGGGATATGAATTTGGAGTGGACGGATATTTGCGTCTTTCCACCTGCGGAACAGTTAAGGACATCACTGAAGGTGTTCAAAGGATAAAATGGGCTTTAGACCCGAATTCCACAAATGAAACTATTATTGGTAACCGTAAAATTGTAAAGGATAAAATATGAAATATATAGACATAGAATCACCGGCAAGCAAAGGAGCCGGCGAATTTGCAAGCGAATATGATTTAAGCAATCACGGCTTAGTTCATATTGATAAAGTGTTTTGGAACCTGCCACCGGCATCTCTTTATGAGGAGGCAATATTTAGACGCGAAGGCGCTGTCGTTAATGGCGGTCCCTTGCTCGTCAATACTGGCAAATGGACGGCAAGAGCCGCATCAGATAAGTTTATTGTCCACGAGCCGTCAACATCGGACAAAATTTGGTGGGGAGTGTATAATCGTCCCTTTAGCGCTGATAAATATCATGGGCTTTATAATCGCTTGCAAGCATATTTGCAAGGCTCTCAACTTTTTGTGCAAGATTGCTATGTTGGGGCTGACCCCGAGCATCGTTTGCCCATCCGTATTATCAGCGACACAGCTTGGCAGAGCCTATTTGCGCACAATATGTTTAATGTGATAACAGACAAAGAAGAGCTGAAAAAACACATTCCAGAATTTACGTTAATTGCATCTCCAGCCTTTAAAGCAGACCCAAGGATAGACGGAACTCGCAGCGAAACAGCGATGCTCATAAATTTTGCTGATCGCATTGCAGTTGTTGCAAATTCAAGCTATGGTGGAGAAATCAAAAAAACTATTTTCACCATCATGAATTATCTTTTGCCCTTGAAAAATGTAATGTCTATGCACTGCTCTGCTAATGTTGGGAAAAGCGGAGATGTTGCATTGTTCTTTGGACTTAGTGGAACGGGAAAAACTTCTCTATCTGCTGACCCAAAACGCCAGCTTATTGGAGATGACGAACACGGCTGGAGCGACCAAGGCGTATTCAATTTTGAGGGTGGTTGCTATGCTAAAGTTATTCGTCTTTCGCCAGAAAACGAGCCACAGATTTATGAATGCACAAGGCGTTTTGGCACTATATTAGAAAACGTAGTTTACGATCCTGCTTCAAGGCAAATAGATTTGGACGATGACAAATGGACCGAAAACACACGCGCCTCCTATCCACTTGATTTTATTCCAAACGTTGTTCCGGAGCGAATGACGAGAACGCATCCAAAAAATGTGATTTTCTTAACCTGCGATGCGACAGGGGTTTTGCCACCAATAGCGCGTTTGAATATGAATCAAGCTATGTATCACTTTATTAGCGGCTATACTTCAAAAATCGCCGGAACGGAAATGGGAGTCGGAGATGAGCCAGAAATTACTTTCAGTGCTTGCTTTGGCGCGCCTTTTATGGTTCACCATCCCTTTGTTTACGCTAATTTACTACGTCAAAAAATGGAAAAATTTGGTTCTCAATGCTGGATTGTAAACACTGGTTGGGTGGGAGGCAAATATGGTGTAGGCAAGCGTATTAGCATAAAACATACACGCGATCTTTTAAACGCTGTTTTAGATTGCAAACTCGATGGAGTAGAATTCCGCAAGGATAAAGTATTTGGATTTGATGTTCCGGTGGATTGTCCCGATGTGCCAAAAGATGTGCTTGATCCTTCAAGTGCTTGGAAAAACAAAGATGAATATTGGAAAGCGTATGACTCATTAGCTTCTCGGTATATAGAAAACTTTAAGCTTTTTGCCGATGGCTGCTCTGAGGAGGTAAATGCAGCTGGTCCAAAGAGAATTTAATTATAAGCAATCTTATTAACGATTTTTTTTAGAACTGCCGCAGTTTCGGGCTGCGGCTTTTTTTTATTCTTTTATCTCCTTCCCAAGTTCAAATGGAAAGGAGGTGGATCTTTCACGCTGTCATTCCGAGCGCAGCGAGGAATCCAGAGAAGAAAATCCCCCCGCTCCCTTTTACGGAAAGCAGAAGAAAGAAGTCTGGAGGTGAAGAATGAGGTGTCCCCGCCAGCGGGGGAAAAAGGACTGTGCTGTGTTTCGCACCTAAAAAGAATCTCCCACTTTGAAAAAGGGGGCTGGGGGAATTTCTGGATTATTCATTTCTATTTAACGAAATCTGGCATTATTATTGATAATTGTTTATTTTTA
>JAAYJM010000005.1 GCA_012522895.1 Ignavibacteria bacterium
ATTAGTAATTTTACTTAAAAATAATGTAAATATTTAATTTTTTTAAAAAGAAAAATTATATTAAATTATATTTTACGATTTTAGCAAAATAAAATTTTATATGGAAATCAGAACATAAATAGTAATAATGTATTATTCTTAATAATTTAAGGGATGTTTTTATGCTAAACAAATTACTTAAAGCATTTGTATTACTGAGCATTTTAACTGTAGTTTCGCACAGTTTAACTGCTCAAACACCGGGAGCTCGTGCCTTTAATGCTTCGAACCCGTCTGGCTTCACCAAAATATTATTTGGTGGTAATACTTTGTATACCAATCAGCCAGGCGACACCGGTTACGTTAACAGGACAAACATCATTATCCCTGTAAACGCTGAAGATGTTTACGATGTGATTATGCAGGGCTTTCGATGGGTCGCCGGCGGCGACGATAATGTCCTCTACGCCCAATATGTGAAAGTATTTATTGATTTAAATCGCGACAGTAGCTTTACTGCAGCAGGTGAAACAGTTTTCAATCCCGGAACTGCGAGATATGCTTTTACGGGAACAATAGCTATCCCGCCGCTCAGCTCCTTTTCCGGAGGCGCTGGGTATTATCGCATTAGATTTGTTACTGACTACAATTATTCTAATGCAATTGATATTGGCACAGGCAGCACAGCTTACGGACAGGCAATTGATATGACGTTAAAAGTTGGTCCAAAAGTGCCAGAAATAACTCAAACATTTCCGGCTGCTGGAACTGTTCTTAGACTTGACTCAATCTACAGCCACTCTTCGCAAAAGCCAAAAATTGTTTATAACAATAAGGGCTTGTCGCTTTCCGGGGGCCTTAACCTGACTTATAAAATCGTAGGTCCATTGCAAAGATATGCTGGTGTTCAGCCAATATTAACAAATATTTACGTGGCAACAAAAGAAACAGATATTGGCGATACAATTCTTGTTCAAAACCCAGTAAGCGGCAATCTTAACACTTATACCTCAACTCACGCAAGAGGCTTAGCCGCACGTGGCTATGACGCATCAAACCCATATAGCGCCCTGAATAATGGCGAAATTGATTTGAGAACAAGACTTGATAGCTTGTCTGCTGGTGAGTATATGGTGGAAGCAAATATTACCGTTCCTTCTATTCCAGAATACAGGCAAACATTTCAAGATGTTTTCAATATTGCTTTCGAGAATGACCTTGAAATATACCGCATAGTATCACCGAAAACAACTAACGAGGAGCTTTATCCATTTTCTATTCCGGTTAGTGCCGTAGTTCGTAACGTAGGTAGAAATCCAGTGGCTGGCTTCCGTGCTATTGCAAAAATTTATAGAGAAACTAATCTTGTTTACACGAGTATAAGAGATTGGACATCTAATCCTCCTACTTTGCCAGATTTAGCAATGGCAGGCGAGATCACTATTAATTTTGATATTTTTGCTCCAAGCGATCCATATCATTTTGGCGAGTATTCAATTAAATTTGAAGTTCAATTCCCAGCAGCTTCAGAAATAGTTGATGACCAGCCAATTAATAACTTTATGCCAAGAGAGACAGAAATAGAAGACAATCCATACAAGTTCAGAATTAGAAATGAAATTGATGCAAGAGCAGACTCAGTGTTTTTCTCTGCAGATGATTTATACGTTGGAAGACCAGTTTATCCAAAAGCTCGTTTTTCTAACCAAGGTTTAAGCGATATTTCAAACGCTCCAGCAACTCTTACAATTAGAAGATTGCCGAGCAATCAAGTTGTCTATACTTATCCGAATTATGTAATTCCAGATATTTCTACAGGTAGATTTTTAACAATAGAGTTTCCAAACGACTTTATTCCGCCTGGCGATGGTAAATATTTAGCTTGCGTAAGCATTTCCGCAGTTGCCGATAGAATATCCACAAACAATGACGTTTGCGATACTTTTGAGGTCAAACCAGCTTTAAATGGTATTTATACTATTGGAACAAAATTTCAGCACGATACTGCTATGAACAGACGCAACTTCCTTACAATGGAAAAAGCCATTGACACCTTGTTCTTAAAAGGTATTTCAGGACCTGTGCAATTCATTTTAACCGACACATTATATAACGTTGGCAATTTATCTGCAATTGGCGCCCCAGCCATTGATTTAAGCTCACGCATCGTTGGTGTCTCTGAAACAAACACGATTACTTTCAAGCCACTTGATGAGCTTGCTTTAACAAAAGAAAGAATTGTAATCAATTTGCTTACAAATAGTGGTATTGGTATTCTAATCGGTCAAACTACTACTCCAAAGAATACTTATGCACCGGTGAAAATACTGCGAGAAAGCAGAAAGAAACTTTATGCAAATAGTGCGGGCTATATTACATTCGATGGTGGAGAAAACAAAGCATTCAAGTTTACTATGAATACTCCATCTTCGTTTAGAGCTGCATTCTATTTAACAAATGGTGCTTCCGACATTACTATTAAAAATTGCGTGATTACAGACGGAATTAACCAAGCACCAAGCTATCTTGGTTCTGTCCCACTTACAACATACAATACATCTTTAACTCAATTTGTCTATGAAAGTGATAACCGTGGCGGCACAAATACATATTCCGCAGGTATAGTATTACGTTCACAAAGCCCAATTGATTCTGTAACTCAGAATAACTCATACTTCTTAGATACTTTAGTAAATAAAAACAATATCATTTCAAATAATGAAATAAGCAACTTTGGCTTTGGTATTGTTTCTTTAGGTGCTGGTGTGCTGTTCAAACAAGGAGATAATAAACTTGTTGAGTATATGAACACTAATAATACATATTCTAAAAACGAAGTATTTAGCGTTGGAAGAGCTGGTTTCTTCTTCGGATTTGAAAGGGCAAGTGATATTGTAGGAAACCGTATTTATAATGTGAATGGTGCAGGAGCTAATGTTTGCGGTGGTATTTTGCTCGGCGGACAAAGAAGCAGCGCATTCAATGGATATAATAACCTTGACTTAACGGTGGCTGACAACGAAATGTTTAACATAACAGCGCCAATGCTTGCTTATGGTATTAAATCTGAGCAGTCAATTAATACATATCCACAGACAAACGAGACATTCCCACAAGTCCCGGAAAACATTAAAATTTATAATAATGTTGTTCGTGATTTGACTACAACAACTCCAAACTCTAACAGAATTGGTATTCATGTCTATACAGAAAGAGCAGACGCTAATTGGTATACTACAACTGGCGTTCCAGCTCCAAAGAACACCACACACTTTACAAGAGATGATAAAGTAATTAATAATACAATTTGGTTACGCAACGTTGGTGCTCCGGTTAACGGCGTTATCGCTGGTATTGCAATTAATCAAGCAAAGGGTGCTGAGGTTTATAATAATGCTATTGGTATAACAGATAATAATCCTTCTGCATACTTTGTTGCTGGCTTATATTGGCACGGTGTTATGCCACAGAACGGTGGTTTAACATCAAACAGAAACGCCTTCTGGCTCGATCCAGCTGCTGTTCCAAATGCTGTTATTGCTCGCTTCGTAGAAACTGACAACAACTCAGTTATACTTGAAGGTGGCGATCAAGCGACTGAAGGAGAAGACTATAAAGAATTAGTCCAATGGCAAATGTGGACTGGACAAGACAAAAATTCAAGCAATAAGAATTTCACAAACGATTTTACTACAACCGGACAAAAGCTAAGAATTAAAACTAATCCATTGCCTACTGGCTCAGTCTTAGACGATAAGGGACAAAGGGTTCTTTGGATCACAGCAGATATTGATGGCAATCCACGCGGAACAGCTGGCGTTCGCTATGATATTGGCGCAAGTGAATTCTCCGGTATTAAATATTTAAGCGACCTTGAAGCTATGCCTATACTTGAGCCGGGCAGATACCGCAGAGGCGGCGCCCCGTTCAATGATGCTGAGTATATTATGACCACAGCTCCAATTAATATCGTTGGAAGAGTTAGAAATAATGGAACTCTTACACAAACTAATACACCAACTATATTAAAAGTATATCGCAAAACAGCAACAGGTTACGATTCTCTTATTTTGGAAAAATCACTTATAGTTAATTTTCCACCAAACGAGACCACTGACATTGATTTCAAAACAAGCTTTGTGCCTCATACATACAATGATTTAAGAGGCGAGGATACAAGCTACGCTGTGCCGGTTATTTTCCAATCTATGGGCGCAAACGTAACTCCACTTTATAAATTTGAAGTTACTGTCGATCCTTACTACGATCAAGATAATACAAATAATATAATCTCGAAATATTTAAGGTTCTACATTGCGAGAAGCCCACAAAACATTGTAGTTTCTGCTGAAAATAGTATGTATCCAATAACTTCAACAAGTTTTGATATAACAGCAGGTAGATTAAACGCAGATAGCTTGAGAATGGGTCTTTCTTACATTGATTTGAAAATTGATACTACTTTAGACAAGAACCGTAGATTAAGTGATTTAGACTCAAGCCGCTATGACTACGATATGTTCGATAGAAAAGGCTGGGAGCCAAAAACTGTCGACTATACAATGTTCCGCACTATGTTCTGGACAGATGGAAGCGAAAATCCATTATCCAGATATGAAATTATGGATATTGAGAAATTCCTCTTAGCCAGCAATAGCCCCGATAAGAAGAATTTAATTATCGGAAGCCAAGAAATGCTTAGAGCTAATTGGAATACTATTGACAGCATTAGAAATAGAGAGTTCTTGACTGCTTACTACAGTTTGATACCTCCACAGAAAGTTGGCACAACAGTTCCATTCAACCCGATAACAGGTAACGGAAGCTATTCCGGAAAAGATGTTGTTGGTGTTGCAGTGGGACGTGATTTAACTGAAAGAATAGTTGCAACTGGCTATGCTGCCGATGCCGCCCCGCTTGCCGGCTTAGTAAATGTATTTACTGCTGGTGAAGGTTTAGCACGTCAAGCATATTATTACAAGACACACACTGCAAGTCCAACGCTTGATAGCACTATGGGAGTTGCCACTACAACAATTACAAGAAACGTTATCGCACTTGGAGTCGATTGGAGACATTGGGCAAACATTCGCTCAGTCCTTGAAGCAATTGTTGACTTTGTTCAAAATAATGACGGCAAGATTATCCCAGTCAATCTTCTTAGCTTTGAAGCTATTCCAGTTGGAAATAGAGTTGAGCTAAATTGGGCAACTGCAAGTGAATATAATAGCGATAGATTTGAAGTTGAACGCAAGGATGTCGGAGAATTGGAATCTGCAAACTTTGAAAGAATTGCAACAGAAAAAGCCGCTGGCTTAAGCAATTATTATAAAGAATACGGACCGATTGTCGATAGAAATGTAAGAATGAACAACAGCTATGTATATCGCTTAAAGACAATTGATAAAGATGGCCAATGGCAATACAGCGATGAAGTAGAAGTTACTCTCGAAGGCTCAAGTTTGAACTGGCTCGGAAGCGCAGTTCCAAACCCAGCAAAAGACGAAGCTAAATTCAGCTATTCATTAAAAGAATCTGCTTATGTGGAAATCCTTCTTTATGACATTAGTGGTAATTTAGTAAGCAAGCTCTTCGAAGGCAACGCAGCCACAGGCGTTAATGAAGTAAAAATTAATTGCAACAACTTAAGCTCTGGACTTTATAACTACGTCCTCAAAGTTGATGGCGCTATTTTCAACAAACAGCTCCAAGTTGTAAGGTAATTTTTAATATATTTCATTTTTCTAAAACAGCCCTTTTTTAAGGGCTGTTTTTTTTGTATTTTTGATTTATTTTGCTCTGCAATTTTGAAGGAATTCTCAGTTATAATCGTTAGCTATAACACTTGCAAAATCACTTTGCAGTGCATAGAATCTATTTACAATACATGCCAGGATGAGCAATTTGAAATCATTGTGGTCGATAACGCTTCAAAAGACGATAGCCTTATCCAAATTCAGAAAAACTACCCGAAGGTAATAATAGTTCAAAATGAAGCAAATCTTGGATATGCTGCCGCAGTTAATAGAGGAATAAAACTTGCAAATTCCGATTTTTTTATAGTTTCAAATTCTGATATTATATTTTTGCCAAACTCAATTCAACTCTTAATTAATTATTTAAAAGAAAACCCCGGCTCTGCTATTGTTGGTCCTCAACAGCTTTTCCCAAATAGAAAACTGCAAAGAAGTTATAACGATTTTCACGGGATTAAACGGTCTTTAAAAGAATTGTTTTTTATCAATGCAATTGAGCCAATTTGCGATTCCATTAAAAAGACAATGAATTGCAATTTTAAGGAGAAGGAAGTTGAATATCTTGATGGTGGAGTGAATGCAATTAGAAGGACTGCGCTTGAAACGATTAACGGCTATGATGAAAACTTTTTCTTTTACTCGGAAGAAGCTGATCTATGCTATAGATTTAAAAAAGAGGGCTGGAAAGTAGTGTTTTTGCCTCAATCAGAGCTTATCCATTTAAGAGGCGCCAGCAGTTCTAATGAGCCGAATAAAGAAAGCAAAGAAGGAAAAACCGATGGTATAATCGCGCTTGCTGATAGCAAAATAAGGTTTTGCAAAAAGCATCATTCTAAGGGCTATCTTCCCTTTTATATTGCCCTGCAAACAATATACAACTTTTCTTTTGAGCTGTATTGGAAAGCTTTTAGTATTATTTTCTGGAAAAAGGATTTTTCAAACAGGCTATTTTATTTTAAAAACACAAAAAAAATATTTTACACAAGATTTAAAGAGAAAGAATGGAAAAAAATAAATACGATTTAGTTATTTGTTATAGAATTTATCCGAAGATATCAAAAACACCGGCAGTTTTCCCAGATGACAAATACAAGCTGTCCGAGCTTTGCTTTAAATCGCTTGTTAGCTCGATTGCCGGGAAATTGAAGGTAAAATTCTATGTGATTTTAGACGCCTGCCCTGAGGAATATAAAGACATTTTTTTAAGCAATTTCGACTCATCTTCTATGGAATTTATTGAAACTAAGGCAGTGGGCAATGCCTTGACTTTTAAAAAGCAAATTGATATATTGCTTTCTCAAAATGAAAGCGAGTTCATTATGTTTGCTGAAGATGATTATTTTTATTTGCCAAATTGCTTTTATGAATTAACTGAATTTATAAAAAATTATGATGATGTGGATTTTCTTTCTGTTTACGACCATTTAGATTATTACACAAATAAAATACAGGAAAGCAAATCGCAATTTAGAATACACAATAATCGCTATTGGCGGACAGTTCCAGCGACTTGTATGACTTTTATAACGCGAAAAGAAACGCTAAAAAAAGCAAAAAGAGTGCTATTGACTTACACAAAAAAGAATTATGATGCCAGTATTTGGCTTGTTCTAACAAAGAAGAATATCTGCAATATCCCACTTTTTTCCCAATCTCTATTCAAGGATTCGCTCAATTTAAAAATTCTTTTAAAAGTATGGATTTATACGCCATTTTATGCCCTTTTTGGTAAAAAATTTAAACTATGGTCTCCGATGCCAACGATAGGGACGCACATAGACAGTTCATTTTTATCGCCATTAGTTAATTGGGAAGAATATTTTTATAATAAAAGCGATAAATAATTTTTTTGATTTGAATTATTTTGTTAATTTTGATTTTGTTTAACAAGAAGCAAATAATTATTTTAATAATTGGAGTAGAAAATGGCTTACAAAATAACGGAAGATTGCATAAGCTGTGCGGCATGCGAATCTGAATGCCCAGTTGAGGCAATTTCTGAAGGTGATTCTATATTTGTAATTGACCCAGACGTATGTGTTGAATGCGTTGGACATTTTGATGAACCACAATGCGCTGCGGTTTGCCCAGTTGATTGCTGTGTTCCAGCTTAATTTTATTTTAAAAATTAGCCCCCTTTTAAAGGGGGTTTTTTATTTTGTTATCATTTCTTTTTGTTCCCTCTTTTTCTTTAAGCTCTTTTCTACGAAAATATTTTCGTTTGTTAAATGTGATTTTTCTGTGTAATACATTAAAGTTGAGTAGCTTGAAGGTGTTGGGGTGAAAATCTGAACTTGTTCTGGATTAATTTTTAAGTCTTTTTTTATGAAATTTCTTAATTGAATCATATCAGCTTCATAGCAAGCGGGATGAGCTGCAATAAAATAATATGTTAAAAACTGCTTTTTCCCAATCTTTTTATT
The DNA here is from genome assembly GCA_012522895.1 of Ignavibacteria bacterium. Lineage (GTDB taxonomy): Bacteria > Bacteroidota > Ignavibacteria > Kapaibacteriales > UBA2268 > JAAYJM01. The sequence goes on from JAAYJM010000005.1 coordinate 8,159, forward strand.
AATTTTATAGAACTCATTTTTGAAATCTAAGACAGAATATTCGGATTCCTTTCCCATTGCTTTTAGAACTTGCCTTGAAATATGCTCAGGCGCAATTTTCATTTGACCCGAAACGTGGTGCTCAATAATATCGCTTAAATACTTGATTCCATTTTGCTTGTCAGAAAAAACAAGCTCGAAACGTATGCCAGAGCCAATGAAAATATTTTTGATTTTTTGCAATTGCCTCAGTTCTTTTAAAAGGTTAATCAATTCAAAATGGCTATTATTCAGATTCTTACAAACATTCGGGCTTATGCAGTTTTTTTCGCACTTAAAATTTTTCTTAGTTGATTTGCAGTTCATTCCAAACATATTTGCCGATGGTCCTCCAAGGTCAGAAATATTGCCTTTAAAATCGGGTTTGTTGCTCAATTTTTTTGCTTCATTTATAATGGATTCCTTGCTTCTGTTTATGATTTTATTCCCTTGGTGGATAGCAATGCTGCAAAAATTGCATTCGCCAAAGCAGCCGCGATGCGAGCAGATTGAGAATTTAATCGTTTCTAAGGCTTTAACCTTACCTTGCTTTTTGTAAAAAGGGTGGACATCTCGCTCAAAATCCAATTCGTAATATGAATCTAATTCATCTTGACTGGGAGGGCTTTGCGGAGGGTTATGAATTAAAAAACGATTTGAGTGCTGTTGAAAAAGCTGCTCCTCGCTTTGAATTTTATTGGTTTTATAAAAAAGATTGAACATTTTTATAAAGCTGTCCTTGTCCTTTTGAACTTGCTCAAAACTTGGCAATTCAATAGCATTCCTTGGTTTTTCATTAGAAAGATAGCAAATGCCCTTAGTGTCAGTCCAGTCAACAGCATTTTTTGTTTTTTGTGCAAGCTCGATGATTGTCTTTTCACCCATTCCATAAACTAAGGCATCTGCTTTTGAATCAAGGAGTATGGAACGGCGAATTTTATCGCTCCAATAGTCGTAGTGGGCAATTCGGCGTAGACTCGCCTCAATTCCGCCAAGGATAATAGGTCGTTTTTTAGTAGAAAAGCGTTGAATTAAATTTGTATAAATAAGGGTGGCTCTATCGGGACGGCGATTGTTTAAAGCACCGGGAGTTAAATCATCTGTTCTTCTTTTTTTTAAAAGAGCGGTATAGTTTGCGACCATCGAGTCAACGCATCCCGCGCTAACACCCCAAAAAAGATTTGGCTCACCAAGTCGCATAATACATTGACTGCCGGTCGTTTCTGGTTGCGCGATAATTCCCACTTTATAGCCCTTGCTTAATAACAATTTACCAATTAGGGCAATGCCATCGAAATAGCTATCAATGTATGTATCTCCAGAGACAAGTATAATGTCCAGCGAATTCCAGCCCAGTGCGATTAGCTCTTCTTTTGTTGTGGGAATAAACATATATTTTTCAGAAAAAATTGATTGTTTTTTTAATATTTATGAAAGGGCTTGTTGCCAATAATATGATTATCCTCCCTTTTCCTTTTTCAAGGGGGGAGAAAGAATGGCGAAGTCATTCTGAGCGCAGCGAAGAATCCATAGTGATTGCGTTATTGGAAATATTTCTGGACTCTTCACTACGTTCAGAGTGACGGCACCGTCCCCCGCTGGCGGGGGCAGGGGGTGGATATTTCGTTGCTTTGCAGCTATCAAATAATTATCATACAAAGTGCGATTGCTCTAATTGTAGGCTTCTTTTCTGTGTCTTACAATCATTACATTAATGTAGCTTTCGGCATCATTAATTTCATAAACCACCCTATAATCTCCAACTCTTATGCGATGAATATATCATATATCTTGTTTTTCATCGACATAATCGCTGAACTTTCTAAAATTCAATTGCCGCTTTCTTGCTTCCTTTAAATATGCAATATCTTCATCGTCTTCTATTTTTTCAAGTATTTCGTTAAATATATCAATAACTGCAGCAATAATTTTGTTATCCCGATAGATATAATCTGGTTTTATTTTTGAAATTGTTAGCATTCAGCTCCTCATTTTATTCATATAAAAATAATAAATATTTTTTTAAAAAGCAAATAAAAACAAGCCCTTTGTCCGCAGCTGTCGTGAAGAAAATCAAGGTTCAGATTGTCATTTTCTTTTACTTAATATTTCGTAAAGCATAACACCAGCCGAGACCGAGACGTTTAAAGATTGCACTTTCCCAAGAATTGGAACTTTTATAACAAAGTCGCAGTGCTTGAGAATTGCTTTGCTAAGCCCTTTCCCTTCGTTCCCCAAAACAAGGCAGATTGGCATTTCATATTCAATTTGATTGTGCAGTGTTTCTGCATCTAAATCGGTTCCGATTATCCAAAAGCCATTTTCTTTTAAGGTCTCTATTGTTTGAATGCTGCTTGAACACTTAGCTACCCCTAAATACTCTAACGCGCCAGCGGAGGCTTTTATAGCAGTTGGGCTGATTGGTGCGGAATTCCTTTCACTCACTATGATTCCCGCGCTGCCAGTGCATTCTGCTGTCCGAGCAATGGCGCCAAGGTTATGTGGGTCGTTTATTTCATCGAGCTAAAGGACTATGGGATTTTTCGATTTTTCAAAAGCAAGTGCAATCAGCTCATCAAGAGCAAGGTATTTTATAATTCCTTTAATTGCGATAATCCCTTGTGAAATATGATTTTTCCCAGTTATTTCTTTTTCTAATGCTAAAAATTTTTGCTTGTCGATTTGCGAGCAGCTAATTTTCTTTCTTTTTGCCTTAATTTTTATGTCGTCTCTTAGTTTTTCGTCTACCCCAAATTGAATGTAAATCTTTTCAATTTGGGCGTTTGCTCTGATTGCTTCAATAACTGGGTTTCTTCCGTAAATATAATTTTGCTCTTGATTTTTCATTTTAAGCTTCGTTAAAGTAAAATTGCAATTTAACGATTAATGCTTGAAAATGATATATTTATTATAAAAAAAAGCATTGGATTAGCCAATTATAACATTTTTTCCTTGTTTTATTCCATTTATTTTCTTAATTTTAATAATAACTAAAAAAATCAATAAATTTGAGCGAGGAGGAAATTAGAATTCAATAGTTATTTGAATTTGGGGATCAATAAAACTGCAAATGATTTTCGAGCTAAGCCAGAGCAGTCTAAACGCAATGGTTCTTTAAACAACAGCAGGGTATTAGTTCTTAATCAAGGGTATGAGCCAGTAACCATTTGCAGCACGAAAAAAGCTGTGCTGCTTCTTTTTTTAACTAAAGCGGAGCTGATAGAAGAAAGGGAGGACAGATACGTTCGCTCTGTGTCTCGCTGCTATCCTTTTCCAAGCGTTATTAGGCTTTCTAATTATATCAGAGTGCCTTATAAGAAAATTGAGCTTTCGCGAAAAAACGTTCTGCGCCGCGATGAAAACCATTGTCAGTATTGTGGCGAGAAGAAGACTGAGCTGACAATAGATCATATAATTCCAAAATCCCGTGGTGGTAGCGATTCTTGGGAAAACCTTGTTGCCGCTTGTAAAAAATGTAACAATAAAAAAGGAAATCGCACTCCAGAAGAAGCCAATATGAAGCTAATCAAAGTTCCAAGGCGCCCAAACCACATTATTTTCATTCGTCAAAATGTAGGTAAAGTTGAAGAGAAATGGAAGCAATTTCTTTTTATGGAATAAATTGCCAATGGCATCTTTTCTCCCGCTGTCGTGAAGAAAATTCCCCCGTCCCCCTTTTTCAAAGGTGGAGAAAGAATGGCGCAGTCATTCTTATCGCAGCGAAGAATCCAGAAATCCCCCCGTCCCCCTTTTTCAAAGTGGGAGAAAGAATGGCGCAGTCATTCTTAGCGCAGCGAAGAATCCAGAATATCTGAACCGTGATTTGCTTGATTAAAAGATTGCTTGATTTTTCATTTATTGAATTTTCCCCCGCCAGCGGGGGACACAGGACTGTTCTATGTTTCCCACCTAAAAAGAATCTCCCCCTTTGAAAAAGGGGGTAGGGGGGATTTCTTTCCAAGTCCTTTTGTTATCACCATTTAAATAAAGGTCTTCCTTAATTGGGGATTCATTTCTTTGAGCGTCTAAATCATTGAAAGATTAAAAACGCTAGATCAATTTTTCAAAAATTTAATATGAATAAAAATAGAATAGAAGGGCTTTTCGATGATTTGAACAGCAAGGACGATAAGCTTCGTTATAGCTCTTTTCAAGAGCTAATGATGATTAGCGAAGAAAAGGTTGATTGGGTTTACGATTATTGGTCAGACTTGCTTTCTAAATTAAAGTCAGATAATTCTTACCAAAGAAGTATCGGAATTATGCTTTTAGCAAATATCAGTAAAAGCGATTATCAAAACTACAGTTCTCAAATTCTTGGCAATTTTTTCCAGCATTTTAATGACAAAAAATTTATTTGTTCAAGGCAGACAATTCAGTGTGTTTGGAAATTAGCCGTTCATAGCAAAGAAAACCGCGATAGGATAGCGGCAGAGTTAGAAAAAAATTGGACGAGTAATATTCACCTTGGAAGCAAAGGAAATTTAATCAAAAAAGACATTCTTCTAAGCCTTTTCAATATTTACAAGCAAAGCGATAGAGACAAGCAGCTATTAAAAAGAATAAAGGACTTGATTCAATTAGAAAAAGACGAGCAATTAAAAAAGTCCCTAAATAAAATTGTTTCAAACGATTAGCTCTTATTCAGTTTTTTCTTTGAAATATGCTGATAAAAAGTATTGATTGCCTTCGAGACCGCAGATATAGTTACTGCAGCTGTGCTAAGCGGAGCAGCAACTTTGTTATATGAATTTTTTATTAAATTATTAAAAGGCGAAACCGCTTCTATATACCTATCAATCTCATTCCCTATTTTTTCAGTGCTTGTATTCAAATTTACAGCTAACTTATCAACGCTTTCTAATGAGCTGCAGAGCCTTTCTTTCAGCTCTGTGGTGTCGATTTGTATCTGCTTAATAGATTCAGTTAAATTGCTTGAAAGTCTTTCTAATGATTTCGATGCCTCGTCAATTAGCTTTGTTGCAGAATTGAGGGTTACCATTACGTAGATCGCGAGCACAATAAAGGTAACAATAGCAATGATAGTTAGTATTTCAAAAATAGCTGATAAGTCCATAATTAACATTCTTTTATTAATAAAAAATCTTTTTTAAGAGCGAACTAAGAGCCATCGGACTGCAAAGCAGCCCGATGATCTATTATGTGCGATAGTTAGCAGGTTTTTTAAAACGCTCTAACTTTTTTCTTCTTCTTCAAGCGGGCTTTTCATCTCTTCTTTAAATGCTTCAGCACTTGCTTTAGCAGCCTCGCGAAGATGCTCAATTTTATCTTGAACTAGATCTTTTGTCTGCTCGACTTTTGCTTTTGTGTCTTGATACACTTTCCCGGTGTTTTGAATAAAGTTAGTTGCTTGCTCTTTAGCGCTGCTGAAATAGCCCTGTGCCTTTTCTTTGCCTTGGCTATAAGCTTCTGAGGCAGCTTGGCTAACTTTTCCTTCTACCTCGTTGTAATATTCTGAAGCTTTTCCATATAGTTCTGAGGAGCGGTTTGCGATATCCTCGCGAAGCTCGCGTCCAGACTTAGGAGCGAGCAATAGGGCTGTTATAGCTCCGACTGCGCCGCCGATTAGAGAGCCAATTACTAAACCCTTTAGGTAGTTCGAATTTTGTTGTTCTGACATATTTCCTCCAAATATTTATTATTACCAACTTTCTGGCAAAGATATTGATTTTTTTTGAGATAATAAAATTTTTTCTATTATTTCTCTAATGGCGCCCTCGCCGCCTTTTGCATCGCAAATATAGTCTGCATTTTCTTTAATCGACTCGTTTGCATCGCTTGGGCAGGCGCCGATTCCAGCTGTTTGTATTGCCTGCAAATCGTTGACGTCATCGCCGATGAATGCAATTTCATCAACTCCAATTTCTAATTGTGCTGCAAGTTGCTCAATGTCTCTTTTTTTATTGCGAGAGCCAAAAAACAAATGCTCTATTCTCAATTTGTTTGCTCTTGCTGTTACAATCGGAGAATTTTCGCTTGTTATGATTGCAGTTTTTATTCCTTCGCGTCTTAAAAGCTCGATTCCCATTCCATCTCTTATGCAAAAGCGCTTCAGCTCCTCGCCATTTTTTGAATAATACACAGTGCTATTCGTCATAGTTCCGTCTACATCCATTGCCAATAATTTAATTTTTTTCAACTTTTCACACAAGTTTGCTTCGTTCATATTTTTTTATAATTTTGCAACATAGATAAATACAATTTATAATTGTTAGTTTGATTTTACAAGTTATTTTTAGTATGAAAAGGGAAATGTATATAAATATTCATATTTCTGTAAAAGCAGAGATGTTTGAAATATTTTATGGAATGCTTTATAATTTCAATTTTACTGGTGTTGAAGAGCAATTTGATAAGCTAATAGTGTGCTTTAAGTTAAAGGAGTGGGAAAGGATTAAAGAGCTTTTTTATGAGTCGATGAAATCTGTTTCAAGCATAGCGAGTATTGAGAAAGAAGAAAAGATACACGAAAAAAATTGGAACGAAGAGTGGGAAAAGAATTTAAAACCATTCATTGTTTCTAAAAGGGTTGGGATTTCTCCTTCCGTTCATTTAGATAAGTTGGAAACTGAGATTAAGCTCATCATCAACCCCAAAATGTCTTTTGGGACTGGAGAGCATTCAAGCACAAGGCTTTCTTGCAAATTGCTTGAAAACGCATTAAAGGAAAACAGCAAATGGCTTGACGTTGGCACGGGAACAGGAGTACTTGCGATTTTAGCAGCAAAACTTGGCGCAAAAAAAATTCTTGCATTCGACAATAATTATTGGGCTATTGACAATGCAATCGAAAATGCAAAGCTAAATGGGGTAGAAGATAAAATTGAAATTTTTGAGGCAGATATAGAAACTTACAAAATTTCAGAGTTTGATGGCATAACTGCTAATCTTTTCAGTAGCTTGCTATTGCCCTCGCTTCCAAAATTCTATAATGCTTTAAAACGCAGAAAAGGCGATTTAATACTTTCGGGTATATTGAAATATGATCTTGAAGATATAAAAAACAAAGCAACCGAGCTTGGCTTTGCCTTAAAAGAAGAAATATTTGAAGACGAATGGGCTGGACTTTATTATTCCTTAAGCCACATTTAGAATAGCTTTTTTGCCCTCCAATTAAACAATAGCTTTATTTAAATGAAGATGATAAAAGAATTTACCTCCCGCTGGCGGAGGATAAATCTTGTATGGTCATTCCGAGCGCAGCGAGGAATCCAGAGTATCTGAACCTTGATTTGCTTGATTGAAGGATTGCTTGATTTTTCATTTATTGAATTATCCCCCGCTGGCGGGGATAAAGGGGGTGGATTAATTTCTTTGTTATCATTATTCTATTTTTTTTAGCAAAGAGTTAATTAAAAATTTATATTAAAAAGGGCTGTAATAAAAAGCACTAAGTAATTATAACGTATAAAGATCCACCCCCTACCCCCGCCAGCGGGGGACAAAGAACAGTCCTGTATTTCTCTCTTAAAAAGTCTCCCCCTTTGAAAAAGGTAGCTGTGGGGGGTCATTTCTGGATTCTTCACTTCGTTCAGAAAGACGCTGCTGTTCTATCTCCCCCTTTGAAAAAGGTAGCTGGTGCGATTTTATAAACGCCAGCGGCGGCAAAGACGTTATTGACAATCATAAAAACCTACTCGATTTTTTCACATATTCTAAAAATATCGCTTTCCTTGAAGTTTTTTTCAATGTGCTTGTCGTAAAATTTATAAAGTTCTTCTTTGAAAATCAATTCTACTTTATTTTCAAGATACAAGGGGGCGCCAATGTATGAGGATTTTTTGAAAACAGTAGAAATCTTTCTTTTTCTTGATTTTGGCGCAATGATGAAAATTTTATTTGCAAGGCTATGGTCTTTTTTTAGCAGATTTACAAATCGCTCGAAACCCGTTAAAATATTAGTAGATTCTTCAACTTCAAAAGCATATCGAGGATTGTTCATTTTGTCGAACCAAATAACATCAATTTGGCTTATGCTTTTCAACTGGTGTTCCTCAGGGCATTGAAGCGGCAAATCGCTTATAGATAAATCGGAAAATTTTACTCCTTGAAACTCATCTATTGATTGTTCTCTTTTTCCAATCCAGCAGTTAAAGTTCAAATATTTCCCAATTTGGACTAAGCGGAAAATAGTTTCTGAGTGCGAGCCGCTTGAAGTTTTAATTTTCACTAATTTTTTTAGAATTTCAGAGCCGAAATCCATTTGAGTTTGCTCGCCAGTTTTCAAAAACCATTTAGTGCTGTTGTGATTGCCTTTATAAGCAATTTCATTTAAGATTTCGTCTAAATCGCAATGTAGCTGGTCGATAGGGAATTTCTTTTCTTCATTGTATATTTCAAAAATCTCCTTATGAATCTCGTCAAGCGTCATACCTTTGCTTTTTGCTAAAAGACTTTTTAAGTAAATTTTTAGCTCATCGCGATTTTTAAAATACTCTCTTTGGTAGCTCAGGTATTTGCTTCCTTGATCTTTTACGTAATATAAACTATTATCGTAATCATAAAAAAAAAGCCCGGAGGATTCCAAAATATTTTCTAAGCGAAGATAGCCTTTTTTCTTTGCCTCGTGGATTGTGTTGTTGTTCAGCAATTTATCCAAAATTCTTTGGTAAATAAGGTCAATCGCAGCTCCATTTTGCTCAATGATAGCTCTTTCCAGTTCATTGATAATGAATTTTTTTAAATCGTCTGGCTTTTCCTTTTTTGCTCGGTCATAAGTTTTTTGGAAATTTGCAATTCGCTGACTACAAAGAACGTTTGCCGGGTTTTTCTTATAATGAATTGAAGAATTATTAGTGGGTTGATAAACAGAACCCTTGAACTCCATCCCGCTTTCTTCATTTGAATCTATTATTAAGTTCCAATATTCTAATTTTTTATGTGCAAAAACAAGCGATAGCCAGCCGTCCTTTTTAATCACTTGACTCATTGCCTCAAAGCTATTGCTGAAAAGTTTTTCATAATCTTTTTGGGTTTTCTCTAAATCGCCTCCTTCAATAATTTCATTTTGCCGCGTTTGTTCATTAATTTCAAAGCCGAGCCAAGCATTCCACATTGTTGACAAGTCCAAATAAGCTATATTCCCGCCATAAGGTGGGTCTGTGTATATATAATCAATAGATTTTGTTTCGATAAATTGCTCCAAATCCAGCACAGAAGCATTAATTACGGTTAAATTATCTTTTACTGAAAAGCCATCTGTTATTTCGTTCCATTTTTCCTTGCCACGGAGAATTAATTTAAAACGGCGCTTGAAGCTCTCCCACACTTTTATTTCAATTATGTTTTTTGGAATCCAATATCTGTATTGGGCAAAAATTGCCGCTCCTCCGTCCCCAAGTCTAATTTTCCCTTCTTTCTGCCTGCTCATGCTTAAATTATAGGTGATGTTTACTCTTGAAATAGTGGCAGAAAAAATAAGCTTAAGCTGCTCGCGAATAGCTTCATTTTTGATCTTAGTGATTTCATTCCAAAGAGTAGAAAGTCCGAGTAGTTGCCGTTTTGTCCAAAGTTGTTCAACGAAATCATAGCCTTTGTCTGTATTTTTGGGCAATCTGATTCCTTTGGGATACCAATATTTTATTGGGGTAGCCTCCGCTTCTTCATCACTCATACTGTCATATTTTGTAATTAAATCCCCAATTTTCTTTTCTATTCGATTAAACTCCTTATTGAGCAAATTTGTGTCAACTTGTGCTGCGGTCTGTTCGGTAATAAAGCAGGCAAGCGGGTTCAAATCCACTGCATTAGCCTTCCTTCTCAATGAAAGTGCTTCAATTGCAGTTACCCCGGTTCCAGCAAAAGGGTCAAGCACAGTATCGCCTTCTTTTGTAAAATGCTCAATGTAATCTCTAACTACGTTTGATGCTTGCTTAGTAAAATATGGGTGCATATAAAGATGCCAAGCTTTCCCTTTTTCCGGCTTAATTGGATGTCTTATTATTTCCATAATTTTTAGTTTATAACGTTTTATTTTTATTAAAATTAATAAAAAATACTGAAACTTTAAAGATAAAAGGCTAACAAAATATTAGGCAAGCAATTAAATGAATTTAAAAAGAATGAATATCGTGAAAATAAAAAAATTGTTTTTTTACTAAGAATTAAATTGTAATTTGAAAACAAAAGTTAAAAAATGTAAAAAAACATAAAAAGAGGTCGAAATGTTAAAAAAAATATCAGCCTTCATTTTCATTGCAATACTATTAGCGTTCCCAAGCTTTAGCTCAAAGGCAAACAATTATTTTTCTATTGGTTACAATTTCGCATTGCCAACCTCAGACTTTAACAATGTTGTAAGCAATGCAAGCGGAGTGCAGCTTAAATTAGAGAACCGCCGCTTTTGTAATTATTGGTTTGGAGTAAATGCAGAATATTTCTTTATTCAAAATAAAGAAAACATAGTAGAAAATGTAAAAAACATCTTTGCACTCTCCCCAAATATAAAATTCCTAATTTTCAGTAAAAATAATATAAATGATTATAAAGGGAATTTAGCTATATATTTAAGCCCGGGCTTAACTTTTAGCAATATAGAAGGAGAAGACGATTTAAGCCCGCTTGGCTTTGGTGGATATGCAAACATCGGCTCAAGATATGGCTTTAAAATGTTTGAAAGATGCGCTTCTTTAGACTTCAACATAAAATACAATCTCCCAAATTTTATTTTTAAAGACAGCGACCGTGAAACTTTTCAATATATTGCAATAGGACTATCGTTGGGGATTTGTCTATGAAAAAGCAGTTTATACCGATTTTGCTAATCGTCATTGCTATTTTTGCTATTAGTGCATGCTCAGTGCCGCAAAGACCTATAATAAGGAGCAATGATGTAATACGGATTGATTCTGCGATTGCTCAGACGCAAAAATACGCCAGTTTAGCCAATTCATCTGAAAAAAGGAACTCCTATTATTTAGAAGGAACGGTGCTAAAACTTGAAAAGAGAACTAAGTGGCTCGATTGCCCGCCGCAGGAAGATGGAATTTTTGTGATTGACACTTTTGTTGTCTTTTTAGATAAAAAAGCAAAAGACAATGAAATTGAGCGAATTAGCATTAAGGATATTATTTTAGTGGGACCCAAAATTGATAATATTCCTTTTAATGAATATGAAAATAAAAATTATTTTGAAAGATCAAACGATCCCTTTCTTCCGAACTCCATTAGAGGAGTGCGATTCGATTCTGTGTATGTGCCTTGCCCTGAGGAAGTCCCTTGTCCTTGCAATGACTTCAGTCTTGATTTTGAATTTGATATAAGCTGCCCAAAGTGCGAGCCGGCTTGGTGGTTTTTTGAGTTAAGCTTTGTAAATAGCATTTTTTCTGATTTTGATTATAGAAAAGCAGATTTCAAATATAGAAATATTAAGCATTACGATATTGCAGCGGGCTTAAATTTTAACAAAACTCAAATTGGGCTTCTTTACAATCCTTTCTTTGAAGTAAATAATTATTATCACGATGAAAAAGAGAATAAGCCGCTTCTTGCTCTATTTGGAAAGCAGAAATTCGACCCATTCTTTTGTATGAATCCATATATTTACGGCTTAATTGGAACGGCTTTAGATAAAAGCACTTTGGATTATATAGTTAAAAAGAATTTTTTGCCCGACAATAGAACTAACTGTATATCAAATTTTGGCTTCCCGCTTTCTTATGGCTTCGGTCTTGGGGTTGATGTTCCAATTCCCTCTTGCTTATTCAACTTTTTTTTGGATATAGGCTATCGTTCTCTTGCAGTTGGGCAGCGACTAAAAAGTCCGCCACTTGATGAGCAGCTGTTTATAAGGCGCCTCGATATTTGGAATCTAAGAATCGGCATTAGGCTCGGTAATAAATAATTATGTTTAATTATATCAGAATAACAATGAAAATATATAAATATACTTTGCTTTTAGCTTTTTTGCTTGTCCTTGCTTCTTGCAGTTCTGAGAATGGCGTTCATAAAACTTTACCGAGTGGGAATCTAAATTTAGTTTTCCCGGAAAGCAAACTGAACGATTCGCTTAATCAAATATCCATAAGTGCAATTCCGCTGGGCTTGGGAAATTCTGCAATTGCTTATGAAAGAGAAGTGAAGAACGCATCTATCAGAACTCAAAGGCTGATTAATTCACGCGATTTTATTCGCAATATAATCCAGCCAAGCGAGGATAATGAAGAGGTAATTGAAGCTCTGACAAAGAATTTGGAGCAAATTAGCTTAATTACAGATAGCTCGGGCTATGTTTCTTTTTCCCAACCGATTAGCGATATTTATGCAAAATATAAAGATTTGAATATAAGCGGGAACGTTGGGGGAACTGATATTTTCAAATTCGATAAAATTAAAGGGGAATATAACTTTAAAGCACTTCCCGAACCCATTAACTCAGTGTTTTGGGATTCCCACCCCTGCGTTGTTCGCGACACAGTTAAAAATGGCAAAATTATTACGCTCTTAGTTTGGGCATCGGACAGGGAATCGCCCTTTGTCCGCAACTTAATTGGCAATTTAGCAGCAAGCCCAAATACCGATATAAACTTATATTATGCTTTCCTCGATGGCGATAAGATTTTAAAGTTCGATTCCTTTAATGGAATTAATTCTAAAGCCGATGAAATATCTCCTTTTATTTACTGTATTTGCTCCAAGCCAAAACTTTTTTTTGCCTCTAATCGGAATAGTGAAAGCAATTTTCAAAAAAAAGATAATTTTGATCTGTATTATTCAGAATTAGAAGTCAATTTCCATAATTTACAAATAAAAGTTCTTCAGGCTCCAAAGTTGATTTCCGGCTATGAGGAAGGGCTAAACGTTTTAAGCACAATTAATTCATCTATTTTTAACGAAATATTCCCTTATGCTCCTAATCCAATTGGAATTGGCACTCGGGAAGAGTATCTATACTTTTCCTCAGACCGCTTTAGCGTTCCTTGGAGCAAAATAAAGAAAAAATTTATCAATTTAGAAGAAAAAAAGGAATGCCCTTGTGAAAGAACGACTTCTGATTCAGTAATCGCGAGCGAGGGTGGATATGATTTTTATGTTTTTGAAATGCCCCAGCATCTTAGATGCATCCCGCCGCCGAAGCCAGCTCTGAGAATGATTGCGGAAGTCAATTTGATTAGCTTAAATGCTGAAAATGATACTTTAAGCATTGAAGAGCTTTATCAGCAAGATATAAACATTGCTAAGATTTCTAAAAATATGGCTGATAAGATTCAAGAGCTTTATAAAAGAAAAGCCAGCCTTGAAGAAAATAAAAAAGAATTGGAAATAAATCCAAGGAAAAATCAAGCACTTCTTAAAAAATGCGATGATGAATTGCAAAGTATTGACTTAGAAAAATATGAGCTTTTTAATCAAATATCAAGCTCAAATATTTTGTATGCAAAGTCTAATCAATACTATGAGATAAGTGAAAATTCTGCATATCTTATTAGCATAGAAAAGCCAGATGAAGAGTGCTTTCATATAAATTGCTCAGAACTTGTGCTAATAAGTCCGGAGCAAATTTTTAAAGACGATACCCTGACTGTTGTTTTAAACTGCGTTTCCAAACCCTTAATCGCAAATCAAGTTAAATTTGAATATGCAAAAGGACTTGCTTTTTTTGTTACGGGCTATTGGCGCCCAACAACTATAGAAAACTTGCGGTTTTTAGAAGAGCGTATGTATGAAGGCTGTTTGGAATACTCTAAATTTATTAATCTTTTTGATTATGACTATCAAGCGGCAGCTGAGCTGAACTCAAATTTTTTAAAAAATGAATTTTATCCCAAAATTGATAGCGTGTTAAATTTGCTTGACCAGTGCAATAGCAGGCAGACTTTAAGAATCGTAGTTTATGGACTGACAGACCCTTGCAGATTGAGACCAACGCCAAATGAGGAGCAAACTCTTTATACTTGCGACCCGGACATTGAATATTACGAGCATAGTAGCGAAAGAAAAACTATAATTAAGGCTGGGACTATGATGAAAGCGCCAGACCTGGTTGATGAATCTGGCAAGCCTTTCCCAATGCCTTATGGAGTTCAGCAAGGAAATTATTTGCTTTCTATGCTCCGTTCTTACTACACTATGGAAACCATTGATAAGGGATTGAAAGAATACTCAAATCGCTATCGGGAATTAAGATCGAGAAAAGAGATCTATGATATTTTTGAGTTAAAAGCTGTTGGAATTGACAAACTGAATAGCGAATGCCCCGGCGTTTGGCATAATTTTGTTAGGGATAAGAACTTCAAAAACACTCCTATTGTTCCGATTAATTGCGACAATCAGCCTTTCAGTCGAAGGGTTATAATTTATGCTGATATTATTGAGAAAAGCGATATTAATAAAGGCTTTACCGTTTCGCCCTGCGGAGCAAGACAGAATAAAACAATCGCAGTTGAGAAAGAGGAATTTGTGCTGCCTTCTATGCCAGTTGAAACGGTTGATTTAGAGCGTAAAGATCTGGAGGACGATGAAATGGGCTGCCCTGGACCTCCTTGCTACTTTTGGATAGAATTTGCGAATGTGGAAAGTGAAGAGGAGGCTAATTTTGTAGAAAGTATGCTTAAATTAGCCGGGATTGAAGACTATATTCTTGATAGAAGCAGAAAACCTTATATTAGAATCGTTTCAAGAAAAGACGAAAGTAAGGAATATGTGGAAGAAAAATTAGCTGAATATCAAAAATTATTAAAAAATAAATTAGATCCATTAGTCGACGAGGTGCTTTTAAAGATGTCGATTAAGTTTTAAAAAACAAATTCGATTTCCTTTCGTCTATTTAGTTGATTTTTTATATTTTAAGGAAATTAAAAGCACTGTGAGGACGATAATTGTTGCTTTTGCTTTGCTTATGTCGATAAGTTTTAGCATTGCAAAAGAGGATATGCTATACCAAGGAGAAGAATTGCTTTATGAAGTGAGCTTCTTCGGTGTTAAGCTCGGTAGTATTAAAATTCTTACTGAAAGCGGCTTAAAGCTTGCGGGGAAAGATGTAGTGAAAGTGAAGGGATTGCTAAATTCTTATAAAGGAATACCTTTTGTGGATCTGGCGAGCGTTTTTGAAAGTTGGCTCGACCCATCAGCTACTTATTCATATAAGTTTACCGGAAACGTTAAAACAAACAACGATCGAAGCAAGCAAGAAATCAATTTTGATTACGAGAAAGGAATTATCAAAAATAAGCAATTTAAAAATAACGAGTTAGAATTTAACAACACCATCAGCACAAATAAAAAGTGGAGCGAAGGGCTTTCACTTTTATTCCTCGCAAGGAAATTTGCAAACCTGAAAAGGACAATAAAAATCCCAACAATTATTTATAAGGACACTTGCTCAACCACAATAAATTTTACAGGCAAGCAAGAAAATATAAGTATTTCCGCATTTAAAAAACCAATTAAAACCCTATATTTCACTGGAATTGCCGATTGGGAAGGTATTTACGGCTTAAGTGGGAAATTTGAAGGCTGGTTCTCAGATGACGATGCCCATGTTCCCATAAAAGCAAAAATGAACGTTTACGTTGGCAACGTAGTTATTGAGCTTAAACAGTGGAAACGTGGAACTTGGAATCCTCCCAGCTAATTGAGCTTATCCTTTCAGCTCCAAAGCCTGCTTGCTTAAAGAACATAAAATATAATATTAAAAACTACGTCTTTAATTTTTAAAGAAATAAAACGAGATTATTCAGTAATATGAATTAATGATATGGAACTTAGCTTTTCTAATAGAGTAAATGAAGTAATTAAACTGAGCAGGGAAGAAGCGATTAGGTTAGGACACGATTACATTGGAACAGAGCATATTTTGTTAGGAATGATACGTGAGGGTGAGGGGATTGCATTAAAAATTTTAAAGAACCTTACTGTTGATATTTTTAAATTAAAAAAGGAAATAGAAGACAGTATTCGCCCTGCTAACGCTGCTAATACAGCAGTTACTAATATCCCGCTTACAAAACACGCTGAAAACGCATTAAGGGTAACCTACCTTGAAGCGCGCCTATATAAATCTGATCTTATCGGAACAGAGCATCTTCTTCTTTCTTTACTTCGAGATGAAAGTAGCATTGCATCTCAAGCGCTTAAACATTATATGGTTAACTATGACTCGGTTCGCCGTGAGTTAGATGATTTTCTTAGTGGGAGAGTTACTCCAAACCCAGACCAGGATGCCAATCCAAAAATTCTTGCAACAAAGCAGAGGATTTTGCAAAAAGAAAGAATAAAAACCCCAGTGCTTGATAATTTTAGCCGCGATTTAACTAAATTGGCTGACGAAGACAAGTTAGACCCAGTAGTTGGAAGGGAAAAAGAAATTGAGCGGCTTTCCCAAGTGATTACAAGGAGAAAGAAGAACAATCCGGTTTTAATTGGGGAGCCTGGCGTTGGAAAAACTGCTATTGTAGAAGGTTTAGCTTTGAGAATTATAAGCAAACGCGTCCCGCGCGCTCTTTTTGATAAAAGGATTGTTGCCTTAGATCTAGGGCTTTTAGTTGCTGGCACTAAGTATAGAGGGCAATTTGAAGAGCGTATGAAATCCATTATGAGCGAGTTGGAAAAAGCAAAGGACGTCATACTGTTTATTGATGAGCTTCATACCATCGTTGGTGCTGGTGGAGCTTCCGGCTCGCTCGATGCTGCAAATATGCTTAAACCAGCTCTTTCGCGTGGAGAAATTCAATGTATTGGCGCCACAACTTTGAACGAATACCGCCAGTATGTGGAAAAAGATGGCGCACTCGACCGTCGTTTCCAAAAAATTATTGTAGATCCGCCTAACAGCGAGGAAACAAAAGAGATACTGCTAAATATTAAGTCTAAATACGAAGAGCATCATCGCGTCAAATTTAACAAAAAAGCGATTGATAATTGCGTGCAGCTCACAGAAAGATATATAAGCGATAGGCAGTTCCCTGACAAAGCGATTGATGTTATTGACGAAGCGGGAGCAAGGGTTCACCTTGCCAATCTTTCTACGCCAAAAAGAATTATTGAAATTGAAGAGAAACTTGAGCATATTAAAAAACAAAAAAATCAGGTTGTTAAAGCACAAAATTTTGAAGAAGCTGCTAACTTGCGTGATTTAGAAAAAAGGATTTTAACGGAATTAGAGGATTTAAAGCAAGACTGGGACGACAATATTAACAAAACCTACCACGAGGTAAAAGAAGAAGACATTGCCGATGTCGTTGCTATGATGACCGGTATCCCGGTTAATAAAATTGCAGAAAGCGAGAGCAGCAAGCTAAGTAATTTAGAAAATAGCTTGAAAGAGCTTGTTGTTGGGCAGGACGAGGCTATTGGACACCTTGCACGCGCCATAAGAAGAGCAAGAGCCGGCTTGAAAGATCCCAGACGCCCAATTGGCTCTTTTATGTTTCTTGGTCCTACAGGAGTTGGAAAAACAGAGCTTGCCAAGGTGCTATCAAAAATAATGTTCGACAGCGAAGATTCACTTATTAGAATTGATATGAGCGAGTATATGGAAAAATTCTCGGTTTCTCGACTCGTTGGCGCTCCTCCAGGCTACGTTGGTTACGAAGAAGGGGGGCAGCTAACCGAAAAAGTAAGACGCAAGCCTTATAGCATTATCTTGCTTGATGAGATTGAGAAGGCTCACCCAGACGTTTTCAACGTTTTATTGCAAGTTTTTGACGATGGAATATTGACAGACGGCTTGGGCAGAAGGGTCGATTTTAAGAATACAATAATAATTATGACCTCGAACGTTGGAACGCGTGATGTTAAGCTCGGTGGGAAAATTGGATTTACAGAAGATTTGCCCGAAACTGAAAACGAGCATATTAAAAATACTATCGAGGAATCGATTAAACGCTTATTCAATCCAGAGTTCATCAATAGAGTAGATGATTTTATTATTTTCAACAAGCTGAATAAAGAGCATATTTATTCCATTATTGAAATTCAATTAAGAAATATACGCAAAAGGCTTGCAACTTCAAATATCACTTTTGAGCTTTCCAAGAAAGCTAAAGATTTCTTGGTCGACAAAGGATATGACGAAAAATTTGGTGCAAGACCCCTCAGGCGTGCATTGCAAAGCAATCTTGAAGACCAATTAGCAGAAGAGATTTTAAACAATTCAATTTTGCCCGGCTCTCATATTTACATTGATTTGAATAAGGACAAGCTAAGCTTTGAAGTAGCTTCAAATTCCCTTTTCGATATGAACGACAACAGTTTAATTGACATATCGAATAAGATTATCGGGAAAGATTCGCCTGATATTGGAGAAATAAATGAGCGCAGCAAAGTAAGCAATAAAATGAACTAAATTAGAAGCCCCTTTCAAAGGGGCTTTTTTATATTCCTCGCCAGCAAGGAAGCTGTATTTTTTTGTCCGAACCGTGATTTACTTGATTGAGGGATTGCTTGATTTTTCATTCTAACAAGGGGTTGCAACTCCTTGCTACAGTGTAGCAGGGTCATTCTGAGCGCAGCGAAGAATCCAGAAAATTCCCCCAGCCCCCTTTTTCAAAGTGGGGATAAGAATTGTCCCCCGCTGGCG
>JAAYJM010000064.1 GCA_012522895.1 Ignavibacteria bacterium
AAATTAAATTCGTCTTATAAAAATATAATATAAAGAAATTTTATTATAATGAAGAAAAAGAATATCATAATATATTTATTGCTTGCGTTTACTTTGACGAACTGCAAGCAATACGATGATTTTACTACATATTTCAATACTTATTATAATGCAAATCGCTTAGTTAAGGAATCTGAGAGTGAATTTGAGTATCAAGATGAAAAGCGGCGAGTTACCCCGAGGGTAATTGTTCCAGACCAAAAAAATTATAGCCCTGTTGCTCAAGCCTCGGGACCTCCAGCTTTTATGCAAGAAATAATAATTGACCAGCAAAAACTTCAGCCCGTCAAGATAAAACTTGATTCGGTGATTATTAAAGGTTCAAAAATTTTAGCTCGCCATCCAAAAAGCAGCTTCATTGAAGGCACGCTCTTTCTTATGTCTAAATCCTTTTTTTATCAAAGGGATTGGATTAATTCCCAGCTAAAATGTAGCGAGCTTGTAGATAGATTTCCAGAAGGCGAATACTCTCCCGATGCACACTTGCTTTATGCCCAAAACCTTATAATACAAAGAAAATTTTATTCTGGCAAAATAATTTTATCGCGAACGGTCGATATTGCTTGGGTGAAAAAAAGATATGACATTCTTTCAGATGCCTTTCGTTTGGAGGCAGAGCTTGCCCTTTTTGAAAATGACCCGCAAGAAGCATTGCGTCCTTACCGTCAAGCAATTGCTCAATCGGACGATAAAGCGATTAGCGCTCGCTGGCAATTGGAACTTGCTTTTCTACTTTATCGCCTGAATAGATTTGAGGAGGCTGAACGTATGTTTGCAAAAGTTCATACTTATAGACCCGATTATTTGGCTGAATTTGAAGCATATTTATTTCAAGCAGAATCGCTGATTAGATTGAGCAGGTTTGAGGAAGCAGAAAAAATTATAAAATCGCTTGAAAATAATCGAAATTACGATGAATGGGCAGCATATACTTATGGTGCCAAAATGCAGCTTGCTCGCTTAAGCGGTTCGGAAGAAGATTTTTTAAAAACAGAAAGGTTTGCCGACTCCGCTTTTGTAAATAGTCCTCCTATTGTTGCCGTTTATTTTGAAAAAGGAATGGACTTGTTTGAAAATAAAGAATATGCCAAAGCTCGCCTTTATTTTTCTCGCACAAAAAACGCAAGAACTCCTTTTTACGCTACTTCCGATAAAATGTTTAATTTGCTCAATAGCTGGGAGCAAAAAAATACGAACATCGCGGGACTTTTAAGCGTAAATCCAAACATTGAAAAGACATCGGACACAGTAAAAGTTCAATTAGCTTTAAACTATTTTGAGTTAGGGCGAGTCTATGACCAACTCGGTATGCAAGATTCCGCAATAGTTTTTTATCAAAAAGCATCAGAAATCACACCGGAAGATGAGCCCAAAAGCGCCCGCTTCCATTACGTTTATGCCCTTTCAATAGAAAAACTTGAGCCATTGAAAGCAGATTCTTTGATGGAGCTTATTGTAGAAAAATATCCGAAAACCGAATATGGAAAGAATGCGATAATCAAGCAAGGCTACACTGCTAACTATTTGATTGACGATGCAGAAGACCTTTTTAAATCTGGAAGCTCGCTTCTTTCAAATAGAGAATATAATTTCGCAATAACTCAATTTTTACGAGTTTTCAACGAACACCCTGAAAGCATTTTTGCGCCTCGCTCTCTCTATTCCCTTGGCTGGCTTTTTGAAAATGATTTGAAAAACTACGACAGCTCGCTTTTTTATTATCAGCTGTTAATAGAAAAATACCCAAGGAGCCAGTATGCAAAAGACGTTAAGCTGCCTGTGGACTATCTTCTTGCTTTGCAAAGCGGTTTGCCAATACCCGATTCTTTAAAAGCTCCTGAAAGAAAGAAAGAAGTTGTGCAAAGCGAGGACGAAAGCGATAGCACCGATGTCCAAGCTGTCAGTCCAGAAAATGAATTTAAAGAAGGCGTAAACGAAGCTGGCAGTTTAAAACTAAACCCGCTTGAATTAATCAAAGATCCAAAAAAACTAATCAAAGACGTGAAAGAGACCTTAACAGACCCGCGTTTGTTAGAGATGGATTTACCGAGCGACCCTTTCAAAGATTTAAGACCAATCAAAAAAGAAGAGCCTACTCAGGAAATGAAACCTGAAACTCCTCCAGATTCAACGAAATCAAAATAGTTTAGCAATATTTCCCTTTGAAAAAGGGGGAGAATTCTTTTTAGGAGAAAACACAGAGCAGTCCTATGTCCCCCGCTGGCGGGGGTAGGGGGTGGAAAAAGGTTTTTGAATGAAAAGTATTTCGTAGTAATTAAATTATTGTAGAAAAAAGATGTGCCACACTTTCCCAAGTGTGGCACATCTGAAAAGAAGCTGTGGCAGATCTTAAACAAAGGTGCGTAAAATGAGCTAAAGGTTTGTTGAATAAAGGGCGATAATAAAAATATCTAAGTATTTTGAAACTTTTTTTAAAATATATTGTCTAATAATTAAAAATAGTATTATATTGCAAAACTATTATGAACAAATTGGAGTGAAATGCTACGTAATTTACTGATTGAAAAAAGTAAATAATTATGAACCAATTGAGCAGAAAGGAAGAAACTTCTATGACACAAGAGAATAATTACGTAGAAATACAGCCCGAAAAGAGCGGTATGGTGCTTGATTTGCTTAATCAAATTGAGAGTTTATTCAAGACTGATAGAAAGAAATTCCTTGGCTTTATTCGACAAAGAGTAAGAAGTCAAGAAGAGGCAGAGGATATTTTGCAAGATGTTTTTACAAATGTGATTGTCGCATCCGCAAATATTCAAAAGCCGATTGAAAACGTATCTTCTTGGATTTTTACAGCAGTAAGAAATCGAATAATTGACTCATACAGGAAAAAAAGAGCAGATACTTTCACCGACCTCCAAACTGCGGGACGACTTGAAGAGGGACTGGATATTTATGAAAAATATCTTGGCGATGCGACCGCTGGACCCGATAGAGATCTAATGCGGAAAACTATTTGGGAAAGCGTTCAAGAGGGATTAGCAGAATTGCCGGCTGAGCAAAGAGATGTTTTTGTAAAAAATGAATTTGAAGGCATTTCTTTTAGAGAAATGGCAGAAGATAGCGGAGTAAACATCAATACATTGCTCGCACGTAAGCGTTATGCAGTATTACATTTAAGAAGACGACTTAAAAACATATACATTTCTATATCCAAAAATTAAAAAAAATTTAGAACATTTAATAACTCTTCTTCTCAATTTGCGATTGGGAAGAAGAGTTTTTTTATCGCCATTAATTGCTTACTTTTTCTACAAAAAATTTAATCTCAGCAATAAACTGCATTTGGGTTTTCTGGCATAATCGAGATTCGATAGCCATAGTCCAATAGCAAATCTGCTTCAAGCTCTGCAGAATACTCCATCATCTCGATTTCTTTATCCTCGTCCATATCTGCAATAACATTAATCCAAATATGCTCTGGGTCGTCTGGTGATACGTCTAAATTTTTAAGAATTATCTCAGGATACTTTTTCTTAATATGGTCGAATAAATCGTCAATAAGTTGCTGCTGTTTATAATTAATTCTCATAAAATCACCTTTGTAATTGTTTCTACAAATTGTTTAGATTTTTTTAATTGTTTGCTTACAATTTTTTTACTTGCTCCATCTTTATAGTCAGCTGTATTTCTAACATTTTGCAAGTCGTATAAATACTTTTTGAAATCTGATGAAATAATTTTTCGTTTATTTATAAACATATCAACAAAAAGAGCCTGTACGCTTCTGTGATCTATCGTTGGCTTGAGCCCAATTGAAAAAAGCGCTGCAATAGCAATATGAAAAGCAGCGTAATAAGCACGATTTGCAGAAGCATTATATTTTTCATTATCGAATAAAAGCTCCGCTGCTTCCAAATTCTCCAATGCTCTGTTTTTAAACGATTCTTTCATTATTTTCTTTTAATTTTTAGAAAATTAATTCCCAATAATTTGGAAAAGTTCTTCAAGTTTTGGCGTTAATATTATTTCTGTTCTTCTGTTTGCGGCTCTAGCATCTACACTTTCACCCGCAATAACTGGAAAATATTCGCTTCGTCCAGATGCAATTATTCGCGTTGGCTCGACTTGCCCTTCTACAGTCAAATATCGCACTACCTCGGTTGCTCTTAAAACGCTCAAATCCCAATTATCTTTGAATCTTGCTTGACTTGTAACCCTTTGGTCGTCAGTATGTCCCTCAACTAAAATATTTATATCGGGCTGAGTATTTAAAACCTGAGCCAAGCCGAGCAAAGCATCTTGACCATTTTTGTCAATCGAAGTGCTGCCTGTTTTGAAAAGTAGTTGATTGGAAAGTGAAACGTATACTTTCCCTTCCTTTACGGTAACCGTCAAGCCCAAATCTTTAAATCCTAACAAGGCATCATTAATTTTGTTCCGCAAAGCGCTAACGATTGAATCTCTTGCGTTTAGCTTTTGTTGGATTTCTTGAATTTTCTTTTCGCGAAGCGTTATGTCGTCCCGCAGAGCTTCTAATTGTTCAATATATTGCTGGGCTTCTTTGGAACTGCTTGATTTTAATGACTGATAGTTTTGGTTTAGTGAAGAATATTCTTCTTGCAATTTTTCTTTTTGCTTGTTTATTTCAGAAATCTGCTGGTATAAACTTGAAATAGTTTCATTATTTTTTATAACAATACTTTGCAAAGAATCGCTGCTTGTCTGCAAAGAATCTTTCCAGGAAACCATTCTATCGTATTTTCCAGAGCTGACGCAGGAAACAAGTAATGCACTTGCAAGCATTATAAGTATAAGACTTTTACGCATATTTCACCTTTTACAATTAAAATAATAATTTTTGCTTATTAACTTCCTCAAATTTATAAAAATTAATGCAAGTCGCTATCAATTTTTAAATATTATTTTTAGCAATAAAAAAACAATTTGGAATAACTTTTCTAAGATTTATAAAAAATCCTCCATACTTGAA
>JAAYJM010000065.1 GCA_012522895.1 Ignavibacteria bacterium
GCATCTCTGCGGCTCATCACAGTGCAAAGCTTGGGACCCAAAGTATCAGCAGAACCCTTAGCACTTGCTTTGACTGATAAAAGCACTTCGCTAATTTATTTTATTTCAACAACTGTTTTTATTTGATATGAAAAAATTTGACGATAGAAAATTTGTAAGCTTAAAAAGAAATAAACGCCAAATACTTAGAACTTTAATTAAACAGCAGAGTTTAGAAGAAAAAGACATTGAGCGTGGTAGAGTGATTGTCCAAGAAGGAAGGAGCTATTTAGTTGAATCTATCGACTATCCAAGCAGGAGCCTTGCCCAATGCGTAATTTCTGGAACAGTTTCCACAGAAAACCTTGATAGCACTATCCTTGTGGTTGGCGATTACGTTAGCTTTAAACGAGATGGCTCCTCCATTTCGGCAGAGCTTGATAGTGGAAAAATTTTAAATATTGAGAAAAGGGAAAGTTTTCTTTCTCGCAAAGACCTTATTAAGCCGCAAGAGGATATAATAGCAGCAAATATTGAGAAATTAATAATATTTTGCTCTGCCGCAGAGCCATTTTATAACACCCGGCTTATCGATAGATACATAATAGCAGCAGAAATTGGCTCGCTTGAACCAGTGATATGCGTAAATAAAATGGATTTAGTTGATAGTCAGGAAGCAGAAGTAAAAGAGGATTTAGATGTTTATCGCAAACTTGGAATAAAATTATTTTTCATTTCCGCTTTGAACAAAAGTAATTTTGAGCCATTTTTTGACTACATAAACAAAAGCAGTAGCGTTCTTTCGGGACCTTCTGGCTGTGGCAAATCCACTTTGATTAACTCAGTTTTTGGAAAAGAACTGCAGAAAATTAAAGAGATTAGTGAAAAATGGAATAAAGGCACCCACACCACAAGCTCCATCAAGCTCTTTAAATTTCAGGAAGGGGGAGAAATAATTGACACGCCCGGTATACGTGAATTCGCGATTTGGGGGCTAATTCCGAGCGAGCTTCATCTATATTTTCACGAGTTCGATGACTATTCCCCGCAGTGCCGCTATGTCCGATGCACCCACATTCACGAGCCAGACTGCGCCGTCTTAAAGGCACTGGAAGATGGGCAGATAAGCTATAGTCGCTACGAAAGCTATCTGAATATATACAGCACAATAGAGGAAGGGTAGAGCAGGTATCTTTGCCTGTTCAAGGCTTTCTTTTAGTCAAGCAAGAATGCTTGACCTACCAGAGATTTTGTAGAACAGGCATCTTTGCCTGTTTCAGAATTTACCTGTTTCTTTTAGTTTCACCAGTATTGATTTTCTTAACTACGAAAATATTTTTGAAACTATTCCAGAGCTAAGCTGTTAAGATGCCTCTTTATAATAGTAAAAATTTCATTTATATCGCCGCTTCCGTCAACGCAATAGTTCAGGTTGTTTTCTTGGTAATAATCAATAAGTGGTTGGGTCTCTGTGTGATAAATCTTAATTCTTTCTAAAATGGTTTCTTCTTTGTCGTCTGCTCTTTGATAAAGCTCAGCTCCATCGTAATCACACTTATTTTCTTTTTTGGGTGGATTATATTCTAAGTGATAAACTCTTGAGCAGACCGTGCAAGTCCTCCTTGCAGAAAGGCGAGCCACAATAATTTCGTCTGGAACTCTTAAACAAAGCACAGAATCAATCTTTTCACCTTTTACTTCAAGCATTTCATCAAGCACCTTTGCTTGATATGTGTTCCTCGGAAAGCCGTCTAAGATATACCCGTCATCGCATTGCTTCATTTCATCACTCATAATGCTAATAATAAGGTCGTCTGGAACGAAACTGCCAGAGTCAATATAGAACTTGATTAGCTTTGCTATTTGGGTATCGGAATTCTTTTTCGCCCTAAGTATATCTCCTGAGGAAATTTGAGTCAGTTTGTATTCTTTGCTGATAATTTCAGATTGCGTGCCTTTGCCAGCCCCTGGGGGACCGAAAATTATTAACTTCATAAAAATCCTTTACTTACTTTAGTAATATGGACGTTACGCACTATTACACAC
>JAAYJM010000066.1 GCA_012522895.1 Ignavibacteria bacterium
GAAAAAGTGTAGCTAAAACAATGATTAGTAAGTATATTTTTAACTTAGAAAATATATTTTGCATTTTACAACTTCAAAAAAACTAAAATTACTAAATAATATAAAAAAAACGAATTATTTCATTAAAAATGCTTTTTTTACAATAATATTTTAGAAAAATCAATAATTTTAATTAAATTTGTTTATTAGCAATAAGTTCAAAAAATAAAATGCAATTACAAAATTATACTGTTGTTATAATAGAAGACGACCCATTAGTAAACCAGACGGTAAAAGACATAATGGCAGCTAAGTATAAAAGAGTAGTAGCTTATTTAGATGCTGTCCAAGCGCAGAACGAATTGCATTTATTGAGTCCGGATTTAATCCTTTTAGACATTTTTCTTGGGCATAGCAATGGCTTAGATATTTTAGAAAATTTACGCAATCAAGGGCTTAGCGCTCCTGTGATTATGATGACTGCTTTTTCTGATATAAAGATGGCGGTCCGCGCTATGAAATTAGGAGCTGAGGATTTTATAGTTAAACCACTTGATATAGAGCAGCTTGAGATCTCAGTAGAAAAAGCGCTATACAATTACGATTTACGCCGCCGTGTTAATTTGCTTGATGAACAGCTTCAACGCGACCAGCCAAATGAAATTCTTGGTGAATCTGAGGGAATGATAAAAGCATTAGAAATTGCAAAAATAGTTGCTCGAGCCGATACTACTGTCCTTATATTAGGCGATTCCGGGACTGGGAAAGAACTATTTGCTCGCTATATTCACAATCATTCCAATCGCGCCCGAGGGCCCTTCGTTACGCTTAATTGCGGCGCCATACCGCGTGAGCTTGCGGAAAATGAGCTCTTTGGTTATGAAAAAGGTGCTTTCACTGGGGCAACAGAAAAAGTGCGGCACGGAAAATTCGAGCAGGCGCATCACGGAACTATCGTATTAGATGAAATTGCGGAGCTTAGCCCGGAGCTGCAAGTAAAATTGCTTCGCGTTCTTCAAGAGAGAAGTTTTTATCGGCTTGGTGGCTCAAAAGAAATAAGCGTTGACGTAAGGGTTATAGCTTCCACAAATAAAGATTTAGAAAAGTTAGTTGAAGAAGAAAAGTTTCGCGAAGACCTTTTTTATCGCTTAAATGTTGCAAGGATTCTTTTGCCGCCATTGCGAGAGCGTGGAGCAGATATAATACAATTAGCTACTTTCTTTATCAATGAGTTTAACCAAAAATTTGCAAAAAATGTTACCGGTTTTACGCCAGAGGCGGCTGATTTAATGCAACGCTATCATTGGAGGGGAAATATTAGAGAGCTAAGAAATGCAATAGAAAGGGTTGTTCTGCTTGAAACAAATGACATTATCACAAAAGAAGCCTTGAATTTTTTAGATGCATCTTTAGAGCCAAGCTCCCAATCGACTATTACCGCTAAAATGCCCATCGAGCTTAAAGAAAATCAACATATACTGCAAATCTCAAATAAAGGAGTTCATTATGCAAATGTGGTGAGGGATTTACTTGTTCAAACACTTAATATTACAAGCGGAAATCAAATAAAAGCAGCTAAACTGCTGGCAATTTCAAGAGCTAAATTAAGATATAGAATTGAACAGTTGGGTATAAATATTAGCGGGAAAAATATTTCATAGCAATCCTTCAAAAAATCATTTTTATTTTGTTTTTAAAGTTTATTTTATTATTTTCTGTTTTTTTATCTTGATTTAATATTTACTTTTGTTATTTATTAAAAATACAGTTGAAAATTGAAAATTTTAAATAAATTCTATATAGAATAACGCGAAGAAATATGAATCTTTTGGAAAACATAGATATATTAAAAAACAGCGATGACATTGATTTAAGGCGAAAAGCAGCCCGTTTCATTGCTGAGGCTGGAGTTTATCATTCTGAAATTATTGATGCTTTTATCCAGGGCATTGTATCAGAGGATTATGGACTGAAAGATATTTCTTATCGCGCTTTATCCCATCCGCCACTTGAATTTGCTGAAACAGTTGCTAAGCACATTGCTTGCTTTTTAACAAGCGAAGAAATAGAATTGAGAAATTTAGCAGCCGATATTTTATTAAAAATAGCCGCACCAGCAGAAGATTCTTTGCTGCCTTACTTAAAAAATCAAGATGCAGACATAAGGCAATTTGCCGTTGACATACTTGGCGAGATTGGAACCGAGAAAAGCATACCAGCTTTTATTAAATTACTTAAAGATGAGAATTCAAACATAGTGTCTTCAGTAATTGATGGCTTAGGCAAATTGAAAGCCCAGGAAAGCATAAAGCATTTTTTACCACTTTACGATCAAAACGAAGATTACAAACCAGCTATTATTGAAGCGCTAAGCAAAATTGCTGGCGAGGAGGCGGAAGAATTTATAATTAATAAATTTTTTAGTGATAATGACTTCTTTATTCTTGCAGCTTGCTTAGAAGCCCTTGCAAAAATTTCCGATAAAACATATATAGCAGATAAATTAATGAGCGAAATAAGCTCCTTCCCCGAAGAGATTCAGCCAATCATTTTAAAAACCATTATTGCTATAAGCTATCGTAATAATATAAAGCCAGAATTGCCATTAGAATACAGAAGCATTGCCCGGGTTGCGCTTTTTGACGATGATCCAGATACAAGAGCTGCGGGCTTAATAGCTCTTGGAGATTCGTTTTTTGTAGAAGATATACCCGCTCTGATAAATGAAGTGAGAAGTGAAAGAGTAGATTCCCAAAAGCAAATTCTTTATAATTTGTTAGCAAACTCGGACATAAGCGTAGTTGATAGATTTTTTATTAGCTTGTTTTATCAAGAGCAGGCAGTAGTTTCATACATCGAATTCTTATCTTTACTGCCATTATTTATAGATTACTCTCGGGCAGAGAATATTGAACAATTAATTAAAACCTTGGTTCGTCTTGTTATAATCCTTGGTAAAGCTAATTCGGACAATTTATTAGAAATATTATTAAGCATTAATTACAACAGGACAATAGAAGAATTAAAGATATGCAATTTAAACGGCTCAGAAGAAGAGAAACTGGAAATACGCGAGATTGCAGAGCGGCTGTTTTTGAATGAACTTTTATGATTAATTAACACTATTACAATATGAGCGACTTATTCAAATTTCCATTTGCAAAGCAGGAAGAAGCGATAAAGTTTCCTTTTCAGACAAAAACAGCTGATTATCAGATCGAAATGCCTGACGAGGCTTTTTTGCAGATTAGAGATATTATCTACAAGCAAAGTGGAATCTATTATTCAGAAAGCAAAAAATATCTATTAGAAAGCAGAATCGCTAAGCGCCTTGTTGCTAATAATTTGACAAACTATTATGATTACCTTAAGCTTTTAAGCTCTGCAAACAATAGAACTGAATTAAATAGCCTTTTCCAAGTAATAACAATCAACGAAACATATTTTTTCCGCGCTGAGCAGCAATTTGAAGCATTTGAGAAAGTAATCGCCCCTGAAATAATTAAGCATAAAGACAGCTCCATCAATCCAGTGTTTAGAGTGTGGAGTGCCGCCAGTTCTACTGGTGAAGAAGCATATACCTTAGCTATATTAATTCTTGAAAAACTTAAACCAATGTTCCCAAATGTCTATTTTCAGATACTTGGCACCGACATTAATAACGCTGTTCTTGAGGCTGCAAGACAAGGAATTTATAGGGATTACGCAATTCGGAATGTTCCAGCCTATTATTTGAATAAGTATTTTAAAAAAGATGGAATTAATTATCGGATAAACGATGAGGTGAAAAAATTAGTCAGGTTTATGAACATTAATTTATTCGACAGCCTGCAAATGAGGACGATAACAGGTTGCGATGTAATATTTTGTTGCAATGTCTTAATTTATTTTGACATAGATTCCAAACAAAAAGTAGTTTCTTCACTTTACGATTCTTTAAATAAAGATGGTTACTTGTTCATTGGCTATTCTGAATCCTTGCACGGAGTATCAAAAGCATTCAAATTAGTCCATTTGCCAAAAGCAATGGCATATAAAAAAGAGTAAGGCGATATTGCTAATTTTTACAAGAAAAAGCAATTGTATAAAATAAAAAAAATAGTTAAATTATTATTATTTTATTATTAATAAAAAAATAAATGTCTAAAACAATACTGGTAGCAGAAGATTCTCAATCAATCAGAAGATTCATCACAATATCCTTGAAAATATTGGGACATAAGGTAATTACTGCTGAAGACGGTATGGAGGCATTGGAAATACTGCCTACTGAAAAAATAGACCTTTTAATAACCGACTTGAATATGCCTAATATAGATGGGTATAAGCTAATTAAAACCGTCAGATCGCATCCCAATTATAAAGAGTTACCAATAATAATTTTATCCTCCCTATCAAAGGAAGAAGACATTGAAAAAGGCTTAGCAGTTGGAGCCGATTCTTATTTAGTTAAGCCATTTAACACAAAACGGATACAATACGAAGTATCAAAATATTTAAATTGATAAATAAATGAATAACAATCAGGATTAGAATATGCGATTCCTTGTAGTCGATGACTCACCAACAATGAGACGAATAGTAATTAATGCCCTTAAAACTTTTGGAATTAATGACATCGTCGAAGCAGAAGACGGCCAAGATGCTCTTGCTAAACTGAATTCAAGTAAATTTGAATTTGTGATTACTGACTGGAATATGCCGGTAATGACTGGATTAGAGCTGACAAAAGCTATTCGTTCAACCGATTCAATTAAGCATCTACCTATCCTTATGGTTACTACGCGAGGCTTGAAAGAAGATATTGTCGAGGCACTTAAAGCTAAAGTTAATAATTACGTAGTCAAGCCCTTTACGCCTCAAGTGCTTAAAGAAAAAATTGACGCTATTTTAAAAGCAATTCAAGGATCTTAATTTTTTTAATTATTTTGGTGCTTATATGAAAGAAATGGATATTGCTGATGTTTTAAAAAAAGCTGAAGAATTAAGAGCTTTGTTTGTTCTTGGACAGCGTGTTATACCCTTTCTCGAAGAAATATTTGTGTTCGTCAGTGAAATAAAACCACTTTTAGATGAAATAAATACTTCTATTGAAGAAAATTTAAAGAAAATGCCCAGTGCCTCAAAGCAGCTTAGCAAAGTCTCAGAGGCAACCGAAACTGCTACTACTGAAATTATGGACATTGTAGACGGGCTGTCTTATAAAGTAGATCTTATATCCTCAAATGTAAAGAAAATTTGCAGCTCCCCTCAAAAGGTTTCTAATCACTTTAAAGTGATTGAGCTTATATATAAAGCAATTCAAGAAGATGTTGATGTTCAGGATATTCTTCCGGAGATATCAGAAACTATTGAGAATATGAAAAGCGCTAACAGCGAAGGCCCTGCCGATAAGTCTTCTCAAAGCTTAATTGAGGATACTGATAATATATTGCAAAGCATAAAAGATGATTCTATGTCAATTATGATTTCTTTGCAAGTGCAAGATATTACTTCTCAACAAATTGCTGCGGTCAATCATCTTTTAGAGACAATACAAACAAAGTTACAAAAAATTCTTGTAAAATTCCAAGCCTCCGATATTAATCAATTAGTTACTTCAAGTCCAGAAATAAAAGAAAGGACCAACGTAGTTGATTTGCATAGAAAAGTTGCTTTTGACCCTGATGCGATAGAATCAATTTCTTCTAAAGAAACAAGGCAAAATGACGTAGATGACTTAATAAAAATGCACTTTAATGGTGAAATTGATATTAGTGAAAGCAGCACTGAGGAAATAGAAAGTGCGGCTGATAGCGCAACAGATAATAACTCAGATAATAACTCAGATAACAAAACAGATAATAACTCAGATAATAACTCAGATAATAACAGATCAGTGCAAGCGAGTGAAAATGATGTTTCAGATGATTTGGACGACAAAGTATCAATCATACCAGACGATATTGAGCACTTTTCACAAGACGACATAGATGCAATTTTTGGGAAATAGAAAAGCATCTATTTTTAAATTAGATTTTCATAAATTCTGCAAATAGGTATGACAAATTTCGAACAAGATAAAGAAATTCAAGAACTCTTTGATAGCTTTTTAATTGAAACTGAGGAACTTTTAGATTCAATTTCAAGCGACTTAATGGTATTGGAAAGCAATGCCGAGGATATTGAATTGCTAAATAGACTGTTTAGAAGTTTTCATACAATTAAAGGCACTTCTTCCTTTATGGGTGTCGATTCTATGGCAAGCATAACCCATCAGGCTGAAGACGTTTTAAATAAGTTAAGGCGCTCCGAGCTAAAAGTCAACTTGAATATAATTGATGTTTTATTAGAAGTCCATGACTGGTTAAAACTGCTATTGGATAGAGTAAAAGCAAGAAATTTCGAGCCTGTTGATTACAGCAAAACTCTTGAAGCATTAGCAAAGATTGATAAGCGCGGCGGCGAGCCTGATGATGAACCTCAGAAAGCAAAGGAAGACGAGCAAACAAACGATTCTCCGAAAACCCAAGAAAGCGCTCTGGAAGCAGTTTTAAGCGATCCAGATTTAGTGAAAAAACCCGGAGATTTTACACAGGCAGAAATTGATTTAATTGATGACGCATTTCTTGAAGTAAACAGGCAGCTTTATTTAGATGTCATAATTGGCACTAATTACGTAAAAGATAATATTAGCGAGGCAACTGAGAAAATTGCTTTACATAAAAAAGATGAGGAAAGCGAAAAAGACGCGGACGAGAAAGCAAGCAAAGCTATAAGCAAATCAAAAACAGCAACAAGCCCCATGCAAGCTCTTGAATCAGTGAAAGCAAAAGAGCAAAAAACTGGCTCCGAAACAATTCGAGTAGATATTAACCGCGTGGAAGCACTGATGAACTTATCCGGCGAGCTTGTTCTTGGTAGGAATCGAATTTCTCAAATATCGGAATCCATTGCCTTAGAAGGTAAAGAAAAAGAACTTACTCGCGAGCTTTTAGAAGCAACGGCACAAATTGATTTTGTAACATCTGAAATTCAAACTGCCGTTATGAGAATGCGTATGGTCCCTGTTGCCAAGCTATACCAAAAAGCTCCAAGGATGATACGCGATTTATCTAAAGAATTTAATAAGAAAATCAATTTAGTTGTAAAAGGCGAGGAAACAGAAATTGACCGCGGGATTATTGATGAATTAAATAATCCTTTAGTCCATTTGCTAAGAAATTCTTGCGACCATGGTATCGAATCAACTGAGGAGCGTTTGTCTAAAGGAAAGCCCGCCGATGGCACCGTAACTTTAGACGCAGAGCAAGAAGGAAACGCAATCGTTTTGCGAATTACTGATGATGGGAAAGGTCTTGACACAGAAAAAATTCTTGACAAGGCAATTCAAAGAGAATTGATTACGCAAGAGCAAGCAGCGCAGATGTCCAAGCGTGAAATTTTTCAATTAATATTTCAGCCCGGTTTTAGCACCTCTGCCGTGGTTACCAACGTTTCAGGCAGAGGCGTTGGAATGGATGTTGTAAAAACAAACATACAAAACCTTAAAGGGATTATTGACATTGAATCTGAAGAAGGTAAATTTACTACATTTATAATCAAGCTTCCTTTGACTTTGGCTATTATACAAGGGCTCTTAGTCAGAGTTGGGACTAATGCTTTTGCAGTTCCATTAAGCTCAGTGATCGAGGTCGTTGCCTTTGACGAAAGCAAAATATATTCCATTAATCACAAAGAGGTTATTCGACTTCGTGAGGATATTCTCCCGCTTGTTAGAATGAATAAATTTTTAAATTTAAAAGAATTCGTAAAAAAGAATAATCAGTATATAGTTGTTGTCGGCATTGGCTTAATGCGTGTTGGGTTGATTGTAGAAGAATTACTTGGGCAGCAAGAAATAGTTATAAAATCACTTGGCGATTATCTTGGAACTGTGAAAGGTCTTGCCGGCTCAACCATACTTGGCGATGGAAAAGTTGTTATGATTATTGACGTTCCCGAGCTTGTGGAACTCTGTTTTTCTAATAGTGACTTAATCAATTTTGTTAGTTAAAGCTGCTTTGTCTGCCCCCCAATTAATGATGAATTTTATTTAAATGGAATGATAAAAGGACTTATCCCCCCCGCTGGCGGGAACAACTCTGTCATTCTGAACGATAGTGAAGAATCCAGAAAGCCTTTCAATACCGCAATCACTCTGGATTCCTCGCTACGCTCGGAATGACGCCGTGCAATATCCACCCCCTGCCCCGCCAGCGGGGGACAATGATTACGTAGATATTTCTGATTTAAAACGGAAAATAATCAAGAAATCTTTAAATCAAAGTTCAGTTGAGTATTATCAAAATTTTTAGAGATTTGATATTAAACTACAGTATCTCTCAAGTGTTTTTCTTTTCTTTCTTTAAAAAAATGATACAATTCACTTTTTTTTGCTTTGGCGCGAAGATTTTCAAGTAAAACTCTAAAATCTCCATTTGCTTCTTCAATAAATTTATCTCTAATATCTCTTTGATATTTGACGCAATCAAAAGTTTTATTCATTTCCGACCACCTCCCTTGGAGTGCGAATTTCAATTTGTTGATAATTAGTCGCAGGGACAAATTATTGACTTAATTTCATCGCTTATTAAAAATTCCTTGTAAGGTTTAAATTTCAATATTGCTTTTTTTATGTGGCTGTATTTTGAAAGATTACCATAAGCACATTTTTCCCAGTAGCTATATGCTTCCTTATTTGAAAATCCGCAAAACTGCATTAGTGCCAAAGCAGAAGCATAGCCAGATTGATGCCAGCCATTCCAACAATGAACGTAAATCGGACCCGCGCTTGAATCCATTATCGTTCTATAAACTAATTCCAAATATTTCTTTAGTTCTTTTTCGCTTGATAAGGTATTGTTTAAATAGTTTAATGTCTTATTATTTTTATCAGAGGGATAAGCTGTTTTGGTATTATCAAAATTTTTAGAATATAAATAAATTGCAGTAGAAAAGCCCTCGTTTGATAAATTGTTTAAGCCTTCTTCGGGCAATGGATTTTTATTGTCTCGCTTGCTGTTTTTATTGTAAAAATTATTTGCTCCGCCGCGGTATAGTATGCCATTTAAAACGACACGCATATTTCGAGTGCCATAAAGCGAGGGGAAGCTATCTCCAAAATTGTCTGTAATCTTATGATAAAGCGAGTTTGTATTGTATTTTTCTATGTATTCATCAGCTTTTTTTTGAATAAATATCTTTTCATCGCTTTGTGAGAATAAAGACAAAGTGAAAAAAAAGAAAATTAAAAGATAAATCTGCTTTTTTTGAAAGAGTAATGATTTTTGCATATTTTTTATTTTTTTTAATTCATAATCAATAAAACTTCGTTAACTATTCTATTTAGTTAAAAGTCATTGATGATTAATAATATTTTGCTTATTGCAAATTACTAAACATCAA
This sequence comes from Ignavibacteria bacterium, assembly GCA_012522895.1. Lineage (GTDB taxonomy): Bacteria > Bacteroidota > Ignavibacteria > Kapaibacteriales > UBA2268 > JAAYJM01. The sequence continues at coordinate 9,406 of JAAYJM010000066.1, forward strand.
TGACTTAGAAATAAACTTAAATCTGTATTAGCTTTTACCTGCTATTTTTGCCCAGCTATCCCTTAAAGTTGCAGTGCGATTAAAAACGGGCTGTCCTTCGTTAGAATCATATTCATCGGCACAGAAATAGCCAACACGCTCAAATTGAAAACGCTCTGTTGGCTTTGCCTTCATTAAAGATGGCTCAACAAAAGCTGCTATTTTTACCAAAGAATTTGGATTCAAATTATCAAGAACGTCTCCCCCTTCTGGGAAATCGTAAGGATCTTCTTTTAAAAATAAATGATCATAAAGCCTTAGCTCTACTTTTTTTGAATGCCTTGCCGAAACCCAATGAATTGTGCCCATAACGCGTCTTCCATCTGGGGAGGCGCCACCGCGAGAAGCAGGGTCATAAGTGCATCGAAGCTCAATTATTTCACCATTCTCATCTTTAATTACTTCATTGCAAGTAATAAAATAAGCATAACGCAAGCGGACTTCTCGCCCCGGCGCAAGTCGGTAAAATCTTTTCGGCGGATTCTCCATAAAATCGTCTTTTTCTATGTAAATCTCTTTTGAAAAAGGAATTTTGCGGCTACCAGCTTCAAGGTTTTCTGGATTATTTATTGCGTCAAGCTCTTCTTCTAAATCATCTGGATAATTTGTAATTACAATTTTTAAGGGGTTTAGCACAGCCATCGCTCTTTGAGCTGTTTTGTTCAAATCCTCGCGAATACAGTATTCAAGCAAAGCATAATCCACCACGCTTTCCTTTTTTGAAACTCCTACCAGCTCGGAAAAATTTCGTATTGCTGCTGGGGTAAAACCACGTCTCCTTAAACCAGAAATAGTTGGCATTCGCGGGTCGTTCCAACCGTTAACTACTTTACTTTCAACAAGCTCTAAAAGTTTTCTTTTGCTCATCACAGTATAAGTCAAATTGAGGCGCGCAAATTCAATTTGTTGCGAATGAAAAACATCAAGTTCTTCAAGCACCCAATCGTAAAGCGGGCGGTGGTCTTCAAATTCAAGCGTGCAAATGGAATGTGTTATCCGCTCAATCGAATCGGAAAGGCAATGAGTATAATCATACATTGGGTAAATACACCACTTGTCTCCTGTTCTATGGTGCTGGGCATATTTTATTCTGTAAATCACTGGGTCTCTCATATTCAGGTTTGGAGAAGCCATATCTATTTTTGCACGCAAAACGTGGCTCTCTTCTGGGAATTTCCCTTGACGCATCTGCTCAAAAAGCTCCAAGTTTTCTTCTACTGGCCGATAGCGGTATGGACTTTCTTTACCCGATTCGGTCAAGGTGCCACGATAATCCTTAATTTCTTGAGGAGACAAATCGCAAACAAAAGCCTTCCCCATTTTAATCAGTTGAACTGCAAAGTCATAAAGTTGTTCAAAATAATCGGAGGCATAGTAAAGTCGGTCTCCCCAATCGAAGCCGAGCCACTTCACATCTTCAATAATTGAACGAACATATTCATCGCTTTCTTTTTCGGGGTTTGTGTCGTCAAAACGAAGATTAGTAAGTCCATTGTTTTCAATTGCAAGCCCAAAGTTCAGACAAATTGACTTCGCATGTCCGATATGTAAATATCCATTTGGCTCGGGTGGGAAGCGGGTTTGCACCCTTCCACCCCATTTATTTGTTTTATAATCATCTGCTATAATTTGACGTATAAAGTGCTGAGTCGGTGCAGATGCGCCTTCATTTTGCTTTTTTTCAATTTCTTTGTTCATTTTTGTTTTATTTATTTTGGTAAATTAATTTTCTATTAGTTTAAACTGCAACATTTTTTTCAACTGATTTCATAATTTGATAAAAATAATTGATTAAATTAATTAAAAAAATTATCAGGATTTTATATTCTATTTTTGTTTATAAATGACTATTCCGCAGCGATTTATATGTTCAATCAATTCAATGTTTTTTAC
>JAAYJM010000006.1 GCA_012522895.1 Ignavibacteria bacterium
ATTAAATTAAAATAGATATTATTCTTGTTTTAAAAATGCAAAATAGAGGTTTTTTCTTATAAAATAAAATTGAAAGATTTAATAATTTCTTTATTTTTGTTAGAATGAGTTCGTTTTTTTTTAATTAAAAAGAAATCAAGGGAAAATTTCATAGAAAAAGTTGCGGACATTTTAATGTTTCGCGAAGGAAGGGAAGAGGACGAAGAGGGCGCCCAACAGCCGATTGTAACCACTGGCTCTATTGTTTGGGGTGTTTTGCTTCGCTCTGCAATTATTGTAGTAGTTAGCTTTACAATTTTAGAAATCACGGGACAAAGGAATTGGTGGCTACCCTTCATCGTTTGGCTCTTTGCAGTTTATCCAGCTTTTCGTCAATTCACTGTTTTTCAAGAGCGAATAAAAAAAGTTGAGGAAGAGACTTTGTGCGGCTCTTGCAAGCATTTCGATGCTTCAAGTCAGTTATGCAAAATCTATGATGAGCATATTACAAAATCTTACATCCCTTGCGAGGGCTTGGATTGGGAACCCCTTTCTTATGAAGATAAAAGGGACGGGTAGCGTTCTTGCATAGACTTTTCATTGCCCATAAGTTTAAGACTTAACAGAAGAAAATAATTATTATTTGAAAAATATCCCCTAAGGATTAAATTATTTTTTTCGTTTTGATAATATAATCCCTACGGGATAAGCACAGTCGCGGGAAATTGAATTCTACAATAATATAATCCCTACGGGATATATTCCAAAATGTTATTTTATCCTCCTGCTATACCAGCAAAACATTTGGATAATGTATAAATGGTTTTAATCTCTTATCTTTTTTTTACAAAAATTTCAATTTGCAATAAAAACTACCCCTTGACCACAGCAAGAGGTTTGAGCTGAGCCACAATTTTTGCTATGCCCGCTCTTTCTACTACATTCACAACTGAGTTGACGTCTTTATAAGCCACTGGTGCTTCTTCAGCTAAGCCTCTTATAGATGCGGTATTTACAACAATCCCCCTTCGGTTTAGCTCTTTTTTCAACTCATCTCCTCTTACTCGCTTCAAAGCAGCAGTGCGCGAGAGCATTCGCCCAGCGCCGTGGCAAGTCGAAGCAAAACTTAACTGCATTGCTGAACTTAAGCCAACTAAGACATAAGAAGACGTTCCCATGCTACCAGGAATAAGCACTGGCTGACCTGTATTTCTATAAACTTCTGGCAATTCCTTATTTCCAGCTGGGAAAGCGCGGGTAGCGCCTTTGCGATGGACAAGCACTTTTTTCTTTTCACCATTTATCGTATGCTCTTCAATTTTCGCTATGTTGTGAGCAACGTCATAAAGAATGTCTAATTTGCCAGCCTCTTTGCCAAATACGTTTTTCCAAGCCTCGCGTATTTGCCAAGTAATAAGTTGGCGATTAGTCCAAGCATAATTAGCAGAGGCGCACATAGCGGCAAAGTATTCTTTCCCTTCCTCTGAATTTATTGGAGCTGCGGCAAGCTCTCTGTCCGGCAAATTTATATTATATTTTTTCATTGAAAAAACCATTTGCTTCAAATGGTCTGTTGCGACTTGGTGCCCCAGCCCGCGCGAGCCAGTGTGAATTTGAATTACAATTTGATTTTGTGAAAGTCCAAAGGCGCGAGCCGCCTCTTCGTCTAAAATTTTGCTTATATAATCAACTTCTACAAAGTGATTTCCGGCACCCATAGTCCCGAGTTGGCTTCGCCCTCTATCTTTTGCTAATTTGGAAACTGCATCGCTATCTGCTTGTGGAATGCTCCCGTTTGATTCAATAAAATCTAAATCGTTTGAGTGCGTCCAGCCCTTTGTTTCAGCGTATTTACAGCCTAAATTCAGCACTTTATTTAATTCAGTATCGTTGAGCTTGATATTGCCTTTTTTTCCAACCCCAGACGGCACCATTGAGTAGATTTCACTTGCTATGCTTTCCAATCTTTTTTTTATATCATCAAAAAACATTCCAGATTTAAGCAAACGAACTCCGCAATTAATATCATAGCCAATTCCTCCGGGCGAGATAACTCCATCATTCAAATCAGTTGCAGCAACGGCGCCAATTGGGAAGCCGTCGCCCTCGTGAATATCTGGCATAACTACGGGCATTCCTTGCAATCCGGGCAAAAAAGTAACATTTACCAACTGATTTACACTGCGGTCTTTCAATGCTTGCTCAAGCATTTGCTCCGTAGCAAAAATTCGCGCTGCGCTTTTCATACCCTCGCGATAATCTGAGGGAATTTCCCAGAGCAGATCAGAAATTTTTTTAAAGTCCTTTATTTCCATTGTACCTCCTAATAAAAAAACAGTTAATCCTTATATAAATTTGGGCGATTGAAATGAAGAACAGCATAACGAATAAGCTCACCAGCAGATTTAATTCTTAGTTTTTGCATAATATTAGAGCGATGCGATTGGACGGTGCGATGGCTAATATTTAAAATGCCTGCAATTTCTACGCTTGTTTTACCAAGGGCAACATAGTTTAAAATTTCCTGTTCCCTTTTTGAAATTGAGATATGCTCAGTATTCTGAGTCTCATCGTAATTATAAACATTTTGAACTAAGTTAATAATTGTTTTGCTAAAAACCCTTTCCCCAAGAAAGACTTCATGGAGTGAGCTGATAAGCTCTTTATTCCCAATATCTTTTGTTAAATATCCGTCTGCTTCAGCTTCCAATGCTTTTTCCAAGTGGTCGGCGTCCTCAAAAGCTGTGAGTATTACAACAAACACCTCGGGCATAGTTGATTTTATTAGCTTTGTCGCTTCTATTCCGTCCATTTGAGGCATTAGAATATCAATCAAAGCTATATCGGGCTTATGGTATTTAACCAATTCAACAGCCTGCAAGCCGTTTGAAGCTTCATCAAGAACAAGCAAATTTTTATCAATAGAAAGTAATCGCCTGATGCCGGCGCGTATTACCTCGTGGTCATCGGCGATTACTATTTTAATTTGCCTTTCTGATAAATAGCTTTTCATCTGCTATACATATTCAAATTTTGCTGTAAAATGTCTTAAAAATGGAGCTTCCCAAGTGATTTTCATTCCCTTAAGCTCTTTTCTTCTTTTGTGTATTTCGCTTATACATTCTGCAATATACTGCATGTGGCTTTGCGTATATACTCTGCGCGGAATGGCAAGTCGAACTAATTCCATGGTTGCTGGAATGAATTTTCCATTTTCGCCAGTTTTTCCAAACATAATTGAACCGATTTCGCAGCTACGTATGCCACCTTCAACGTAAATCTCGCAGGCAATAGATTGTCCTGGAAATTGCTCCGGCGGAATATGAGGACAAAAGCGTGCCGCATCAAGATAAACAGCATGTCCACCAGTTGGAACTAATATAGGAACTCCCGCCGTGAGCAACATATCGCCAAGCGATTTTACTTGCTCAACCCTGTATTCTAAATAACTTTCATCAAGCACCTCGACAAAGCCTTGGGCAAGTGCTTCAAGGTCTCTGCGGGCAAGACCACCATAAGTAAGAAAGCCCTCTGTAACAATCAAATTTACTTTAAATTTATCGAAAAGCGCATCGTCATTTGTAGCTATAAAACCGCCGGTGTTTGCCATTCCATCTTTTTTTGCGCTCATTGTGCAGCCATCGGCATAAGAAAACATTTCTTGCGCAATTTCCTTAATTGTCTTAGTGTGGTAACCCTTTTCGCGTCTTTTGATAAAATATGCGTTTTCTGCAAATCGGCAGCAATCAAGATAAAGCGGGATACCATAACCTTTCAAGAGTTCCTTTGTCTGTCTAATGTTTTCCATTGAGACTGGCTGCCCACCGCCAGTATTATTAGTAACGGTAAGCATACAGAGGGGAATATTTTCTTTCCCAACTTTTTCAATATATTCTTTTAATGCAACTAAATCAATATTTCCTTTGAAATCGCCAATTAAATCGGGGCGTTTCCCAATTTCCGTAATAAAATCGCTGGCTGTTGCCCCTGTATATTCAATATTTCCGCGCGTTGTGTCAAAATGCGTATTATTCAAAATGTGCTTTCCTTTGCCTCCAGTAGTGGAAAAGAGGACACGCTCTGCAGCTCTTCCTTGGTGAGTAGGGAGAATATGTTTAAAGCCAGTAATCTCGCGGATTATATTTTCAAATTTATAATAGCTTTTAGAACCAGCATAAGATTCATCGCCGTCCATAAGCGCAGCCCATTGCTTCGAACTCATAGCTGTTGTGCCGCTATCGGTCAATAAATCTATTGTAATCAAATCTGATTTTAAGTAAAAGGGATTATAAAATGATTCTTTTAAATATACTTTCCTATCTTCTTTCTTAGTTATAGGAATATGCTCGATTGTTTTAATCTTAAACGGTTCAAATTTTGTTTTCATAAAAATCTAATTTTTATACTAAAAATCATTAATAACAATGCAAATATAAGGAATTATTTATTCTTATAAAAAAACATATTTCTTTTTTTTAAGTGATATTGTTTTCAATAGTATAAGCATTTTAAAAATCATATTAAAAGAAAAATAAGAACAAAATTCAGTTTAAAGCAAACAATTTAATTAAATTTGCATTTGTGATTTGAAAAAAAATCTAATTTTACTTTATGACCAAAATCAGCTTAAAAAACGTCTCAAAGGAATATCCGAACAAAAAATTGGCGGTGAGCAACTTGAGTTTTGTTGCAGAAAAAGGCGAATTTGTTGTTTTGGTTGGTCCTTCGGGCTGTGGGAAAACAACAATTTTGCGTATGATTGCCGGACTGGAAGAAATAAGCGAGGGAGAAATTTTTTTTGATGAGCAAAAAATCAACAAGCTTGAACCAAAAGAGCGAGATATTGGGATGGTCTTCCAAAACTACGCGCTTTATCCGCATCTGACTGTTTTTCAAAATATCGCATTTCCCCTTTCGATAAGAAAAGAAAAAAAGCCCGCTATAAAAAAGCGAGTAGAAGAAATAGCTGAAATATTGCAAATCACTGAGCTTCTTCGTTTAAAGCCAAAGCAAATTTCCGGGGGGCAACGCCAAAGAGTTGCACTCGGCAGAGCTATCATCCGCAAGCCAAAGTGCTTTTTATTCGATGAGCCGCTTTCAAATTTAGATGCAAAATTAAGAGTGCAAATGCGAACGGAGATCACCAATTTGCAAAAAGAGCTTGGAATTACCTCAATTTACGTTACTCACGACCAGGTGGAGGCGATGACTATGGCTGATAAAATTGTCTTGCTAAATAACGGAGTTGCAAGTCAAATTGGCACAGCAAACGAGCTTTACAAAAATCCAGCAAATATATTCGTTGCTACTTTCATTGGCACCCCGCAAATTAATCTTTTTAAGGGTAAAGTTGCTTTTGATGAATATCACTTTTTTTTGGACGATCAGAATAATAAATTTCCACTTCCAGACAGCTTAGTAAAGGGAAAAGCTAATTTGCAAGCGATTAGCACATTGGCAGTTAGACCCGAAAACATTAGACCGGCTGGCGCTGAAAGCAAATCATATCACAGCTTTGCAGCAAAAATTAAAAACATTGAGTATACAGGGAATGAAACTTATATTTTCTTTTCTAATACAGACGACTTGAAATCTTGCCGGGTGGCTTCTTTCCCACAGGATTTGCAGATTGGTCAAATTCAAAAATTTGAAATAATTAATCCAAAAGAAATGCTTTTATTCAGCTAAATTACTCCGAGCTCTCATCTTCTTCCTCAAAAATCAAATGCTTTTCTTTTATTCTGCAAAGGGCAGAATAAGAGCAATACTTGCAAACATTATCGTCAACTGGCTCAACAGGGTATAAACCCAAAGAAATATTTTTTACAATATCTTTTGCGAAAAAAAGTGAGAGTTCTAAAATCTGCTCTGCTTCTTCCTCGCTTTTCAGAAGATCTCGCGTTCGCTCAAGTCCTTTGCTTTGAACAATCGCCTGTTCTTTGTTCATTAAAAGATATTTTGAGTACTGATATGCCTCTTGCTTTTCTTTGCTTTTTGGAAAAAAGATGTAATAAACCCCGCCTTCAGATTCCGAGGCAAGTCCATAGTAATCGTTAAAAATTTTCTTTGCAGCTAAAATGTAAAGTGGCACTTGAAAGCTTTTCCCCTTGACCACAGCTTTTGTGTTAGGCAAGTGCGGGCTTGACTTATAGTCAGCAACGAGGAATTTAGCAAAAGAGCCATCTGTGCAAATATCAATTCTATCAATTTTTCCATATATTTTTAATTCTTCGTCCAAGCTAATATCTAATGAATTTTTAATTCTTGGCAAATTAAAAGAAATTTCAAAAAGCGAGGGGAGAAAGCCGCAGGATTGCTCCTGATTTTCTATTTCGTTATTAAGCCAAATTTCAAGATAGCCAGGACGCTTTCCAGTTCCAAAAAATATATCTTGGCTTAGCTTTTGCAAAGGCGTATCGCTGATGCTTGCGTCAAATACTTTTTTTGCAATATCTTCTAAAATTTCTTTATAAAATGAGAATTTTTCCCTTTTCAATTGGACTTGCGCTGCGATTTCTTTGCTCCAGTCCTTAATTTCTCCCAAGATCTCAGTTTCTTTGCTTTCAAGCTGCTCCTTTTGAATGCGTTTGAAAAAGGAATAGAGAATAGAATGGATTATGTTCCCACGCTCAAGCGCACTTAGAGTTTCTTCATATTTTTGAACTTCTTTAAAATTAAGCAAGTATTTAGAAAAATATTTATAAGGGCAATCGCGATATGTTTCTATTTGAGTGATAGAGAAAGTGCTTTTTTTCAAATCATTTACTTTTTCAATAAATGCTTGACTGATTTTTTCCAAAATTGAATTTTGAGTTTCAGAAAGAGCAGAGTAGTAATACTGCAAATAATTGTAATTATCTTTAAAATCAATTAAATCACTTCCTAATTCAAAAGGATTCCCGCTTAAATCTGAATATGCTTTTTTGCCAAGGAATTCTGCTAATTCGCGTTTTCCAGCTATTGCGTTCAGCCATTTGGGTAAATTACTTTCGGCACTGCTATCTTGCTGAGTTAAATCAAAAAAGCAGGCATCTTCTTCTAAAGTCGTAATTTTAAACAGCTTATCAATAAAAGGAGAAGGGACGTGAAGCTCTTGCTCGCTTTGCTTGGGGTAAAAAATGTAGATCTGCTTTTCGCCACTATCCAAAGCACTGGAATAATTGCTGAGGAATTGATAAAAAAGCATACGCTCAGAGCGAATGTGCCGCGTTTTAGTGTCGGGCAGCTCTTTGCCAAGAAAAGTTTCTACGTTATAAGAAAGGGGGAAGCTTTTTTCAACAGCGCCGCATAAAATATTTATTTTATAAGGGATTCCGCGAATTTGCTCAATAGAGGTAACTGTAACGCCAGAGCCGTGCTTTTCAGCAATTTGGTATTTTGCACCTTGGACGGCAATTTTAAGTCGCTCGCTAAGCTCATAAAAATCGAATTGCTCTCTTGCTTTTCTTTCTTGCAAAATTGCAGTCATCTCGTCCAAAAGATTAAGAAAGGCAGTGAAGGAGCGGCTTTCCTTTTCTAATTGCTCAATTTTATATGCTTGCTCAAATTGATTTTCCTTGCAATTATTTTCAGTCAGTAATTCTTTTAAATAATTTGAAATTATCTTCCTAATTCCAAATTTTTCAATTATTTCCTTTTTAATAATTAGATTAAATTCCTTTGGAGAAATCTTTCCTTTTATTTTTGGAAGGAGTGCATGTATTTTCAAAAAGTCTTCTAATGCCTTTTGGACTTTTTTTAATTCCCTTTGCTTGTTTTCGATTTCTGTTTGATCGAATTGTCCAGTAGTTTTAGCTTCGTGTATTGTATCGGACAAAAATTTAATTCTGTTCTCTAAAAAGGTTTTCCAAATATATTCACCCTTATAAAAATTGCCGCCGCTAATGCGAAGCTGCTCGGCAATGCTAAGCATATTATTTATATCAATTTCAGCTTCCTCGCCGCTGCAATTAAAATTTAAAAAATTGCTTTGCAAGGCAGAGTGAATATCTTTCCTTTTATAGCCAAGGTTTATAATATTTAAAAGCGAGAAAATTGCCGTTACAATAGCAGATTCAGACAAATTAAATCTATCGGAAATATTTCCCGCAATTTTATAATCAGCAAAATATTCACGGAAAAGCGAAGAATATTCCTCTGGTTTTCGCGCAAGTATACATATATCTTTTAGCTCAACCTTTTCATTAATTGCAAGCTCTTTAACGAGTTTGCAAATTGCTTTAACTTCTTGCTCTTTGTCTTGGCAGCTAAAAATTTTAGTGAATTTAGAAAATTCTTTGCTTTCCTTTGCTTTTGAGCCGGAAAAAAGATTTTGCCTTAAAAACATACTGTTGGAAACAGCGTCTATATTTTTTTCGTTGCTTTGTTCCTCCATTTCAAAAAGCGAAAAGCCCGCATCTTTTATTGCTACAATCGTATCTTCAAGATTAGAAAAAAGCGGACCATTGTCCGGGGAATAATCTATTTGAATGGCAAAAGGAGTTGAGGATTTTGCAAAAAGCGATATAAACTTGATTTCTGGCGGCTTGAATTGGCTGAAGCCATTAAAAAGTATTTTGGGATTATTTGGAAAACGCTTGTCTATGCTTTGTCCAGAAGAAAAATATTCTATAGTTTTATTTAAAAGCTCTGGAGCATCGAGAAAGCGTTCAGCAAGCAGTTTTTGATATTCAATAAAAATATTATAAACATCTTTTAATCGGGCTTTGTCAAGGTTTGGATTTTCGGAATTCAAATCCCTTTCTATATCAGCGGGACTTATGCCATCTTCCTTTAAGCCGTAAATTAATTTTGCAAGACGCGAAATTGTTGTAATGGAAACTTTGCCCTCTTTTCCGGCAAAAAACTGCAAATCCGCACTTTTCACCGCCTCTTCAAACAAAGCCAACTGATAGCTTTCCGATATAATTCTAAATTTATTTTTATTTGGAAGAAAGTCAAAACAGCTCGCAATAAAACTTTGCAAAGTATAAATATTGGGATTAAAGATTGGCTTTTTGTGAATTTCAAAATATTCCCTTGTCTGCTCGTTTTTCAAAAAACGAACAAGTCGCCCAGTCGGAACAACGTAAATCAGACTGTTTAGCTTGTTCTCTTGGATTGCAATAGCGAGACTCTGCTCGATAGAACGAACAGGCAAGCTCGCTTTAAACGACTGATTACAAAGGAATTGTGGCATATCAGGTTTTTCGCTTATTCAGTAAATCTGCTATCCAATATAGCATATTTTTTCCAATATTATCTTGCAATCTTTTTATTGAGTCTTTTGCTTTAAAGGTATAATTGTCGATTTCTTGCTCTGCTATTTGAAAAACCCCAAGTCTTTCATATATTTCAAGCATTTTTGGAATATCCTCTTCTTTTACGCCTTTATTTTCATAAAAATTCTTTATAAGCTCGACATCATCTTTTTCTTTAGCTAATTTTTCAGCAGTCAGAATTAAAAAAGTTTTCTTGCCGTCTAACAAATCTTGACCAAGCCTTTTGCCAAATTTTTCAAATTCAGCAGTTGCATCTAAAAGATCATCTTGAATTTGGAAAGCAAGACCAAGCGAATTTCCATATCTAATTAAAGAATTTATTTCTGCTTTCGTTCCATACCCCGAAAGCGCTCCTATGCAACAAGAAGCTTCGATTAGCATAGCAGTTTTTAGCTCTATCATCTTTAAATAATCCTCTAAAGAAACGCTTTCACTCTGCTCAAATTGCATATCAAGCGCCTGCCCTTGGCAAACCTCTATTAACGCATTATTAAAGCGGGAGAGAATTCTTTCGTTATTTGTGCTGGTTTCACGATTTGGTAACAAGCCAAAAGCATAGCCAATCATCAAATCGCCAAGCAGAATTGCAGTAGCCTCGTCCCACTTTTTATAAATGGTTTCTTTGCCGCGCCGTAAAGGAGATTTGTCCATAATATCATCGTGGGCAAGTGTAAAATTATGTAGCATTTCCATCGCAATAGCCGGGGCAATAGCTTCTTCGCTTCTGCCACCAACGGCAAGATTAGAAAAAATAACAAGCATAGGGCGAATTCTTTTCCCTTTGCCAGCCATTATGTATTTTAATGGCTCAAGTAAAACTTGATCTTCAACAGAATCAACATAGTTTTCCAAACTTTTTTCAAATTCTTTCAACTGTCTATTGTATAATTCTGGAAAATTAACAGTATCGTTCATTATCTTAAAAAATAAGTAAAAGTGAGCAAAATATATTGTTTTATAATATCATTTCTTACATATTCATTATAATAGTCGTATAAATTTGTTTCTACGGCTTTATTTTGATTTAAAACATCATACATAGTAAGACGGATTTCTCCGCGATTTTTTTCAAGAAACTTTTTGCCAATTCCAAAATTTAGCAAGTGAAAACCGTTATTTTTATCTACGTATAAGCCGGAATAAACTCTACTATTAAAATCGGCAGAAATGAAAAAGTCTTCCCAAAAAATCCAGTTAAAATTAATATCTGCATTATAAGTCATGAAGTTATTGTCGGTGGCACTACTTAAAGAATTCTTTGTTGAATTGCCATCTGCGCGAAAAGCAATCCGAAAATCTAAATAATCGCTTATGTTACTATTAAGAGCGATCTGCCCTCCAAGAGCATAGCCATCGGAACTATTTTTCTTATTATTAATTAATGTTGGGTTTCGGGTAAAAGAAGCATTTACTCCAAAATTCAAATTGCTTCTAAGAAAAGAAACAGGAAAGCCGTAATTCAAAAAAGTTCTTGCGGCAAGGTATCCAGATGTGTTTTCTGGACGGGTGATTTGTCCACCAGCAGGAAGCAAAATTCCATCGGCTATAAGAGTATCTTTTTGAGTTATAAAAGTAGAATTTGTTATATGGTCTGATCTAAAAGTGAAATTGACGAAAATCATAAAAATCCTTGTCAAATCTTCACTTAAAGAAAGCAATCTTGAGTTTATAGAATGGTTTGCCTGCTGCTTAAGCGCTGGGTTTCCAGCAGAAAGCTGCAAAGAGTTTGTGTTGTCAATTATGTTTTGCAGTTGCGTGATTGAAGGAGCTTGAGTGCTGCTAAAATATCTCATTCTCCAATCTAAGCTCTTAGAAAACTTATACTGAAAACGAAGAGAGGGCAAAAAGTTATCAAAGGCATAGTTTTTTTCAAAAAGGTTAGGAAATTCCTGATCGCTTTGCAAATCTGCTCTTTGGTAATTAAGCGACAAGTCAAGATTCATTGCCTCATTTCTGAAATTATAGCCAATACCGGCACGCTGAGTTAAGTAATCATTATCAAATCTATTTGAGAGAATGGAATCTAAAACCGTGTAGTCAGAAAAAATTGAGTTCCAATTATAAGTCAATTTATCTGAATAATTATTTTGCAGATTCGCGTTGTAGTTGATTTGGAGCTGCCCATTGTCTGCTATTGGTTCTGTATAGACCATCCTTGTCCCAAGCGTATATCCATTTGATTTAAGGGTTGAGTTTTGATCAACAGTATCTAAAGAAAAAATATTTTCGGAAAGCGAGCCGTTTAATGTATACAAATCTCCCGTTCCTTCTCTATTGCTGTAATTTGTTATAAAGTTAATTGAAAAGGTTCTACCTTGTTTTCCCAATCTTAAACGGTAAAGTAAATCGCTTGCAAGATTTATTGCGTTATTATCAGAAGCGGTTTCGTTGTCTATCGAACTTAAAGTATCTTGCTTAATGAAATTAGCTGCAAGGTTGCTTCCGTTTGCATCATAGCCTTGAAAAACCATAGAGGGCTTCCAGATAATAGAATGATTTGAATCAATAGTATATCTTGCTTGCAAATTCAATCTATGATTATAATTATCTGAATGCGTTATGCTTTGCTGATTGTATTTTTGCCCAAAATATTCATCTGAACTATAATCTCTATCAATAAACTGATTATTATCATTTTTGGAAATATTGAAAAAATAACTGCCTGTCAAATCAAGCTTTTCCCAAAAAATCTCAGAATAATTTAATCCAACGGCATTTGAGGTATTAATCCCGCTTTGTCTTCCAACTAAAAAGTTAAATGGGCTAAAGCCTCCTCCGCTAGGTGGTCTTCCGCCACCTCCAGATCCTCCGCCGGGTCTCCGCATTCCTCCTGGCGGGAAGAAACGACTTTGGCTTGAACTGCCAGAAATACCCATAATATCTTGCATTGAAAAATTTTGCTGATTAACATTATTGCTCATAGCAAGAACGGAAAATCTTCTTTTCTGATTAAAAAGATTCACATTGCCGGAGGCGGAATATCTTTCTTGCGAACCACCCCCAACCGAGACTTTCCCAAAACTGCCAAGCTTTGCGTCTTGTTTAGTGATAATATTCATAGTTTTTTGGCTTTCGCCATCATCGAAACCGGTAAATTCAGCTTGGTCGCTTAATTTATCGAAAACCTGAACTTTTTCAATAGATTCTGCTGGAAGATTTTTCAATGCCAAAGTAGGATCATCGCCAAAAAATGGCTTCCCATCAACCAGCACTTTTTTCACTTCCTCGCCCTGGGCTTTTACCGTTCCGTCAGATTCCACCTCAACACCGGGCATCTTTTTAATTAAATCCTCAGCAACAGCGTCCGGCTTAGTTTTAAAAGAACTTGCAGAAAATTCAGTTGTGTCTTCCACTTGCCTGCCCAAGGGCGCTTGAGCTTCAACTTCAATAGCTTCTTTCAAAATGTCAGTTTGGGCGACAAGCAAATCGCCCAAATTTGTTTTTTCTTTGCTATTTACATTTATTACTTTTTCAAGAATTTCGTATCCAATGTATGTGATTTTAAATTTATATGAACCTTGTGGAACTTTTTCTATTGAAAATTTGCCTTGTCTATCGGTCAATGCGTAATGCTGGCTTTGATCTTTATTTGATGTTAAAAGGACGCTTGCACTAACAAGTGCTTGCTTTGTTTGACTATCCAAGACCCTGCCAGTAATTGTAAATTGATTGCTCTGCGAAAGCAAAGTCCCAAACGAAAGGATTAGAGTTATAATTAAAGCTGTTTTTTTCATATTTACTTTCTTTTGTCAATAAAACACAAGTATAGACAAAAAAGAAGTAAAAATAGTTTATTATATAATCGGAACGGTGCTTTAAAACAAGGCAAAAACTTAAAAAGGCGTCCAAACAAAGCTAACAAAGGGAATAACAAATGGCTGAGTGAAAAATGCTAAACCAAAATCAGATGAAAAAGAGCTATTAGCCAAGCGCAGCCCAAGCATTACCGCGGAACGACTTGGGTGAGCAATATTGCTATTCCAAATTTCTCCGATAAAATGCAGATCGCTCCTCTTTGTAAATTTGGTGTCCAGTCCAAGCGCAATTCCAAAAGAGCCGTCCTCATAAGTCAAATCCCAGATATTTTCTCGAAAATTCATTATATAAAAATCATCTTTTCCAGCTTTATAAAACAAAGCTGCTGTGATCGCAGTTCTTTCCATACGAAGCGTAGAGTTCAAGTAATAATGGAAAAGTTTATTGTTATGATTTAGAAACACTAAATTCGCGCCAAGCCCAATCGAAAAAAGCTCAGCTATGTCTTCTATTGGAAAGCTAAGCGGAGTTAATTTCACATTAAGCAATGAAATTTGCTGACCAGATGGGACGTCCGGTATAATGCTTCTTCCCGCAGTAACAGAAAGAAAATCTGAAATACCAAAGCCAGCATAAAACATTAGCAGCTCAAAATTTCCAATGAAATAATTATCTTTAATCGGTTCAGCACTCGGCAATAAGTATATGCGATGGCTATGGCGATAAAGATTTTCGATTTTAATAATTTCAGCTATTTGATATTCAAAAATCGTAGCCGTCCCAAGTTCGGTAGAAAACCTCGCTCCCTCGCCTTCTACTTTATCGTTAAAGGTTTCTACGCAAAAGCCTTGCAATATGTCTCCATTATTCAATCGAATTGAGTAAACGGTTTTCCTATCGGCATAAACATTTTTTAGCTTTGACTTTGCATAAAGCATCGGATTTTGTGAAAAAGCGAAAAGGCAAATTAATATAAGAAATATAACTTTTTTCATAAGCAAATTAGCAGTTTAAAAAAAATAAATATAAAAAAATGATGTGAATAGAAAAAATTTTATTTTCTTAGATTTGAGTCAACTACTTGAAAAAGCGTTCTTAATCAGTTGTTAAAGAGCCAATGGTTAAATAGAGCCTTTTTGCTTATTAGTTTGCCACTGGGATTTTAATATGAAATGTAGTTCCTTCGCCAACCTTGCTTTCAACGTCAATTACTCCGCCGTGCTGGTGGAGTATCCTTTGAGTAATTGGCAAGCCTAAGCCTGTTCCTTCGGGCTTTCGAGTGAAAAAAGGATTAAATATTTTTGGCAAATCTTCTGGTGGAATCCCGGCGCCAGTATCGGAAATGGTGCAAACAATGCTATTTCGCTCATTTTGCTTTGTGGCTTGCTCTAAAAATGTTGCAATGGAGATAAGTCCTTTAGATTTAATTGCATAAGCAGCATTTGTTATTAAATTAATAAAGACCTGCTGCATTTGTTTCCCATCGGCAGGGACCAGGGGCAGCTTTTCAGAAAGTTTTAATTCTACCGTGATTTCTTTTCTTTTAATGATGGAGCTTACAAGCTCAAGCGTAGTAGTGATTAAGCTATTTAAATTAAGACCTTTTATGTCTGGGGTTGCGGGACGGGAAAAATTTAATGTAACCTCGACTATGCGGGCAATTCTATCTACTCCTTGCAAAGCAGTTTTTATAAAATTATATTCTGGAGCATCTTCCGATATTTTTCTTTGCAAAACTTGCAGGTTCAAATTCACTGCTGCAAGTGGATTCCGTATTTCATGAGCCACACTAGCAGAAAGCTGTCCAAGAAGCACCAGCTTATCAGCTTGCACTAATTTATCGGTTAAAGCGTTCTGCTCGCCAACATCGCGGGCAATTGCTTGTATCAAGCTTTGTCCTTCATATTCGACAAACCTTGCGCTAACCTCAACCATAAGTGAAAAGTTATTTGCCGTTTCAAGGTTCAGCTCGCTTAAAACTATGGGTGAGCTGCTTTTTTTCAAGAGCTTATAAATTCTTCTAAATTGCGGGAGAGTGGTCCCAATCAATTCATTTCGGGCGCAATTTAGCAATACTGCTGCAAACTCATTTGCATCAAGCACCGACCAGGTTTCTGGCTGCACAATGAAAACGGCATCGGTCGCGTTGTCAAAAAATGACTTATACCATGCAAGTTGCTTTTGCAGTTGAATAATTTGCTCGTCTTTTGAAATGCTTTTTTCTTTTCTCTTATCGCTTGGCATTGAAATCAATTCTTTTTAAATAAAGAAGAAAATCTCAATTTCCATACCAAGAAAATGGCTTCCCATATAATTTTTTTATTCATTTTCGAGGTTCCACTTCTTCTGTCAATAAAAATAATGGGAATTTCTTTGATTTTCCCTTTATTTTTCCAAACTTTATAATTCATTTCAATTTGAAAACCATAGCCATTTGACTTAATAGCTTTCAAATCAATTTCTCTCAATGCTTCGGCGCGAAAGCATTTAAAACCACCAGTTGCGTCATTTATAGGCATTCCAGTGATAATTCGAGAATAAATATTAGCTCCATAGCTAAGGACAAGACGGCGAAGGGGCCAATTAACGACATTTACGCCAGAAATATAGCGAGAGCCAATAACTAAATCGTGTTCCTTAATCTGTTCAAGGAAATTCGGAAGCTCCTTCGGATCGTGAGAAAAATCAGCGTCCATTTCAAAAATAGCTTCATAATTTCTTTCAAGAGCCAAAGTAAATCCTTCGCAATAAGCTGTTCCCAAGCCCATTTTGCCAGCCCTTTTTAGCAAAAAGACTCTTTCGTCCTGCGACATCATTTTCTCAATAGCTTGTGAAGTGCCATCGGGAGAGTTGTCATCAACTACTAAAACGTGCATTTCCGGAATCACTTCGTGAATCTTATTGATTATGCGCTCAATATTTTCGATTTCATTATAAGTCGGAATAACAACAATTGATTTCATTTAAGTTTGCCCATGTCCTTTTATTACTAAAAATATTGTTCTAATTATTATTTCTAAATCAAGTTTTAAAGAAAAATTTTCAATATAATAAAAATCATCTTTCAATCTATTTTCTATTTCTTCTACCGTTTCTTCGTAAGTCGTATAGTTAATTTGCCACCAGCCGGTAAGCCCGGGAGTAACAGCCAATCTTCTTCTATAATAAGGAATTAATGAAGTAAATTTCTCAACAAAAACTTTTCTTTCGGGCCTTGGACCAACAATGCTCATCTCCCCTGTTAAAATATTAAAAAATTGTGGGATTTCGTCCAAATGTGATTTCCTCAAAAATTTTCCAAAAGCCGTAACTCTGGAATCACCAACTTTTGCCCATTGGGGACCGTCTTTTTCTGCGTCTTGCACCATTGAGCGGAATTTATAAATCATGAAGGTTTTTCCATTTTTGCCAACCCTTTCCTGTTTATAAAGCATTGGGCCTTTTGAATCTAACTTAACAATTATTCCAAGGAGCAGCCATATTGGCAACCCAGCAATTAAAACAAAAAGGCTAAACGCAATATCAAACACGCGTTTAAAAAAGTTCTGCCAGGGAGCAATAAGCTGCGGCGAAATTTCAATTAAAGGGATTCCATAAAGAGCAAGCGATTTTACCTGCCCGGTAAATAAATCGTAAATATCTGGAATGATTTTTACTATAACACCTTTTTCATCGCAAAGCGTTATAATAGACATCAACAATTTATGGTCAGTTTGATTTGCAGAAATAAGAAGCTCCTCCGGTTTAAGCTCGTTAATTACTCCTTCTAATTGGTTTATATCCCCTTTAATAAGCTCAGATATAGCCTTGTTTTCTTCTTGCATTTCATCAAATAAAACAACAGCAACTGTTTTATACCCCCAAGATTTGGATATTAAAATCTTATTATGCAAATCAAGCACTTTTTCATAAGAGCCTATAATTATTGCCCGAACAGAAACTATTCCTTTAGCACGCAATTTTATTTGCACCCGCCTTGCGAAAAACCTGCCAAGACAAACAGAAAAGCTAAGCACAGCAAAGAACAGTAAAAAAAGCAAGCGTGGAGATTTGCTGCTATCCAAAAAAACAAAGAAGAAAATGAGCAATGTCCCAATTATCGAAGACTTAAGAACGGTAAAAACCTCGTCGAAAGGTGAGCGGACATACCAATTTTTATAAAGACCGGTTAGCCAAAACAGAAAAAGCCAATATATTAGCAAAGCTATTAAGGGCGCTAAAAAGTCGATAAATCTATACTGAATTGTCGATTCAAACCAGCCCGATTCGAAGCGAATATAAAACTGAACGACATAGCTTATAGTAATCGAAAAAATATCTGCAATAAGCTGAATGATTTGCGGCGAATACTTTGACTTTATTATACTCTTTCCCATAGCTGCTCAATCACGATGATTGAGTAATTATTTTACTTATTTTAATGCGTAAAAATCAAATTAATATTTTACTAATTTACTAATTTAAAATGAATCTAACTATTATTATTTGATAAAAAAAATCCAATGCACAAAAGGGGCATCCGATTGGTAATCTAAACAGAAGGCTCGCAGCTTATTTGTTTATCATCATCATAGTAGA
>JAAYJM010000067.1 GCA_012522895.1 Ignavibacteria bacterium
AAGCGGAGTAGCAAAAGCAAAAAAGCCGCTGCAAGAGTAGTAATCGTTAAAAAATCTGCAACCCCTTTTGAAATAGAAATGCTGAGCAATGAAAAGCCAATCGAGTTTTCAAATAAAAGATTGTGGTCAATAAGCAAAATCGGAGTAAGCCGCAAGCCAAAGAGAAATACCATTGACAAAGTGTCATAAATTGTCTTTATCCTAAATGCCCTTATTGGAAGTAAAAATCCAAGGGTCAACTTCCACATATAGTTTTTTGGAATTGCCTTGTCTTTTGCCTTTGATTTTGCCTCCAAGCCGCTTAAAATCGTAAGAACAAAAAGCCGCACCAAACCAAGTGTCATTATAGCAAAAGAAAAACGAAAGAGCGGTCCTTTTGCAAAATTTAATAATGTTTCCATATTTTTATATTTCTGTTAAAATCTAATTCCAGTGTTCTTCTTTGTTTCTCAACACTATTCTATAAATATAAGAAGAAGTCTCTTTTAGCTTAAAAAGCGCCAAAGGAGACTCCTTGCTTAATTATTTATGTAAAGCTATGGTTTTTCAAATCAAACAAAACATATTGTCAAGCAAAGACGCTTATCCCCCGCCAGCGGGGGACAAAGCATCTCTTCATCTAAAAATTTGATTGCTTAAATAAGCATTTTTAACTTATTCAACAATAAAAGATTTAACTTTAAATGAGTTGTTTCCGCTAATTCTTATTGAATACATACCTTTTGCAAAGCTATCTATGTTAATTCTTTCAAGCTTACTATTAAGACTTGTCTCTAAAACCTTCACTCCCATTAGATTATAAATTGAAAGCTGCTTCCCTTCTGCATTTTTTATTACAATGTAATCTTTTGCTGGAATGGGATAAATGCTAAATTCGGTCTCTAATGCATCGTCAACAGATGAGGCAATGTCTAAATCTATTTCATTTGCATTTAAAACATAATGCTCAGTAGGATTGCCGGTATAAAGAGAGACGAAGGCAACCAAAGTTAAGCTGTCTGGATCCCAAGCGTCATCTAAAAAAAAGTCGAAGTTTGCAGCGTATTCAGTCTTTACTGCTGGATTGTTCGGTATGATATTTGGATTACCCCAAACATCTGTTACTACTTTTCTAATTACGTGCCTATGCTCATAGCCAACGATAGGATTGCCTTTTCCATACATTGGATGCCCTGCAGTTGTGTTATAGTAGTTCCCTTGGTCATATCCATTCCCTTGCCCCACAACAGTTTTTTCTATCACAAATAAATTCACTCTAAAATCAGCTGGCTCCACTTCACCTAAAAACTCAACAGATACATTAGCAAAAACTTCTTTCTTTTCATTATCGTAATTATTGCTAATAGAAACGCTAAGAGGGCTAAGCTCTTCGAGGCAGCTTAAAAAGTCTTTTTCCCAAGTGGTTCTTGATAATTTTATTAATCTCCTATCCACAGCAGCAGTAGGAGCGCCAGAGGCATAAGCGCTTGCGTAAGTTTCGCTTTCCGATATTGTCCTTCTATCTTTACCAAAGCCAGAATGATGGATAATAGGAACAATGGAGTTTGGATATTTTGCAATAATGTCAGCTAAGACAAGATGGCCATCTGGACAATAGCCGCACTGAGTAGTTGAAAATTCCTCGAACAGCACTTTCTTTGGAGCTACGTTTTCTAAAACAGTAACAGTAATAGAAATAGTGTCGTTTGCATAATTTATATCCTCCCCGTCATTTACATTTGAAACAAATACCTCAACCGTATGAACGCCTGCTGTGGCATTCCATTTCTCGGGGTGAAGGAAGCTGTATTCTCCATTAACTGGAATAGAAGCGTTTACTGAACTCGTGTGAATTTCACCACTATCAACTCGCCAAGAAATATCGAAGGAATTAATCGGGGTCTGATATCCAACATTATAAATTACGCCTCCTATATTCGTTTCTCCAAATATCATTTTTTCTTTTACGCTAATAGATTGCATTTCGGCATCAGTTTCAACAAAGACGAATTGGCTCATATCAATACCAAAAAAGCCATATCCTTGGACGTTACCGGCGATAATGTTTTTCCCTTCGAAAGCAGTTGAATTAAAGCATAAACCTCCGCCAAACTGCCCACCATCAATAATTGGAATTTTCCTTTTCGTTATTTGCTTTGTATTTAAGTTAATGCAAAAAAGCTCTAAAATATCAAGTCCATCTGAGGGATTGAGCCAAAGATAAGGACCGCCGGGGCTTAGGTTATCGTAAGCACTTCCCAAAGATCCGTGAAAATCTTTGTTATTTGAAAAGCTCATATTATCGAGTTCAACGCCATTCCTGCTAACCAAGCTAAAACCATAGTTATCCCAGTTACCTACCCAAAAGGCGCCATTGCCATTATCCGCTTCTGGAACAT
Organism: Ignavibacteria bacterium; assembly: GCA_012522895.1. Lineage (GTDB taxonomy): Bacteria > Bacteroidota > Ignavibacteria > Kapaibacteriales > UBA2268 > JAAYJM01. The sequence continues at coordinate 2,379 of JAAYJM010000067.1, forward strand.
AGGAAATATTTCTAACGGTTTGATTGGGAGATGCTATTGTGCCTACCAATGTTTTATTTTCAAAATCCAATATATAAATTACATTTGTCGAACCGGTTCCACTATAAAAATATTGTCCATCGTAAGCCAGATCCATAAGATTGTTTATACCCTCAATAGAGAAGGTTTCAACTGTGTTTCCGTTTTTATCCATTTTCCTAATTGTTGGTCCATTCCACATACAGGTATAAAAAAACTCCCCGTCTGATTCGATACCAACGTTTGAGGAAATATCTGCTGGCTTCCACCAAAAATCAAATTCAGTAGAGCGGCTTTCTGTGCTTAAAAAAACCACAGCAATTATAGTGATAAGTAAAAACTTTTTCATAAAACCCTTAAAAATATTAAAAAAATTGTATTTATTCTATATAAATCATATTTAGAATATTCGCTTAAAAACTAAAAATAGAATAAAAAAAGCAGCAACTCTAATAATGAATAGCTCCTGCGCCAAGCTCACTTTTCATTAAAATTATTAAAAAACTTCAAAAAAGAAGTATTTTTTTGCAAATTTAATAAAATTGATGAATTTTCAAAAGAGAAAAATGAAAAAAAATGAAATGCTTTGTTTTTTAATAAATTACCTTAGTCATACGCCGTTTTAAATATTTGAATTAGTAAATATTATATTGCTTTTTATGTCAATTTTTCTTACTTTTGTTTTCTTAGTTTTTTCTTTTATTATTTTAAAATATATTATATTTATATAATGACTATATAATGACGAAAAACTAAATATTTCAAAGGAGTTTACGTGGGAATCAAATACAGAGAGATAGTAGAAGTTTATCTTTTGTTGTTTGCAACTTTAGGCTTTTATTCGATCTATTGGCTTGTTCAAACAAAAGATGAAATTAATCAGTTTGGAGCTAATATTCCAACTGCTTGGCTTCTTATCGTTCCAATAGCTAATTTATATTGGTTTTATCGTTATGCAGAGGGATTCTCAGTCTATATAAAGCGCGACGAGAATGCAATCCTTTGGTTTCTTCTTTTCTGGTTTGCTGGAATTATTATGCCAGCTATTGTTCAAAAAGAATTAAATGAATATGCAATTTATCAATAAATTTTTTTACGAAAGGTTTTAAAATGCCATTTATCTCAAATACATCTGAAGACAGAGCTGAAATGCTTAAGGAAATTGGAGTTAGCTCATTCGAGGAATTAATTCAATCAATACCTGAGGAAGTTCGCTTAAAAGGCTTGTTAAATTTACCAGAGGCAATGTCCGAATATGATGTTGTAAAAGAACTTACAAATTATGCGAAAAAGAATAAAAGCGCCGATACTTATACCTGCTTCCTTGGCGGCGGGGTTTATGACCATTTTATACCTTCAATAGTCGGCTCTGTTTTGGAAAAGCCAGAGTTTAAAACAGCTTACACCCCTTACCAAGCCGAGGTGTCCCAAGGCACTTTGCAAGCAATGTATGAATATCAATCTATGATTTGCCAGCTAAGCGGAATGGACGTTTCAAATGCTTCAATGTATGACGGAGCGAGCTCACTTGCCGAGGCTTGCTTGCTTGCCAATGCACAAAACCGCAGAACTGAATTTATTTTCGCCGGCTCCATAAATCCAAATTATCTTAACGTAATCGAAACAGTTTGCCAAGGCAAAGATTTTACTTTCAAATCCTTTGTGGCAGAAGATGGCACTTGCGACCTCGCCGGGCTTAGCGCTGCAGTTACAGAAACAACATCAGCAGTAATCGTTCAGCAGCCAAACGTATATGGAAATTTAGAAGATGTCTACGAAATTGAAAAAATTGCTCATTCAAAAAAAGCATTATTCGTTGTTGCTGCAGCTCCAATTTCACTTGGAATTTTAGAGGCGCCTGGAAAATATAACGCAGATATTCTTGTCGCAGAAGGGCAATCGCTTGGTTTAAATATGAATTATGGAGGTCCCTATCTCGGTGTGTTTGCAATTAAAAATGATTTAGTTCGCAAAATGCCCGGAAGAGTTGCAGGTGTTACTCAAGATTTAGATGGAAAAAGAGGCTTCGTGCTTACGCTTCAAACAAGGGAGCAACAAATTAAACGAGAAAAAGCAACGTCCAATATTTGCTCAAATCAAGGACTGATGATGCTTGCCTCAGCTGTATATATGACCGCAATGGGCAAGCAAGGCATTAAAGAAGTGGCAGAGCGCTGCTTTGAAGCTGCTCATTACCTTGCCGACCAAATTAAAAAAATCAAAGGGTTCTCATTATTAAACGACAAACCTTTCTTTATGGAATTTTTGGTGAAAACACCTGTTCCAGCTGCGAAAATTATTGAGGAAGCTGAAAAAGAAGGGATTCTCGCCGGAATTGATACTTCCCGTTTCGCGGAATGCAAAGAAGGTCTCTTAATTGCAGTTACAGAAAAACGCACTAAAGAAGAAATAGATAAATTGATTGATGTGTTAAAAACGTTTGCATCGTAGATTGGGAAGCGGGAATCAGGAAGCGGGAAATAGCAGAAATTAAAAATCCCCCCAACCCCCTTTTTCAAAGGGGGAGATAGAATGGCAAACGCCAGCGGGGGAAAAAAATGTCATTCTGAACCTAGTGAAGAATCCAGAAAATCCACCCAGCCCCCTTTTTCAAAGGGGGAGATAGAAGGGCAGCGTCATTCTGAACGCAGTGAAGAATCCAGAAAATCCCCCCAGCCCCCTTTTTCAAAGGGGGAGATAGAAGGGCAGCGTCATTCTGAACGTAGTGAAGAATCCAGAAAATCCACCTGCAACCTTTGAAAAAGGGGGAGATAGAAGGGCAGCGTCATTCTGAACGTAGTGAAGAATCCAGAAAATCCACCTGCAACCTTTGAAAAAGGGGCAAAAGGGAATTTTTATCACAACTTTTATGAAAGGAAAAAATGGCAAAAATATTATATTGCAAAGAAATTGCTGAAACAATAAAACAAGAAATTAAGCAAAATACTGAAAAACTTATTGCTGAAAAAGGAATTAGACCGGGCTTAGCGATCCTGCTTGTTGGAAATGACCCAGGCTCAAAGGCTTATGTAAATTCCAAAGAAAGAACTTGCAAAGAGCTTGGCTTTCATTCACTTATTAGAAGGGAAGAAGAAAATTTTTCCGAAGAAGAAGTAATAAAACTTGTTAAAACCTGGAACGAAGATGACTCCATACACGGAATACTTGTTCAGCTCCCGCTTCCAAAGCATATTAACGAACGAAAAGTAATAGAGACTATACTTCCTCGAAAAGACGTTGACGGCTTCCATCCAGAAAATGTTGGACGTTTAGTGATTGGATTGGATAGCTTTGTTCCTTGCACCCCAGCTGGAATTATTGAGCTTATTCGAAGAGAAAAAATTGAGACAAAAGGAAAACACGTTGTGGTGGCTGGTCGTAGTAATATTGTCGGCAAGCCCATAGCAAATTTACTTTTGCAAAAAAAAGAAAATGCAAATGCGATTGTTACAATTTGCCATACTGCTGCAAAGGATTTAAAACAATATACGCGTCAAGCAGATATACTGATTGCTGCAATGGGGGCGCCTGAGCTTATTGATTCCGACTATTTAAAAGATGACGTGGTCATTATTGACGTTGGTTACAATCGCGTTGAAGACAAAAAAGAAGCGAAGGGCTATAGAATTGCTGGCGATGTGCATTTCGAAGATGCAAAAGCAAAAGCAGCTGCCATCACGCCCGTTCCAGGCGGAGTCGGACTTATGACTATTGCTATGCTTATGTTGAACACTTTAAAAGCTGCAGCTGGTGAAATCCAATTTTAAAAGTTTTTCCGAACTTGAACTAATTTTTGAGGACGAAAGCATTATTGTGCTTAATAAACCAGCTGGACTTTTAAGCATCCCTGAGCGCTTCGACAAGTCAGCAAGTAATTTATTTAGCATTTTAAAAAAGCAATTTGGAACTATACTGACTGTGCATCGTTTGGATAGGGACACAAGCGGAGTTATCATATTTGCAAAAAATGCTGAGTCACACTCGAATTTGAACACTCAGTTTGAAAAAAGAGAAGTTAAAAAGATTTATCATTGCCTAATTGCTGGGAGTTTTAATAAAGAAAACCTGCTTGTGGACATCCCTTTAATGCCAGACCCAGCGCGGAAAGGAGTGATGATTCCATCTGCTCGAGGCAAAGAATCACTTACGGAAATAAAATTATTAGAAAAATTTACGCGGGCGTCCTTAATAGAAGTAAATCTTATAACAGGGCGCCAGCATCAGATTAGAGCGCATTGCGCCGCAATAGGTTATCCGCTCTTAGTCGATGGAATATACGGCAGAAGTAAAGATTTTTATCTTTCTTCAATAAAAAAGCGATACAATTTAAAAAAGGGCGATGAAGAAAAGCCCATCATATCAAGAATCACAATGCACGCAAACTCCATCGAATTCACGCATCCCGAAACAAAAAATAAAATGAGCTTTCAAGCTGCTTACCCCAAAGACTTTTTAGCACTGCTCCAAGTTTTACGGAAATACGCAAGCATAAGGGATTGGTTTTAGCTTTATTTTACGTTAAGCAATTAAAAGAATCACTGAGTATTTTTTGTTTTTATACTCTTGCCGCAAATAAAGATAGCTAAAAACTCATTCCATCGGGCTAACCGCGATTAATATGTATGACTAATAAATATAATACACTGTTTCAAAATTTTAGCAGCCACCTACTATTCTCTTCTGTGTTTTTTTAACTGCGCCAGAGGGCTTGCTTTCCTTAATTAATAGCGGCAACCTTTGGCTTGCTCTAAAACGGAAGCGGTAAATGTCTTTTTCCGAAACATCATTAGAAGCAAGCGCTGAGGCTGGAGCAAAATCAAGTATGGATTTTTGAAACTCTGCAAAACCGCCCTTTAAAACTCTAATGTTTTTAAAGCCAAGTTCTTTTGCTATATAGCCAATTCGTTTAGCTTCCAATTCATCGCTTCCAATCAAAATGTTCTTTTTGTGTCGCAAATGCAATAGTTTGCTTGGCTCTTTCTCAAAAAGATTTTCGATAGTAAACAAAGTTGACTTTGGCAATGGCTGTTTTTCATATTCTTCTGAACTGCGAAAATCAAATATTTGTATTCTTTTGTCATCACTCATCAAGCGGCAAGAAAGCTCGTCAACGCTTATATAATCAAGTTCATAGCTTTGCAAAATACTTTGGTTATTCGATTCTTTTAAAAGAGATTCTTTTTTATTTGGGAAGAAAAAGGCAGAAATCGCAAGAGCAAAGCCGACAACGGCAATACTGATGTAATAAGGTGTAAATCGGATTGCTGGCTCTTTTATTCCGTTTGCTTTGTTTTCAATAATTGAAACAAAAAAGAAAGCAAAAAGAGCTATCAAAACAAAAAGAAAGGCAAACAAAGATTGCGATATTCCAAGCATAGAGAATAGTTGCGGGTTTCCCAAGTTTTGAGCAAAGTATAGCTCTTCCCAAAGAGGATATGTTTCAGCAAAAATAAGAACTCCAAGGTATGCCCCGATCACAAAAACTATTGCATCAATTTTTCCAATTGCAGCAGCACAAACGCTCGTTCCGGGACAAAAACCTCCAATCACAAAGCCCAAACCCATAATTAAACCGCCAACTATTGCAGATGTTAAAAACGTAGGATTTATGTAAATTAGGTTCATATCGAGCAAGCCGAAATGAGCAAGTGCAATCACTCCGACCATAGCAGTAACGCCAGCAGTGAAAAACACGCGAAGCACCGTGAAGTCATAGCCATAAAAAAGCCCTACCAACTTTTTCGATGTGGAAAAGCCCGCCTGCTCTAATATCATTCCGAACAGAATCCCAATGACGAGAGCAACTATGAAATTCAAATCATTTCCAATAATATCTGGCACAAGTGGTCCCATTTTTTTGCCTTTCAATTAAATCCAGAATTTTCTAAAAAAATACGCAAAGCTGTATGCAGCGCCAAAAATGGCAAACATAGTGATAATACCTCCTGCCGACATAACCGCAAGTCCGCTGAGAGCAGAGCCGCTTGTGCAACCTCTGCCGAGCTGAGAGCCAATCCCCCAAAGTATACCTCCAATCACAGCGGCTGCAATGCGGGTTTTTGAGCTTACTCGCGGTCCTTTTTCTAATTTCCAAGTTAAGCGTCCAGACATCATTCCGGAAATAAAGGCGCCAATTATAACGCCCACAACCTCGAATACTAGCCAGTTTTTTAGCGGACTGCCTTCGTGTTCTTTGGAATAATCCGCATAGAATTTGGAATTTTCTGCGTGGGCTGGGGCAACAGATTCGACAGTCGCCACAGCAGCACTTTTAAATGCCCCGCTTGCGCCAAGGCCTCGTCCTGTTATGTATATAGTTGTAAGCAGGAGCAGTCCAAGCAGCAGCCCAGCATAATAGGGGTTCATATATTTTGTGTTTTCCATAAAATTTTTGTATGTTGGTTTATACTTATTAAATTTCTAATTATTGATTTTCCTTTGTAATAATCCCAGTATTTAACTATAATTTCATTTTCAGCAATTTCATTTAGTTTTTTTAAATATTCAAGGACATTTTGCTTATTTGAAGGAATTTTCTTTGCCAAATCTTCCAGTAATCTTGATATAATAAATTCCGCAAGCTAACCCTTTTTAAATAGTAAAATGTATTCGTGCTTAAAAATGTAAAAACCACCAAGCAGCGCACGATAACGCCATAATTCTTTTTCTTTCATTTTGCCTTTAGTCTCTTCAAAATTTTTAACGATGATTGATTTTAGCTTTAATTTCCTTTTTTGAATTTCATTCATACAGTAAAAACCGAGTGGAATCCATTCAGCATTGCTGTATTTATCTCCAATAACGAAAGCTAAATAACGTCCTTTTTCTAATATTGGATAAAGCGCATCAATTAACTTGCCTATTTTATCAAGAAAATCTTTTAAAGACTTCGCGTTTGACAAATCCTTTTCATCTTCACTAAACTTTATAATATCCCAATAAGGCGGATGCATTATAACAAATTGAACTTGCTTAATCCCAATTTTTTTTAATTCCTCTTTATAGTTAAGTTCCGTGCAATCTTTATTAATAATTTTATATTCCGTATTAAAAAAATTTTCTTCTTTTTGAATATTGCTTTGGGCAATTTCAACGACCTCGCTTTGCAATTCAATGCCGACAGCATTTCTGCCTAATCGCCTTGCTTCTATGATACTTGTCCCGCTTCCAAGAAAAGTATCTAAAATCCACTCTCCTTTTTTTGTATAACGTTTAAAAAGTTGATTCGGTATTTGCGGAATAAAATTTCCCCAGTAATTACCATTATGAGCCCCGCTATTATCCCTTTTGTCTAAGACCCATAAGCTGTCAGTAATTATGTCGTCATATTGCTTCCACTTGTTCAGGTCCAAATCGTTTATTTTCGAAAACCTTTCTTCTTTCAAACTTTTAATCAGTCTTTTTATGTAGTATTTAGTTCTCTCTATAGTTTGCGTATTTCTAATTTGCTCAATGTCGTTTTGAAAAAATGAATAATTATCTATTAACTTATGCTCCTTTTCAAATTCGCTAATTGCAAGTAATTCCTTTTTAATATAGTGCAAATCTTTTAAATCGAGTAGCTTTTCTAATGCGGTGAAAATTCCGTTTTTTGTTTGTTCTATCTCAAGCTGCTCGTCCGGAACATTGTTTAGCTCTTTATTATTGAATAAATTCATATTTTAATAAGTTTTCAAAGTAATTCTTTATCACCTCTAAAATAACCCGAATATCGCTCACAGTCAAATCTATAATGCGATTCAAATCCATCGTTTCTTTTAACTCAAAGCTACTCGTCATCGTCAATTTCTTCTTTGCCAGTCAGCATTGCTTTTAAATTAGAGGAAACGGTGTCTCCAGTAGTAATTAAATAAAGATGAGCTATAATGAAAGCGAGCAGTAAAAAAGCCCCGATTGTGTGCAAAATTGCTATAGTTTCCAGCGAATCTATATTCAGTGAACGAACCCCGTATTTGGTTGGATAGCGATAAAACATATAAAGCAAGCCCGTTGTTACAACTACAGGTATCACAAGTATTTTCAGCCCAAAATATGTGAGTTTTTGCAAAGGGTTCAGTTTGCTTAAAGCAGTTTTTTTCGTTGGATGCGGGGCATTTTTAAAAATACCAAAAAGATAATAGTCGAGCTGTGCTTTGATATTGCTTAAAGTTGGAATATACTGCTTCCATTCGCCTGTTGCAAAATGCCAAAAAATTGCAAAAAGAATAAGAATGATAAGCATATAAGCGGCAATATTATGATAATCAACCGCATTTTCAAAGCCGAAAAAAGTGTAAAAGCCATGGATTTCAAAGCCGGTAAATGCAAGAAAGAAAATTAAAAGCGCTTGCATCCAATGCCAAAATCTTTCAAATGGCTTGTAAATTTCTACAAGTATTTTAGCCATTTTTCACCTCTTTGTTTTTTCTTGAATTAATAATTCTTAAAGCGCCGTGACCCGCAACTCCTAGAAAAGTAAGTAAAAGCAGCCATGAGCCTGCTGTGTCGACTAACCGACTGTAATCCCTTCCCGGAATGTAAAAATCTCTAAGCCCAGCAAGACGGGAATCGTTTCTTGTGTGGCACTCATTACATTGAACGGTCTCTTCTTTCGAGGAAACCATGTGATTTACAAGCCAAAACATTTTTGTTTCGATAAAATCAATTTTTCCACTGAAAGGCAAGCCAACGTCCTCCATGCCAAGTTTTGAGGCAATTTGCCAATCAAAATCTTTCCAAAAGGCGCCCTCACCCTCTTTTTCTGCGTAAAGTCGCGGCTGAATTAAAACTTTATTTACTGGGTCGTAAGGCTGTTTTGCAATATGAATTTTCACTGGAACGATTTTTGATTCCAAATCCTTATAAGAGCCGTTTAATTGGTTCAGCACTAAATCTTCGGCTCCTTCTTCTATTGTATCACCGAGTAGATAGTGCGAGGCAGTTCCGTTGAACCAAACGTAATCTGGCTTCAGCTTTTTTCCCCAAACAAAGTTCCCTTTGATAGATAGATATGTTTGATTTCCAGCACTATCCGTTTCTACGTAAGGTTTTCCATTTTTTAATTTTCCCGCACTCGACCAATCCCAGTATAATTTAGTATAGTTTTCCTTGGCATAAATTGGAATATGACAAGCCTCGCAGGAAACCTTTAAAGTATGCTTATTTATAAGGTCTTTTTCGTGAGGTGCGTTTGTGTGGCACTGGTCGCAAGTATTTCTATTTGTGCAAGAAGAGGCAAAGGAGTAGAGCTTGCCAGAAATTTCGTGATGCTCAGTTAAATGACAATCAACGCACTGCAAATTCATTCCCTCAGCTGCCATGTGCATATCAATTTCTTTTGTCGGCTCGTTCATAGCAGATTCAAGATGCCCGTGCTTGACGTTATTCCCGCCGCCACCGTAAAAATGACAAACGCCACAATTACTCCTCAATGGCTTGCCTACGCTTTGAGCAATAAGGTTTAAATCTAAATCCTCCACTGGAGCGCCAGCCTTTTCAGCAGCTTTTGAATAAGTTTCCGAGTTGTCATGGCAAACGAGGCAGTCTATATTTGTAGAGTCGGTGTAGATATTGCCCTGCTCGTCATAGCCTAATCCAATGTGGCATTTAGCACAGCTTTGCTCGTTTCCCTTTGTGCCGATGCAAAAATTATTGATTGCATTTTTCTTTCCAAGATAAACAATGCCTTTGCCTTGTATATATTCTTCACGCTCCCAGTTCCAATGGCTCGACTCCATAACCTCAGCAGAAGTAAGATTGTGGCAGGTTTCACAAGCTTTTGTAACCTCTTGTGCGCTTTCAAATTTGGCTTGCAACTCCTTGAATTTTGAGTGGTCTACTTTTGGCTTCTGCTTTTTCGAATACTTTTCTTTCAGCTTCATCAAAGTAGTTGGCTCATAATCAAGCGAAGACAAACTCCCGATTATTATCGCAACTATTATCGAAGCAACAACTACAAATGCAAGTATCTTCTTCATTTTAATAGCTTTTCAATGTTTTCAATATTCTTTTTAAGTAATATAGATTTTTAATTGTTTTTAAAAATACTAATATTGCTTAATTTTGAAATTAAGAAAACTTTTTAAAAGAAAAAACAATTATTTTATGCCTCATCACGATTTTTTTGTAACAGAAAAGCGGCTGGAAAAATTGAGCAATGTATTAAAGAAACGCCAATTTGATTTTACCATTGTTTTAGAAAATATACACGACCCGCATAATTTATCGGCAATACTGCGTTCTTGCGATGCCGTAGGGGTTTTTGAAGTGTATTTGATTTATGAGAGAAGACCGGATATTCCGCGTTTGGGGGAAAAAAGTTCTGCAAGTGCAAAAAAATGGATTCATAAGCGGCTTTTTCATAGCGTTTCTGCCTGCTATTCTGAACTTCGTAAGCAAGGAAAAAAGATTTTCACTACTCATCTTTCTGCCGAAGCAAAATCAATTTACGAAATAGATATGACGCAAAAGATAGCAATCGTTTTTGGGAACGAACACAGCGGAGTGAGTGAAGAAGCTCTTGCCAATGCCGATGGAAACGTTTTAATTCCACAGGTGGGAATGATTCAAAGTTTAAATATTTCCGTTGCTTGCGCTGTTACGCTATACGAAGCATTTCGCCAAAGAAGCAAGGCTGGACTATACAATCAAAGCCAAATAGACGACTCCGCTTTCCATAAAATAATGAAAGAATGGACAAAAAGGTAGAGGAGAAAACAGAAATCCCCCCAGCCCACTTTTACAGAAAGCAGAAGAAAGAAAGCAGAAGAAAGAAGTCTGGAGGTAAAGAATAAGCTGTCCCCCGCTGGCGGGGGCAGGGGGTGGATCTTTATACATTGCAATTACTTAATGCTTTTTCTCTCCTTCCCATTTGAGTTTTGGAAGAAGGGAGCAGAAAGAAAGATGGACTCCACCTTTAAGGTGGGGTCCATCTGAAAAATCAAGAAATCTTTTAATCAAGAAAATCAAGGTTCAAAGATCTCAGTCTTTTCTTTAAACTTACAGCTCTACCACAGTAACTCCATCGCCGCCTTCAAGAAGATCGCCATCGCGATATGACTTTATTGTCGGGTGATGATGCAAAAACTCTTGAATTGCTTTTCTCAAAGCTCCAGTGCCTTTCCCGTGAATAATTGTGATTTGGTCTGCGTTACCAAGGATTGCCTGCGAAATAAAATCGTCGACCTCGCGAATCGATTCCTCAGCTCTTTTACCGCGCAAATCTATTCGAGTGCTTGCATCGAAGCGAATGTAGTCCGCAGCAGTGGTTTTCTTTGTTTTAGGCAAATCTGTTTTCCGAAGCTGGCTTAAATCAACTTTGAATTTTACATCGTTAAACTCGACTATTGCGCTGTTGTTTTTTTCATTAATAGAAATAATTATTCCAACCTCCGAAGAATCTTCCATAGTTACAGCATAACCGGGCAAAAGCTGCTCTTCTTCTTGTTCTTTTGGCGGTTCTAATTTTTCAGCTTTTTCAATTATTTTTTCCTTTTTCGCAAAATATTCTTTTTTTATTACTGAAATTTGCTTTTTCTCTTCTCTTATCTCTTTGATTGTGCCTTCTATTAAAGCATTTGCGCCTTGCAAGATTTCTGCCGCTTCTTCCCTTGCGTTTCTTATATAAATTTGCTTTTTCTCTTTGATTTCTTTAAGTTTAGCTTCGTAGTCCTCTTTTAATTTTTGCATTTTCAATTTATACTTTTCTGCTTCAGCTATATTTTCTTCCGCCTTGTTCCTGTATCCTTGCAAAATTGCAATGCTTTCCTCGAGTTGAGTTTGCTTTTCACCAATATATTTTTTTGCACGCTTTAGAACTAATTTAGAAAGTCCAAGATTTTCAGCAAGAACAAAAGCATAGCTGTTGCCGGGGATTCCTTGCAAAAACTTATAAGTTGGCTTGAGCTGAGCTTGATTAAATTCAAGCGAGCAATTTTCTATTTCCGCCTTATTTAAAGAATATGCTTTAAGTGAGGATTGATGCGTAGTTGCAACGAAGAAAAGCTTTATTTCTAAAAAAGTATCGAGCAGTCCAGCCGCAAGGGCGCTTCCCTCCTGCGGGTCTGTTCCAGAGCCAATTTCATCTATCAAAACAAGCGAGGAAGATGTGCAATTATCAACAATCTGCTTCAATTCTTTAATTTGTGAACTAAAAGTGCTTAAATCGCTTTCAATCGACTGATGGTCGCCAATCGAAGTGAAAATGTTTCTATAATTTGTTTTGCAATAGCCAAGCGGGAAACAGCCAGAAAGAGCAAGGGCAACATTGACACCAATACTTTTTAGTGCAACGGTTTTGCCGCCTGCGTTGGGACCGGAAATCAAATGACCTCGCTTTTCTGAATTGAAACTAATAGAAAGTGGAACTACGTTTTTGAAGCCTTTGGACTGGATAAGCAAGGGGTGCCTGATGTCTTGCAAAACAATTTCATTTTCTTCGGAAATGACTGGCTTGATGCAGCCAAACTCATTTGCATAATTTGCCTTTGCAATTAAAGAATCCAAATGAGAAGCGATAGAAAGCGAGTAAATGTAGGCGCTTAGCTCTTGACGTAATTCCGATGTGAGATTATGAAGAATTTTATATATTTCGCGATTTTCTTCATTTTTTAAAAGGGAAACTTCGTTATTTAGCTCAAAAATTTCCATTGGCTCAAGGAAAACCGTTGCTCCTGTTTGAGAAACCCCGTGAATGATGCCCGGTATATGTCTTTTATGCTCAACTTTTACAGGAATTACAAATCGTTCATCTCTAATTGTGGTAAATTCTTCTTGCAGCATATCGTCTTCGGACACCTTTTTCATAATTTTTTGCAAGCGACTGCGAAGAAATGCCGATTTACTGCTTATTTCTCGGCGAATGCGTGCAAGCTCTTTAGAAGCGTTGTCCTTCACATTGCCCATATCGTCAATTGCATCGTTGATATGCTTTTCAAGTAAAATATTTTCACTTAACTGGGAAATTTCATCATAAAGATATGGATATTTTTCGCTGCGACTGTTAAAATAGCTTTTCAGCAGGCGGCAAAGTCGAATAAAATCTTTAACAGCAAGCAGCTCGCCGGTGCTTAAAACTGAATTTTCTATTTGTGCCTTGAACAGCTTTGAACGAACATCGCTTAGCCCTTCAAGCGGAAGCGAGTCGTCATAAAGCAAGAGCTGTGCCGTTTCTTCTATTAAATTGTGTTCATTTTGCAGCTGTTGAATGTCATCGTTTGGCTCGGAATTTAAAATAATTTCCTTTCCAAGGTCTGAATGTGCTTTTTTGGCAATAAGTTCTAAAACCTGATAAAATTCAAGTTCTTTCAGCGTTGCCCTTTGCAAAGATTTTTCTTCTGTTATTTCCATATCCTAAAAATATTAAAAACTTTTGATTGGGAAAACTTAGTTTTCAAATTCACTGTTGCATTTTGGACATTTTAAATATCTTTCCCATTCACCAGCTTTTTTCCTAAAACGAGCTTCTATATAATAGTGATTGCAGTTGGGACAAGCCCTGTTTATTGGCTCATAATTCGTTAAGTAATCACATTTTGGATAGTTTGAGCAGCCCCAAAATTTCTTTTTTGTTTTTGGACTATACCTTTCACTTAGCACGCCCTCAGCGCACTTCGGACATTTCACATTAGTAGAAATCTGCTTAATCCCTTTGCAATTTGGATAGTCAATACAGCCGTAAAATTTCCCATAGCGTCCTTCACGAACCACCATTTGTTTTCCACAAAGATCGCAGGTAATCCCTTCAGCTATTTCTGGCTCTTTCTTTTCTTCTTGAGCGCTTTTTGGAAGTGGTTTAGTGAAAGTGCAATCTGGATAACGGGAACAGCCAAGGAATCGGCCTCTTTTGCTTACTTTAATCAGCATCGGGGCGCCGCATTCATCACATATTATTTCTGGAATATCGTTTTTGTTTTCTGCTCTGTCCAAAGATTCTTTGAAAGGACCATAAAAATCTTTTACAACATCGAGATAGCTGCTCTTCCCTTCTGCAATTACGTCAAGTTTGGTTTCCATTTCCGCCGTGAAATCCACGTTGAAAAGCTCGGGGAAATATTTCAGCAAAACCTCAACCACACCAATACCCAATTCCGTTGGGAAAAAGACCTTGCTCTCTAAATTAACGTATTTTCTTTCAATCAAAGTGCTGATAATTGTGGCATAAGTGCTTGGGCGTCCAATGCCTAACTCGTCAAGCTCTTTAACAATACTTGCTTCATTAAAGCGTGGCTTGGGCTTAGTTTGGTGCTTTTGATAATCCAATTTTTCCAAATCTAAAGGCGCTTTTTCTTTTAGATTTGCTGGTAAAAGCCCGCTTTCTTCCTTGTCCGCTTGCGAATCCTCTTTTAAGTCGGAATAAACGATTAAAAAACCTTGAAATTTAATAATTGAACCCGTTGCTCTAAATAAAAAGTTTTCACTTGAAATATTGACTGTGGTTTGGTCAATTATCGCTGGCGCCATTTGAGAAGCAAGAAAACGATTATATATTAATTCATAAAGCCTTGCGGCATCTCTATCCAAATATTTTGAAATCTGCTTTGGAGAGTTCTCAATTGATGTGGGACGAATAGCTTCGTGAGCGTCCTGCACATTCGATGATTTAGAAGAATAAAAGGGCGCCTTTGCTGGCAAATACTCTTTGCCATAAATAGTTTGAATGTAATCCCTTGCTTGACTTTGTGCATCTGGAGAAATGCGAACAGAATCCGTTCTCATATAAGTAATTAAACCGATTGAGCCTTCACTTCCAATATTAACACCTTCATAAAGCGTTTGGGCAAGTGTCATAGTTTTTTTATTGGAAAAACCGAGCCGTTTTGCCGCTTCTTGCTGCAAACTGCTTGTGGTGAAAGGAGGATATGGGTTTCGTTTTACTTGCTTTTTTTGTATAGATTCTATTGAAAAGCTATCTTTTTTTATTCTCTCAATTAAATCTTTTGCCTCGCCTTCGCTTCTAATGAAATTCAATGATTCAAGCTTTTTATCGATTTTCTTTTGCTCGGAGTCGCTGTTCGATTTTGCTGAACCCTCTGGATTTTTGATTGTTTTTCCATTAAAACCCACTAAACGGGCTTTAATAGTAGATTTTTCCTCCGTTAAAAAAGTGCCAAGCACCGACCAATACTCAATCGGAACGAAAGACCGTATTTCGCTCTCCCGCTCACAAATCAGACGGAGGGCAACGGATTGCACTCTGCCAGCTGAAAGAGCTTGACTTGTTTTATCGAGCATTGCTTTGGAAACGAAAGGAGAAACCTGAAAGCCGATCAGTCGGTCAAGCACCCTTCTTGCTTGCTGAGCTTGAAAAAGATTGTCGTCAATATCGCGCAAGTTTTTTAGTCCGCCGCTAATGCCATTTTTCGTTATTTCATTGAAAATAAGTCGCTTTATATTTGGATTCTTTTGCTTAACTTCTTGAGCTATATGCCAAGCTATTGCCTCGCCTTCGCGGTCTGGGTCTGTTGCAATCAGCACCTCTTCAACTTTTTCAGCTTGACTTTTCAATCTTTTTACGATTTCAGCTTTTCCGCGTATAGTTTGATATTTTGGCTCAAAATTTTTATTTATATCGACTCCAAGTCCGAATTTCACTAAATCTTTGATATGCCCAACCGAGGCTTCCACTAAATAGTCTTTTCCGAGGTATTTGTTAATCGTCTTTGCTTTTGATGGAGACTCAACTACTACTAATCTTTTTTTCGCCATTTCTTTCTGTTCTTAAATAAATTAATAATTATTAAAACGTTTTTACTTTTTCCCAAATTGTAAATAGGAAAAAATAAAATTAACGATTTTTCTTGAGATTTCTTTTCTTGTTTGAATTAAAATAATGTAAACAAGCAAAGGCTTGCACTTGAAAAGCCCTGAGCTTTGCGTTATTGCCAAGTCTTTCTGAACGTAGTGAAGAATCCAGAAAATCCCCCCGACCCCCTTTTTCAAAGGGGGAGATAGAAGGGCACCGTCTTTCTGAACAAAGTGAAGAATCCAGAAAATTTTTCTATTCCCTAATTACTCTGGACTCTTCACTACGTTCAGAGTGACGATCCTGCACTTATCCCCTGTATTGCATAAGTTACCAAACAGGCGTTAAATAGTGTGAAAGATAGTTCAGCACCTTTTCATCTGGCTTGTCAGCTTTTCCAAGCGTTAAGCCTTGATAATAATCTAATAATTGGTAGTTCATTCCTTTAAAACTTGGCACCTGATTTGAAATTTCGTCAAAAATATCGGAAGAAGATTTATAGTTCCAGTTTGCCCCTAATTGCTTAGCGAGCATTTGGAGAATTGCCCAATTCTGTTTAGAGTGGCGAAGCTCGTGCTGAGTCCATCTGTCGTTGTGTGAGCCGAATTTATCCAAGCGGCTCATTTTCATTCCCATATAGCGTTGATTTTCTGCTGTTCTAAGAAAGGGTTCAAAATGCTGAACGCGCTTATCTTCATTTGTGAAAGTGCCTTCGGATTCCGCAAAAGTAGATGCAGCAAAAACAAGATCTGCTAATTTACTGATTTTATTCTTATTAGAAGAATGAACTATTATGAACTCCAAATTCTTTAATTCATTTTCCAAACCCTCAATTTTTAAAATGTCCTCATCTAAGCTGTGCAAAACCTTGATTTGCTTTGAGCGAATTTTTGCAATCAAATCGCTTATTTGAGTTCCTTTATTGCCCGATAGTCCAAGCTCAATCAGTCCATTTGTGTTTGGTGCTTTGTCGCTTGTTCGTAGAAAATCATCGGCAAACGCTTCTTCGTAATGCTTTATAAAATCTAAATTATTGGATTTTAAGATTTTTTTCACATAGTTTGCAAATAAGTAATTGTCTTCATTGCTGCTTTTTGCGGAAGCGATGAACATTATTTCAGACGGCTTGTATTTTTTTAAATTGTTTGATGCAAAAGCAATAGCTTCTTGCCAAGAAACAGAGACTAATTGCCCTTCTTTTTTAATCATTGGCTCAGTAATTCTATTTTCATTTACAGTTGGGTAAATGTTAAGCCTTCCCCAATCGCAGATCCAAAATTTATTTACATAAGGATTTGGAGCAGGGTCATAGCGTAGAATTTCATTGTTGCGAACTCCAATTTTCACATTGCAGCCACGCGAGCAACCAGTGCAAATTGAAGGATTAAAGCTCATATCCCAAACCCGCGATTTGAAGCGGAAATCTTTGCTTGTCAAAGCTCCAACAGGGCAAATATCTATGACATTCATTGAGTATGGACTATCGAACTCCTTGTCTTCAAATAGCTTAATAGTAACCTTGTCGTTGCGATTAAAGAATGTAAGAACATCTTGCTTAGCAATTTCTTGAGCAAAGCGAATACAACGGGAGCAAGAGATACAACGCTCAGCATCATAAAGCACGTTAGGACCCCAAGACACTCGCTTGTCCTTATGGTTCTTTGTTTCTATAAAGCGGCTTTCTCCATCAGAATAACGGAAAGCATATTCTTGAAGTTTGCACAGCCCAGCCTCATCGCAAATTGGACAGTCCAAAGGGTGATTTATTAAAAGAAATTCCATAACTGCTTCTTGCGCTTTAATTGCCGCTTTGCTCAAAGTGCGGACCTGCATTTCATCGCTAATCTGCGTGGCACAAGCGATTTGCAGTTTTGGAAAAAAATTTATTATTGTCTTTCCATTTTCATCTTTTTCAAAAGAGCCGTCAGCAAGGCGTTTGGGAAGTCCAACCTCAACAAGACACATACGGCAGTTGCCAGAGACGGAAAGTTCCGGGTGCCAGCAAAAATGAGGGATTGTTATGCCATTTTGGTAAGCAACCTCAATTATTGTCTGATTCGGATTTCCTTTACAAGGCTTGCCATCTATGTAAATACGAGCCATTTATGCTCCAAAATATTAATAATTTTCTATTTGCAACTCAATTTGCAAATTCTAATATACAAATATATTTCTTTTTTAAAAAAATTAGCTAATATTTTTAAAAATAATCATTATATTCGATTTTTTTTAATTGAATTTAAAGTTTTATAGAAAAATAATTTGGAAAATGGTAGAAACAAAAGTTACAGTAATAAATAACGCTGGTATTCACACAAGACCCGCTGCTATTATCGTTAAAACTGCAGCTGCTTTTAAATCGGAGGTATTTCTATCGCGGGACGGATATTCCGTTAATGCAAAAAGTATAATCGGGGTGATGACCCTCACTGCTGAAAAGGGGGCTGAGCTAATTTTAAGAACCGAAGGTCCGGACGAGCAAAAAGCTGCAAACAACATTATTGCATTATTTGAAGATGGCTTTGGAGAAATTTAGGCTTTCAAATAGTTTGGAAAGCTAAAAGGCAAGCATTTGCAGAAAATAAATTTTACCAGCCGGAAACTACGGCTAACATTATATCTTCAGATATTTGCTCTAAAATCTCACTGATTGCCTGCTCCCTATTTGCTTGGGCATTATCTATATTATAGACGCTATAAATTGAAAAATTTTTTTTCCAAAAGCTAGTTCTTTTCACATTATCAATATATTCAGCCTCGCAAGTAATGGTCATCTTTCTTTCTTTTTCCAACTCACCTGCTTGAACGGTTGAAATTTCGTCTCTTATAGAAGAAATTATAATATTCAAGCGGGAGTCGGAGGCAGATTCTACAAGCTCCAAAGAATTATCTCTTCTAAAGTTATCAATTATGCTTTGAGTTAGCATCTCTCGATAATTTGGGTTTCCATAGCCGCTATTATCCCGAATTGAGCTAATGTGAATTGTTTTAATATGCCCCGGGATTGAGCTTCCAGTAAAAGAATAGCAGCCGCTAAGCAAAATCAACAAGGAAAATACGAAAACAATTCTTTTTAAAAAAAACAATACAGAAAACTCTTTTTGCATTTTTTCCTAATCTAACTCAAATCGAATGAATGGATTATACTTTTTCTCATCAGCGATTGTTGTTTTCATACCATGCCCCGGATAAATGGTAAAATCATCTGGCAATGTAAGTATTTTATTTTTTATAGAATTTTTTAAATCTTCGTAATTGCCGCCAGGGAAATCGTATCTGCCAACACTATTTTTAAATAAGGTGTCGCCAGTGAAAATCACTTTTTTATTTTTCTCAACAAAGCAAACGCTCCCCTCTGTATGCCCGGGGGTGGACAGAACTTGAAAGCAACTATAGTCAGCAAAAAGTATATCCATTTCTTCTTGCAAATAAACATCGGGTTTAATAGGAGATAGCTCAAAATCTAATGGGACTATACTGTGCTTCATAGGGTCGAGTAATCTATATTCGTCTAAAGTATGAACTGCAATCGCGGCGCCTGTTAATTCCTTTAACTTCGGGGCACCAGCGAAATGATCCCAATGGGAATGGGTTAACAAAATAATTCTTAATTCTAAATTATGCTTTTCTAAATGATACATTGTTTTTTCAGCGCAGTCCAAAGGTGCATCAATAAGCACGGCATAATTACTTGCATCTGTATGAATCAAATAGAATCTTGTTGCCAAAGGACCGGCTTCTAAACTTATTATTTTCATTTTCATTTCCTTGTTTTTTTCTACAAAAATAAGAAAATTAAACAATAATTGTAAATTAAATAATTTTTGCAAAAAAAATGAGCTTCACTTTATAGATGAAGCCCACCATACATTTTGTTTAGAGATTTGATTAAGCAAAAAGCAAATGCTTGCGATTAGCTTTTTGTAACAATGAATTCGCCGTAATCATCGCCGCATTCTATTCCTTTCACCTGCTCGCACTTAAAAGCACTAATTCTATCTCCTTCGTTAGAGCTGCTGTATTCACCGGCATAAGCTAATGCCATAAAAGCAGCTGAAACGCCTCTTATCATGTAAGCGCTCATTTTTTTGGACTTTCCATATTTTGCTACGTCAGACTCATAATAATTATATGCACGCACCACCATTTTCTCCCCTGGAACAAGCTCAATCACTTCAGCGTTAGCCCAGCCCCAAGCAGTAAACACAGCATAAGCTCCATAAAGAATATCTTCTGGCGCTTTTTCAATCATTGGAACAACAATTCTCTTCCATTCTTCAGAAGTAATGATTCCATAGCCAGTGTGATAGCCACACTCTTGAGCTGCATTTACCAGCAAATATTCAGTTGCCTCAAGCATTTCTGGACTTGCTTTCGTTGAGAGCCGTTCAGCAAAAGAATTCCAAAAAGCCGCCGGAAGCCTATTCACCATTACATTAAAACCTTCGATAATGCCTTCTTCGTTGCTTTCCGCACTAACTTTAGACATTTCTTCAATGATTTTCTTTCTATCTATAGCCATAATAACTCTCCTTTTAATGAATAACTTTAAAAATTGAAACTTTGTTCCCCATTACAATGCTTTGAGTTTCAATGGCTTTGTAATAGTGAGTTGGTTTGTCGAAAATTGCAGAAAAGATGGCACAAATGAAGCCGCCAGTAATATAATTAACTGGCTTATCATAATTGCCCCATTTTCTTCTCCAGCCAGCGTCAATGTGGGAAACAGGCAGTTCAACCTCACCTGAGTCTTCACCAGCAAAATTCACAATCAATTGCCCAAGTCCTAACACAGAATAGTATTCAGAAACAATATCAATTCTGTCTTCTAATCTGCAAATTTGGTGCTTTTTAAAATAATCAATAATTGTTCTATAAAAAGTTTCCTCAGCAACATCGCTTAGCAGCTTTGTTTCGTCAGCATCGAGAGCGAGCTGAGAATAAAGCGCTGCATAGTGATGGCAGTGAAGCACAGTTTGTTCACCATTCAAAAAGTGTCTTTTGTTTTTTGCATCGAAATAGTTTTCGATAATAAACTCTGGTTTTAATACTCTGCTCATAAATTCTCCTAATTTTCTTTTTTAATTTCGTTCAACGCATTTTGAAATAAAGCAACATTCTCGGGGGTATCAGGCACAGTTGCAGCTTGAGAAGATGGAGTTTTTGTTAAAACTGCCATTCTCATTTGAGCTTTGAGTCCGCCAATTCTCTTTGCTTCCTCGCAAATTTGGACTAATTTTGCTCCCATATTCAATTCCTTTTACATTGTTTAAAAACACAATTTACGTAATTGCAATATAATAAATTTATATAAATCATCTATAAAGTATAGAATTTTTTCGCTATGCAATTAAACAGATTTTTCTTACAGCTCATTCTGTAAGTAGTGAAGAAGCCAGAGAGATATTCATCCGATAACTTGAAGTCATCGGATGAATATAAAAAACATTTACATTGATTTTGGTGGAGCAGGATCGTCTGCATTTCCAGCGTTACGAGCAGGGGTGAATATTAAAAAGAGCGAAACAATTACAACTACAATAAGTCCGATGCTAAAGGGTGGCGAGCTAAATATCGCTGGCATTTGTATTTCTCCAAAAGCAAAACCAGCGAAGAGCAAGCCAATCAGCGCCTCTCCCGCTATGAAGCCTGCCGCAAGGAGCACTCCAACATTATCGACCCTCGTCCTCTGCCCTTCATTAAACCCTCTTTTTTTGCAAACCATATCAAGAATGCCCTTAGTTATCCCGCCAATGAAAATAGCAAACACCGTCCCAAAGGGAAGATACATACCAACGCTGATGAGCATAGGGCTTCCGGCGCGAATTAAAATCAGTGCGCAGCCCATCAGCATTCCAACGATAATAAGGGGCCAAGTCATATCGCCACCCACAATTCCTTTTGAAAGCATTGCCATAAGCGATGCTTGAGGAGCGGGCAATTCCTTACTTCCAAAGCCACCAGCGTAGCCTTGCATATTTCCCAAAGAAACGTCCCCCTCGTGCAGTATGAAAAGCGGAACAAAAAGGACTGCCGCTGCAATGACAACACCAATTATATCACCAAGCTGCATTTTCCAAGGAGTTCCACCGAGTATATGCCCAACTTTTAAGTCCTGAAGCATTTCACCTGCAACAGCAGCGGCAACACATACGATTGCTGCCACTCCAAGCACTGCTGCCACTCCTTCTTGACCAGTAGCACCCAGGGCAACTAAAATAACCGCAGTTACTACAAGTGCGGTCAAAGTTAGTCCGCTTATAGGATTATTGCTCGAGCCCATAATTCCAACTAAATAACCCGAAACTGCGGCAAAGAAAAATGCTAAAATAATCATTACCGTCGCCGCAACGATTGAGATGAGCAAAGATGCGTTAAATACAAAAAATGTGATTATGAAAGTGCAAACTGCAACAAAGACGATTCCAGCCATAATCCAAGTAAAGCTTATGTCTTTTTCTGTTCTTTCTACGTCAGAAGCCATACCAGCAGCAGCTCTTTTCACATCACCAACTGAGCGGGCAATCCCAGTAATTAAGCTTTTTCTCATTTTGAATAAAGTATAGCTTGCTCCGACAAGCATACCTCCGATGGCAATTGGTCGCACTATTTTTCCCCAAACCTCCATTGCCGTAAGTGCGCCATCTTGCGGGTAATAGGGCATAATGAAGTATTGGATTATTGGTGTTAAAAGCCCCCAAGCAATCAAGCCGCCACCAAAGGCAAGCGAAGCAAGTTGGGGACCAATAATATAGCCAACGCCCATATAAGCGGGACTAATTGTGAATGAATTGAACATCAAGCCACCTTGCGCTTGGAAGGTGCTACCGGGTATGGTTTGTTTGCCAAAAACGAAAAAGTGCTGAAATGAAGTAGCAAATAGTTTCAGCTCTCCAAATGCTTTTATTAAGGCGCCGCCAATCATTGCGAAAAATAGATGCGAGCTGCCAGAGGTGCCAGATTGTCCAGCCTTATGAATTTCTGCTGCGGCTACCGATTCGGGATAAGGCAGTTCCTTATTTTCTACCATTATTCGCCGAAGCAATGCAACGAACATAATGCCGAGTATACCACCCACCGCCATAATGGAGGCAGCAATTATATAGTTTGTTGTGGTGTAGAACTCGGGCCAAATACCAGCAATGAAAAAAGCGGGCAAGGTAAAGATTGCGCCGGCAGCAACAGATTCACCTATCGAACCTACGGTTCGGGCAAAGTTTTCTTCTAAAATTGTTCCTTTAAATGCACGTAAAACTGCCATTCCAATCACGGCAGCTGGATAAGTTGCTGCGATTGTCATACCAGCTTTGAGACCAAGGTAAGCATTTGCAGCACCTAAGATTACAGCCATTAACAAACCGAGTATTAATGCGCGAACTGTCATCTCCGCCATATTCGATGATGATGCTACAAATGGAACGAACTTCTCTTGAGACATAATTTTACTCCATTCTCTTGATATAAAGCTATTTATTGATTATTTTTTTCCGAATTCAAACGAACATTAAAATTTCTTCATTTTTCAATAAAATAAAATTAATAAAATTAACTTGAAAATCAAAGAAATAATAAAAATTAGTGCTTTATCGTTTTTTGGAGTGCTAATAGCATTTTTAACTTTATTAGAACTGTCATTGATGAGCTTGCATTCTGGAGCTTAGATCATTCCCATTGGCTAATTATAGTTATGCTTGAGTTATGCTTGCGGCATTATTCTACTGGGGATTTAGAGCTGGATGGAACAAAGTCCTTTTGCGTATTTTCTTGGGACTTATTGCATTAACAGTGCTTAGGCGTTTCTGCTAAAAATTTTTGTTATTTGCATAAGCAATTTATGTTAAAAAAAGTAGCAAATATTAAAAAACAAAATATACTATATTTTATTATAAAAAAGGGAAAAAGTAATTGTGGTTCCCTCGCCTTCTTTGCTTTCTATAAGAAATTTGCCCCCGTGAATCTCTACTATCTTTTTGGCAATAACAAGTCCTAACCCTACTCCCTGCTGCTCGTGCATAGCTCTTTCAAATTGGGCAAGGGCTGCAATTCCATTTATTTGATCTTTTGTCATCCCTCGTCCTTCATCTGTGATGGAAATACAAAGGTGGCTATCTTCAATAAATGTTCTTATAGACACTTTTTTAGATTGGTTGGAAAATTTAAAAGCATTGTCAATTAGTTCATCAAAAACTTTGTGGAAGTTTTCAGTAGAAATCTCAACGGAAATTTTATCCACCATATCGTCTATAAAAAGATCGTCAACTCTCTTGTATTGGTCAGCTTTTAGGTATGCGATATCCACAACCATTGCAACAGGTTCCTCAGTTCGCATAGCTCTCATCTGCTTTATTTTTACGGGGTCAGCGGCAAGCGATTCCAACATTACATAAGTGAGAAAGTTTTCCGTTATTTTAAGCAATCGATTAGAAGAAAAGATAATGTCGCCCGCAAATTCCACAATTTCAGAAGAGCTAATTTGCTCCGCAGTAGACTTTAAATATTTGGCAGTCCCTATTACTTCATTCAAAACGGTTCTAAATTCGTGTGGAAGAGCATAAGTAACATTTCTCCCGACCTCCTCGACTTTTTCTTTTACTTGTTGTGCAAATAATTGATGTTTATTCCATTGGGCGTCAATAGCATTTACAAGCTCCTCCCTTGTGTATGGCTTCACTATAAAGTCATCGGCTCCCTTTTCCATTCCCTTTCGCTGCTCGGATTTTTCAGTAAAAGCAGTAAGAAAAATAAACGGGATTGTCGCTGTTTGAGCATTAGCTCGGATTGTAGTTAAAACCTCGTATCCATCGACTTCTGGCATTGATATATCGCAAAGTATTAAGTCTGGCAACTCTTGAAACGCAAGCTCAATACCTTTTCTGCCATTATCAGCTGTTTTAATATCATAGCCCTCGAATTTTAAAATTGTCGCTGTTGTCTCTAATATAAACTCTGCATCATCAATTACTAATATTTTTTTCATTATTTTTTAAACATCAATTTTTTTACAGCTAATATAATAAAAAATCACATTTTAAAGTCAGTTTCTTCATTTAACAATTTGCTTAATCTGTTCTTGTGCTTCAAGCAGTGCTTCGTAAGGCGATTTTTTTGCAAGTAAGACCTCAACTACTGCATTTTCAATAAGCTCCTCTATATCCAACCAGTTAGGGACTACTGGTGTCATTTTCGAATAATTCAACTGTTCAGCAAAAATGCTTTTAAATTTGATAGATTTATATGACTCGTGATTATAAAATTCTTTATCTGCTGGAAAACCAGCTTCTCTAACTTTTTCGCAATATTTTAAAGTATTTTCACCCTTACTTAAAAACTTAATAAACTTTTTTGAAAGATCAGCTTTTTTTGTTTTAGCATTAATTGCTAAATACTCTCCCCCTGCAAAAGATATGCCAACAGCTGATTGATCGGTGCTAGGAACTAAAGCAATGCCATAGTTTAAATTTGGATTCTCGCGAGAAATCTTATCAATAAGCCAAGCGCCTGAAAGCCAAAAGGCAATTTTGCCTTGAACGAAGTATGAATCAAGCTGACGTTGAGTTTCTATAAGTCCATAATTAGAAAGCTCTTTATATATTTCAAGTGCTTTGATGTTTTCCTTAGAAAAAAGGATTGGCGCCCCGCTATCGTCAAAAACTCCTCCTCCATAAGTCCAAATAAAATAAAGAATTTTTTTGTATAAGCGGTGAGGATCTGAGCCGTTTGCTCCAAAACCATAAATCCCTTGCTCATTGTTATTAATGGCTGCAGAAAGCTCGATCATCTCATCTATTGTCTTTGGCGCCTCGTCTGAGTTTTTTGCTTTTTTCAGCAAATCTTTATTGTAAAAAAGAACACGAGTATCTACCGTCCAAGGCTGGGCATACTGAGTGCCTTTCCAAAAGCAGGGCGCGTGTGAAAAATCAACGAACTGCTTTATATCAAATTCATTTGAGTCAAGAGGCAAAAGAATGCTGCCGTTTTTAGACTTTGTAGAAGAAAATTGGGCAACCCAATCTGAGCCTAACTCAATAATATCCGGCGCGCTATTAGAATTAAAAGCAGCAAATAGCTTTGTTTTTCCATCATTCCAACTCAGCTCAGTTGTCTTTACGGTGCAGTTAAATTCTTTTTCAAATTCTGCTATTAACTCCATCAATACTTTTTTCTGATTTGGTTCGCTTTGAAAATGCCAAAAACTAATTTCATTTGTGTCAGCTTCTTTTCGGCTGCAAGAGATTGCTATTAAGGAAATTACTATCGCAGCGATCAAATAATTTTTCATATAATCTTTTATTCTTAAATTGTGTTTTCTTTTTGTTAATAAAAATTAAGCTAATTTGCAATCAGTAATTTTACAAATATATAATTTATTTTAAAATGGAAATAAGTAAAATTAAAAAAAATGATGATGTTAAAAAAGAAACAAAGTTTATTTTTATCACTGGAGGAGTTTTATCTTCATTAGGAAAAGGTATTGTCTCTGCTTCGCTCGGGCTTTTACTTAAAAAACAGGGCTGGACAGTAACATCAATGAAGCTTGATCCATACATAAACGTAGACCCCGGAACTTTGAGTCCTTTCCAGCACGGAGAAGTTTATGTAACTGACGATGGCACCGAAACCGATTTAGATCTTGGGCATTATGAAAGATTCCTCGATACTTCACTTTCCAAGCATAACAACACCACAACCGGACAAGTTTATTACGAAGTCATTCAAAAAGAACGTAGAGGACATTATCTTGGAAAAACCGTGCAGGTAATCCCTCACATCACCGATGAAATAAAGAGAAGAATGGCTCATTACGATGGGGATTACGATTTTATTATATTCGAAATAGGCGGGACGGTCGGCGATATAGAATCACTCCCCTTCCTCGAAGCAGCAAGGCAGTTTTCTTGGGAAAGAGGGGCTTGCAGCACCTTAAATATCCATTTAACTTACATCCCTTACATTAAAACAAGTGGCGAGCTGAAAACAAAGCCTACTCAACATTCCGTTAAAACTTTGATGGAATATGGAATTAAACCAGATATTCTCCTTTGCCGCTCCGAATACAGACTTTCCAAAGAAGAAAGAGCAAAAATCGCCTTGTTTTGTAACGTTGATGAAAAGTCGGTAATTGACGTCCTTGACGCAAAAAATACTATATACGAAGTCCCGCTTATGCTGGCTAAAAACGGCTTAGCTGAAATTGTTCTGAATAAATTGAATTTACCTATTAGAGAAGCGAAAATTGATACTTGGAAAAGTTTTGTTCATAAAATAATTAATCCAAAATACAAAGTTAATGTAGCTTTGGTTGGCAAATACACAAAGTATGCTGATTCTTATAAAAGCATACTTGAAGCTTTTATTCATAGTGGCTCGATAAACAATACAAAAGTTGATCTCAAATTAATCAATGCTGAAGACATTAAAGAAGAACAAGTTGCAAAGAAATTGGCTTGTTTTGATGGTATTCTCGTAGGTCCCGGTTTTGGCAATCGGGGTTTTGAAGGCAAGCTAATCGCAATTCAATATGCTCGCGAAAATAAAATTCCTTTCTTTGGCATTTGTCTCGGTATGCAGTGTGCCGTTGTCGAGTTTGCAAGAAACGTTTGCGGGCTTAGCGAAGCAAATTCCTCCGAAATGGACAAAAGCACAGAGCATAAGCTTATAGATTTAATGGAGGCTCAAAAGGACGTCAAAAATAAAGGCGGGACAATGCGGCTTGGCGCCTTTCCTTGCATACTCAAAGAAAACACAAACGCTTTTAAAGCTTACGAAAAGCTGGAAATATCAGAACGCCACCGCCATAGATATGAGTTGAATAACGACTATCGAGCAATTTTAGAAGAAAACGGTATGATTTTAAGCGGATTGTCCCCTGATGGAAAATTAGTTGAAATCATTGAAATAAAAGAGCATCCCTGGTTTATTGGGGTTCAATTTCACCCAGAATTAAAATCGCGCGCAGTGAGCGGCCATCCCCTATTTATCAGCTTTGTAAAAGCAATTTTAAATCAAAAAAAAGAAAAAAGCAGAAAAAACGACAACAAATTGATTTAGAGGTGGAGTCCATCTTTTTTTTCTGCTTCTCCTTCCCAAGCTGAACTATATTAACTAAGATCTGCCACACTTGGGAAAGTGTGGCACATCTTTTTTCCACTCCTTCCCAAGTTCAAATTTGAAGGAGGAAGGAAGCGGAATTTACCAACGGGCTATGCGAAATCAATCAACGGATTAACCCGTTGGTTGACATTGATTTACGTTTATTTCGATCTGCGATGAATGTTTTTTCTCTGGATTCTGAACGAAACTAAGCCCCCCTGTTCACTTCCTATTCTTCCTTTTTTTTATTAATATTTTTTAATTTTGAGACAGAATACATTCTGATGTGTTTTTCTTAATAGAATGTGTTGAACAATAAAAAAGATTTCAATGAGAAAGTTCGTATTTATTCTTTTTTTACTTCTTTTTGGTTTTTCGCTTGCGAGTAGCCAAGTAATTATTAATGAAATATGCTCTTCAAACGCAGAGTCCTTGCTCGATGAGGATTACGAGGCAAGCGATTGGATTGAACTTTATAACAGCGGCTATTCCCCCGTTCGCTTGAAAGATTGGAGAATTTACGACAAGAACAATTTTGAAAAAGCTTGGGTTTTACCCGACACCACAATAGGAGCAAAAAGCTATCTAATTCTCTTTGCCTCAGACAAAAATCGAATAAGCTCAGGCAATTATTTAATTGAAGCCGGGGGACAAGGTGCGGTAGAATGGGCGAAAGATGATTACTTTCATTACGAATATTTAAAAGTGGCTGGCGATTTCGATATTTCAGTTAAAATCCCCTTCTTTCAATCGGGTTTCTTTTTTGGGCTTGCTGGCTTAATGCTAAGAGATTCTCTAACCGCAAGATCAAAGTATATTTCAATGAACAGCAAAATTCAAAGACGCGGCTCTTATTTCTGCTTATTTAGAGAGGAACAAGGCAAGGCGCCAAATAGAAGTCACGCCGTGAAGCCAATTCAATTCCCAAATGTATTTGTCCGATTAAAGCGCGAAAACGACACCGTGCTTGCGTATTTGCTCCTCAAAAACAGCTTTGACTGGCTTAATTTCGGCAAATTTCATTACGACAATAAGGACTCTGTCTATCTTGGAATTGCAATTTCTGGAACGGAAAATGGAAAGCTATCCAAAGGACTTTTTAAGGATTTGGTTTTAAATGGCGATACAATTAGCTTCGCGAAATTAAACAGTTTTAACAACACAAATCAAATATTTTATAAACGATTCTATAAAGAATTACACACAAACTTTTCTTTAAGCAAGGAAGGCGAAACGGTTTTCCTTTGGAACAACAAAGCGGAATTAGTCGACAGTTTGTCATTTCCAGAGTTAAAAGCAGATATTAGCTATGGGAGGTATCCAAATGGTGAAAATGAATTTGCTTATTTTTACCCTTCAACTCCAAGCTTTGAAAACGCAAATCCTTGTTATGCTTTTGCAGAAGAGCCAGAATTTTCAATAGAAGCAGGCTGGCACAGCCAAGAGCTTTCACTTACTTTTTTAAACAGTAAGCTAGAAGAAAAAATTTATTATACATTAAATTCTTCTGAACCAAATGAAAATTCTTTTTTATTTGAAGGGAATCCGATTGAAATAGACAAGACAACTATTGTGAGGGCAAAAACTTACGCCGAAAACTCCGTGCCAAGTCAAACAGTATCAAAATCATATTTTATAGAAGAAAATACTCACAAATTGCCTGTTGTGTCGGTGATTGTTGATTCTATAGACTTGTGGGACAGGGATAGAGGAATTATGAACGAGGCTAACGTTTTCAAAAAAATGGAGGTAGAAGCAGATTTTGAGTTCTATGAAAAAGATAAAAGTTATCCCAATTTTTCTGGAAAAGCTGGGATGAAACTACACGGTTTTACTTCCCGTGCGCCAAAATATCCTCAAAAATCGTTATCCATAATAGCGAAAAGCAGGTATGCTCTTTCAAAATTTGAATATCCTTTCTTTAAAGATAATAGTTACGAAACTTACGACAAGCTGCTTTTAAGAAACGCTGGCGGAGACTGGGGCAAAGCTTTTCTTCGCGATGGCTTTGCTTGCAAATTAGCGCTGCAAATGAATTTGGGAGCGAGCAATTACCGACCTGCAGTTGTGTATATCAATGGTGAATATTACGGCTTGCAAAATTTAAGAGAAAGGATTGACGATGATCACATTTCAATAAAATATGCTGTTTCAAAAAAGAACTTGAATTTAATTGAAGACAAAGCCGTTCTTCTTTGTGGAAGTAGAGATTCTTACTTAGAACTGCTTGATTTTATAGAAAATAACGATATGTCTAACCCTAATCAGTTTAAACAAGTAGAAAAGCTTGTTGACCTGAAAAGTTTAATAAATTATTTCGTTTTTAGGATTTGGAGCGGAATACCAGATTGGCCCGAAAGAAATCAAAAGTATTGGTCTTCAACAGATTTTGATGGCAAGTGGCGTTGGGTTGCTTATGATTCCGATATTGCCTTGGGAAATAATTTTAACTATATCAATTATAGTCTGTTTGTGCTTAAAGATTCTACAAAAATGTTTTCAAAAATGATGATAAAGCTGCTTGAAAACGAGCAATTTAAACATTATATGCTTAACGGTTTTGCAGGCATTTTCGCAACAAAACTGCATAAAAGCAACACAATTCCATTATTAGAAAGCATAGCCGAGCAGATCAAAGATGAAATACCAAGCCAACAAAAGCGTTGGGAAGGCTCAGTGCTTGATTGGGAAAACGAGATTCACGCGATTAAAGAGTTTTTATTGCAAAGAAATTATTCTGTTCTTTCAAACCTTCTAACTCACTATAAATTAAAAGGTATAGGGAAAATTGTTTGTAAATTGTCAAATATAGAAGGGGGCGATTTTAAGCTACACGACTTTGAAAGAAAAGACTTTCTGGGCGGCATGAAATATTTTCAATGCATCCCTGTTACTCTGGAAGCAGTTCCAAAGCAGGGCTATGAATTTGTAAGCTGGGGAAATCCACTCCTTCCAGATAGCAGTTGCCTTAGAATCGCTTTCGACTCTGCGGAAGTGGTTCTAAATCCAATTTTCAAACTCAAAGAAAATCCAGAGGAAAGAACGATTATTTTTAACGAAATTATGTATAAAAGCTCAAAAGATTTAAAATGCGATGATTGGGTTGAACTCTACAATACAGCAGAAGAAACGATTGATATTTCTAATTGGATTTTCAAAGATGACGATGATAGCCATATTTTTCTAATTCCAGAAGGAACAAGCGTCAAGCCGAAAGAATATCTTGTTTTATGTGAAAATGAAGAAAGCTTTTCAAATTCCTATCCAAATGTAAAAAACTACATTGGCAGTTTTAGCTTTGGTTTAGGTCGTCCCGATATCGTTCGTTTGTTCGATGCAAGCAATAATTTAATTGATTCGGTTGCTTATTCTCATTTATCGCCTTGGGATGAAAATGCTGATGGAACGGGATTTAGCTTAGAATTGGATAAATTTAACAGCGATAATAACAACCCTGCAAATTGGTATGCATCGCACATTTACGGTGGAACGCCGGGCGAGCTTAATTCAGAACAAGTTTCGGTGCAAGAATTTGAGGCAAGCAGCGGGATTCATTTTTCTTGCTATCCAAACCCTTTAAGCGATTATTCTACAATAGA
>JAAYJM010000068.1 GCA_012522895.1 Ignavibacteria bacterium
GATATATTAGCTCAGAAATCACAAAATTTTTTTTGTTTGAAAAATTTATTAAATTTGATAAATTAACTTGATAAATTTTTTTTATTATAGGAACTGTTATCATGAAGAATCTCTTACTTATCCTTTCGATTTCCCTTATAATTGCAGCTTGCTCAAGCTCAAATGATCCCGTTCAAGAAATGCCGCCAACAGAGCTTAACAGCTTGAAAATTTGGGTTAATTCCGATATGAGCTCTCTAAATGCAAAACTAAAGCGCTACGCAGATAGCATTAAAGTTAACCCAACAGACACAACGAATATAAGAAAAGCTATGCAGCAACTGTTTGGGCAATTGGAGTTTGGCTTTGACGTTACTTTCGTTTCACCAGAAAATATTATCACAATGGTAGAGCCGCCAGAATACTCCGCTGTAATTAATAAAGATTTGAGCGATGACGAAAATCTACTCCTAATGCTTCAAAGGAAAGACCTTACCTTTGGCAGTCTATTTCCAGCAAACGAAGGAATTTGGGGCGCTATGGTTGCCTGCCCTATTTATCAAGATGATCAATTTCTTGGCGCACTTTCCGTTCTAATTGACCTAAACGAATATCTAAAAGACTTGATTGCTGATTTAAAATTAAAAGAGGGTTTGCATATTTCTGTTTTTGAAAAAAGCGGCACCGTGTTGGTTGGCAGAAAGAACGAAGAGCTTGGCAAAAATATATTTTTTGATGAGTATTATGACGATTATCCCGACTTTCGTTCTGTTTGCGAAAAGGCAGCTCAATCTATTTCCGGAGACAGCGAATACGAATATACAAACGAGCAAGGTCAAAAGAAAATTCGTGAAGTATATTGGAACACGATTAGCTTATATGGAATTCAATGGAAAATTTTAAGCGAGCAAGATTAAAGCAAGCTTTAAACTTTAAACATAGAACAGTCCAGTGTCCCACGCTGGCGGGAAAAAAAGTCTTTCTGAACAAAGTGAAGAATACAGAAAGCCCCCCGACCCCCTTTTTCAAAGGGGGAGATAGAAGGGAACCGTCTTCCTGAACGAAGTGAAGAATACAGAAAGCCCCCCGACCCCCTTTTGCAAAGGGGGAGATAGAAGGACACCGTCTTTCTGAACGATAGTGAAGAATACAGAAAGCGTTTCTATACAGCATTCACTCTGGATTCCTCGCTACGCTCGGAATGACAAAGTGAAAAATAAAATACCCCCGACCAACTTTTTCAAAGGGGGGAGATAAAAAGACGGTGCCACTCTATATCCCACGCTGGCGGGGGCAGGGGGTGGATTCTTGCAAATGTCATTTTGAACGAAAAAATCAAGGTTTGGGTGTCCCTTGCCTCTTTTATAAGAATTTTTTTAAAGAAGAAATTTGATTGCTTGTTTTTGTTATAATTTGTAAATTATTTGCAATTTTGTGAAAAATATTTTTATGCTAACAATTAAAGACCATATTAAATATTGGGTAGACTCAGCTGAAAATGATTTAAGCGTTGCTGAAACTCTTTTCAATTCTGCTAAATATGATTGGTGTTTATTTATAGGACATTTAGTTCTTGAAAAGGTTCTTAAAGCGCTGTTTATTCAGCGTAACTATGAATTAGCAGCACCTAAAATACACAACTTGTTGAAATTAGCACAGCTATCAAAAATTGAGCTAAACGATGAGCAACAGCTATTTCTTGAAACAGTCAACAGTTTTAACATAGAGGGCAGATACCCAGAAATCAAAAACGAATTTTACAAAACTGCTAATAAGGAATTTACAGAGCGGCATTTTACAAAAATCAAGGAGTATTACTTTTGGCTAAAATCCCTAATAGAATTGTAGAAATAATTCAAAAATTCATTCAGGAAGCGAAAAGCGATAATGTTAATATCGAACAAGCTATACTTTTTGGAAGTTATGCAAAAGGCAAGCAAAATAAATATAGCGATATTGACTTAGCTGTGATTTCCGATGACTTTGAAGGGAATAGATTTAAAGACAAAAGCAGGCTTGCAAAAGCTAAGCTTCGAACAAGCATTGACTTGGAAATCCATCCATTCAAAACGCAAGATTTCACTATCGACAATTTGTTCGTAAAAGAAATTTTAAAAGAAGGGATACGACTGTATTAAATGGAATTCTTATTTAGCAATGTTGATAGATGATGAAGAATCCAGAGAGCGTTTCAATACAGCAATCACGCTGGATCCTTCGCTGCGCTCTGAATGACTTTTCCAAGATCCACCCCCTGCCCCGCCAGCGGGGGAGATAGAAGGGAACCGTCTTTCTGAACGTAGTGAAGATCCAGAGAGCGTTTCAATACAGCAATCACTCTGGATTCCTCGCTACGCTCGGAATGACAAAAAAAACAGGTTGCACACCAAAGGCATAGCCCATCTTTTCTTTCAATTTATCATTAACAATTAATAATTAATAATTAGCTAATTTCCCGGATACGTAAAAGCTGCGGGCGCGCTCATGTATATCCAATAGCCTTGACCAGGCAACATATTGCCGAGCGTTTTTAATCCGTAAGCAGGGCAATAAAGCTGACCAGCATTATTTTTTACTAAAATAATTGAACTGCTTATTCCAGCTAATGCAGTGCTAATTGGCATTTGTGAGTTTCGTAAATAAGAAATCAAATTCCAGCCCGTTACCAAATTAATTTCTGTTTCAGTTGGATCAACAGCTGTTCCAGTGATTTGCAAAGTAGCCGGAGCTGTTACATACACCATATAACCGTGAGCAATGTTCCAATTTCCAATTTGGTTTATTTGATAAGCAGGCACATATAATTGACTGAACTTGTTTTTAACGAATACAATATTTTCTTTGATTGAAGCAAAAACAGAATCTAAAAGAGGGTTTTTTGGAGTTATATTGCTAGAAATTATATTCCAGCCTTGATTTAAATCAATATTTATTTCACTATAAGTTGTAAAACTCCACGCTAAACTCCAATCACTTGTCAATGCGCCATCGCTTGCATTTACTCGCCAGAAGTAAGTGCTGTTGTTATCCAATTCGTTTAATTGAAATGCTGTTTCTTCAAGCCCGCTTTCATTTATTATTGTTGTAATAAAATCGTTTTCCGTTGAAACTTGAATTGTATAAGAATTTGCCCCTGCAACAGCTTGCCATTCTAAAATTGGATCGATTGGCTGATTAACCGAGTTATTGGCTGGGGCTGAAAGAACTGGCGCTAATAATGGAACATCATCGGCATACAAAGCAATGAAGCTGTCATAAGTATTAGTTCCGCTGTTTGTAAGCGTTATATCATTATTTAAGTTGAGCGTAGGAGAAGTAAAATATCCTGATACGACAAGATTGCCGTTTATGGTTTTGCTTATTGAAGACATGTAATCATGACTCGGTCCAGAAGCTTGCTCTGCCCATTGGCATATACCATCGCTGTTATATTTTGCTAAAAAGCCCTCATAAGAGTTTGTTCCGCTGTTTGTAAGCATTATCCCGTTATTAAATTCTAATGTATTAGACATAAAAAAACCAGATATGAACGAATTGCCGTTTGCATCAACGCTTATTGATTCTGAAAAATCCGATCTTTCGCCAGCTATTTTTTCTGCCCACTGACAAACTCCATTGCTATTATACTTTGCTATAAAAACATCGCTGTTGCCACTATTTGGAAGAGTTATAGCGCTGCTAAAAGTTAGTATAGAAGATTTATAGCTGCCAACCACGTAAACATTGCCGTTTGCATCAATATTTATTGATAGAGCCTGATCTTCGCCAGAGCCAGCTATTTTTTCTGCCCACTGGCAAACACCATCGCTATCATATTTTGCTATAAAAGCATCACCAGAGCCGCTGTTCAAAAGCGTTATGTCATTGTTGAAAGATAAAGAATAAGAAAAAAACTGACCAGCCACGTAAATATTGCCATTGGCATCAAGGCTCACCCAATGTACACGATCAGCGTAAGTGCCTGCAATTTTTTCTGCCCATTGACAAACACCATCGCTATCGTATTTTGCTAAAAAGCCAGATTCAACACCGCTGTTTGAAAGAATTACACCATTGTTAAATGTTATTGTGGGAGACCAGAAATAGCCAACTACAAAAGCATTGCCGCTTGCGTCTGCGCTTATCGAAAAAATGCGATCATAATCTGTTCCAGCAATTTTTTGAGCCCACTGGCAAACTCCGATGCTATTGTATTTTGCTAAAAAGGCATCGCCAGAGCCACTGTTCGTAATAATTACCCCATTGTTAAATGATAAGGTTGTAGACGAAAAATCGCCTGCAACATACACATTTCCACTTGCGTCTGAACTTACAGAGAAAGCGCAATCCCCACTTGTTCCGGCAATTCTTTGCGCCCACTGGCAAACACCATCGTTATTA
Organism: Ignavibacteria bacterium; assembly: GCA_012522895.1. Taxonomy (GTDB): domain Bacteria; phylum Bacteroidota; class Ignavibacteria; order Kapaibacteriales; family UBA2268; genus JAAYJM01. The sequence goes on from JAAYJM010000068.1 coordinate 4,360, forward strand.
TATTTTGCTACATAGCCATCACCCAAGCCGCTGTGAGAAAGGCTTATGCCATTGTTGAATGTCAGTGTTGGAGAATAAAAATCGCCTGCAACATATATATTGCCGCTTGCATCGGTGCTTATAGAATTTGCACGTTCAGCATAAGGTCCCGCAATTTTTTGAGCGCACTGGCAAACTTGCGAAAACAAATTCGCAGAAAAACATAGCATAATGGCTATGACAAGTGTAATTAGTTTTGTTTTCATTATACTATCCTTATAATTTTGAAAAAATTATCAAAAATTTATTGCACGTTTCTCTTTCAAAGCATAATTGGTTGTCAGTTGTCGGCACTTTATACGGCGTCTGGCATCTTTCATTATTCAACAACTTAATAGTTAACAAGATTTCAATATATCCTATTATGCAAATTTAAAATATTTAATAAAATACAAAAAAATAATTTAAGCGATTTTAAATATTTTGTGAATTAGCGAAATGCAAGTTTATTATGGAAGTTTGCTCGAGTAATAAAAAAATGGGCTGCACTCACAAGCACAGCCCATCTTAACATATATTTCCCTCCTTCCAAAATTTAATTTTGGTAGAATATTTTCTTCCCAAGTTCAACTTGGGA
>JAAYJM010000069.1 GCA_012522895.1 Ignavibacteria bacterium
ATCATGGACTATAAGAAAAATTGGGAACCAGCCATCTTCTTCTTCAACAACAATTAAGTTTCTAACAATCCAACCTTTTGTATTTAATTTAGAGGTAAAATTAAATAGATCAATGTTATAATCCCTTGAGCCGACAAAGAAAACTGATTTATAATTGGACTTTGTGTTGTTATGCTCCTTGAAAACAGAATTAATAAAATGATAATACTCTTCTTTTTTATTAAAAATCTTTAAAAGCCCTTTCGACTTATTATTTAGAATATACGATTCTATCCAATCGAAATTTTGATTATCGTTGAAGTTTTGCTTAATCACTTCATATTCAGTAAAAATTTCATCACGTACCGCATAGTTTCCATTCAAATTGCAGCGCTCTTTAATTATTTCAACATAATCGCTGTTGCACTCTATCATAAATGTGTGATTGTTTGGGTAAAGTCGTTTCGCTACTTTAAGCGTTGTTCCGCTTCCAGCAAAAGGGTCTAAAAATGTAGTTTTATCATTGATTTGAACTTTTTCAAATAGCTTTTCTACTAATTTTTCTGGATAAACTGCTACGTGCTTATATGGGGTGGCTTGTAAAGTTACTTTTAGCACTTTTGGGTTTGAAAAAAGCTTGTTTTGCCCTTCTTGATAAATATTGATTTTTGATTTAGAAAAAACAAATACTGGCTCATAACTGTTAGTAAACCTATTTTTTACACTTGAAGGCATGTGATTTGGCTTAAACCAAATTAGAATGTCGTTCAAATACCAGCCATTTTGAACCATCATATAAGCTAATTGAAATGGAATCATTAAAAGTGGAGTTCGCCCATACTTCGAGCCGTATTTATCACCAACATTTAAGAAGAACACTCCTTTTTCAGAAATCTTAGCTTTTAATAAGTCAAATATTGTAACTAATTTATTTATATAATCTTCATATTTTTCTTCATTTCCAATTTGTCCCTCAAAGCCATAGTCTCTTTGCCCCCAGTAGGGCGGCGAGGTAACAGCTACATCGATGCTGTTATCCTTCAAAGAAGCTAAGCCAGCATAAACATCACTTTTTATGATTGTATGTAAAGTATCACTCATTGCATTTCTCTAATTCAATTCCCAATAATGCTTTTGTGCTGTCAAGAAATTCCGGACTTAAAAATATTTTTTTTAGCCTAAACGGCTTATTCTCAAGTAGCAAAAAGTTCGGTATTTTCTTATAATGGTATCTAAACCCTTTCCCTTTTATTTTCGAGGCGCTTACTATTGCACTTTCGTAAACGGGAAACAGCTCTCCGTTTGGAACACAAATTAAGAAAATTCCTTTAACATCCAAAGAATCTTCGAGTTCTTCATAAATAATGTTAATAAAATAAGTCAGGCAAACTTTATTTTGGTAACTATAAATAGTAGGTAAGCTTACTTCATAACGCTGATCGGGAGATTGATAACTTGTTTGGTTTTTGCCAAGTGGAATTTTTCCCTTATAATCTGATGGATTGTCAATTTTTGCAGTTTTAACATCAATATGAACAAAAGCATTATAAGTCTCAAAAAACAAATCTGCACCGATTGGAGATGAATTTGGAATACCTAACTGGTTGAAAAGCCAAAAATATATTCTTTCTGCACCGCGGGCAAAGTCTGAGTTTTTATCAGCACTTTTTTTAAAATGTTCAATCCAATCATTTTTTATTTTATCTTTTGACTTTAAGCCAACCATCATTTTATCAATATCTTGCAACAGAATGAAAGATATTTTTTCAAGATAATGCTTTTCCCAAAATTCAATTTGTTTTAAGTCCATCTTTTGCATTTCGCTTTTTTTATAATTAGTTGAAAAATCTTTCCTTTACCACTTTTCCCAATGGAGCTTGCTCTTTTAAAGTGCAAACGATAATAGCAGCACTCGATTGAAACAGTATTATAATAAATTCTTTTTGTTTCCAATCACATTTTTTACAAATATAACAATTCTCTCAATTTATCTGACATGTATAACTTTCGTTAATATATAAAAGCATCAGTTTTATAAAAGGAAATGCTGAGAGCTTAACAGTTTTTCTGTTAACTAACAACAAAATATATATTGAAAAAAAAGATATACTCTTTTCTGAAAAGTATTTATTTTTTAAAAAAGACAACGGCGATAACAAATGCTAACTATAGTGTGTAGATTTATAGTATGTAATTGAGATAAATTTGTATTATGAATAAAGATAAAAATGAGATATTAATCAATTTTGGGAAAAGAGTAAGAGAGCTAAGACTTGAAAGGAAGCTTTCACAAGAAAAATTAGCTGAGTTAGCCGATTTGCATCGCACGTATATTGGAATGATTGAAAGAGGCGAGAAGAATATTACTCTATTAAACATTGAAAGAATTGCAGTTGCGCTCCAAATTAGTATAGAGAATCTAATGGAATTTTAAAATGGGAAGCGATTCAAACAGACTGAGAAAAAAATGGCAAGACTATAGTGGGGAAAATGCTTCAAATGCTGAAAATAATTTTTTTGAAACATTTAAAATATTATTTGAAGACACTGAGTATCAAATTAAAGCTAAACCAAAGGAGTTTAATAAGATTTATGTTGATTATCCCTTAAAAGAAAAGGACTTGTCAGAAATATATACCCCCGATAAGCAAATAACTAAACATGGGATTGTTCCTTGGTCGTTCCCAAACTTTTAGCTGAGATTTGATAACTCTTTTTAGCCATTTTGCTTAGATTTATTTCCATAATTTTTCTTCATTATTTATAAATACTATTGCAAAGATAAGAAAATTTTTATTCTTGCAATTATTCAAATCATTTATTGCTAATAATTGAATAAATAACTATTTTTGTAAAAAATGTGTAAAAGCTAAAACTATAAAGCAAAACCGAATGCAATTAAAAAGGATATTAAAGCTCTTTTCTTCAAAAAGCGTGATGGGTGCTTTCGTCTTTGCTATCTCTTTGTGGATTTACGTTAGCTTGTCTATTGAATATGTGATAAGCACCGAGGTGCCGCTTCTAATTCAACTGCCAAGCGATAGGGCTATTGAAGTCCCGCCCCCTGAAACGATAACTATTGATGTAAAAGGGAGTGGCTGGCATCTTTTTAATTTTTTGTTCATTGGTTCAAGTGCCAATTGCTTGATTAATTTAGAAAAAACCTCGATTAAAGACAGCATATACGAAATTACGCGAACAGATGTTTTAAAGGGAATGCAGCATTTAGTCAATGTTCAAGCCATTGATGCGGTTGTTGATGACAATAAGCTACGCCTTATTACTGGCAAAGCTGGAAATTTTAAAATACCCGTCCATTCAAAAGTAAAAATCAATACAAAAGATGGCTTTGCTTTGATTGGGGCTATCGAAATCAATCCAGATTCTGTAGTTATTTCGGGAAACGAAAAATTAGCAAGCGTTTTCAAGGAATGGGAGAGCGAGGAGATTGTTTTAGATGGCATATATCAGCCCCTTAGTTTAAAAATCCCTTTAAAGTCCCAATTTGGCAATATTGTAAAGCTTTCTACAAGGGAAATTGAGCTTAATGCTGATGTTCAGCAAGAAGCCGCAATTACCTTTGTTGACGTTCCAATCAGCATAAGCGAGGGGAAGCTTCCATTAAACAGTTATATTGAGCCAAAATTTTTAAAAGTTACGGTTAAAGGTGGAATTAACGATGTTTCCAATCTTAGCGCAACTCATATAAAAGCATTAATAGATATTGAAAAAATACAAAAAGATTCTACTGGAATTATTATTCCAAATATTATTTTGCCAAAAAATTTAAAAGTCGCTGCGATTAGCCCTCCTTACATCTTTCACAGAATTAGAATTTAAAATTTTTACAATAGTTTTTAACAAGCAATATACTTATTCTACTTTTTAATTTGGCAAGCTAAACTTGGGAAGGAGTGAAAACACAGAACAGTCCTATGTCCCCCGCTGGCGGGGGAAATGGGGGTGGAGCTTGCATGGTCATTCCGAGCGTAGCGAGGAATCCAGAGTAATTGCGGTATTGAAAGGATTTCTGGATTCTTCATTTCGTTCAGAAAGACGCTGCCATTCTATCTCCGCTTTGAAAAAGGGGGCTGGGGGGATTTCTGGATTCTTCATTTCGTTCAGAAAGACGCTGTCATTCTATCTCCCCCTTTGAAAAAGGGGGCTGGGGGGATTTCATGGATTCTTCATTTCATTCAGAAAGACCGAGAGCTTTTTTTGGTCGAGCATCTCTACTTGATAATAATCCGTTTTTTTAAAATTTATGCTTAATTAAAATAAATTAATTGAATTTACTTAAATTTTTATTTTATATAATTCGTCTTTAAGTTTTTACTATTTTTTAAAAAATGATATGAATATCTTTCAGAGTATTCCTCTAAAAAAACTAAACACATTTGCACTTGACGTCAAAGCTAAGTATTACACCGAAATAGTTGATGAGAAAGAAATCCCCTGCTTAATTGAGAATGAAACATTTAGAGAAAATAAGCGTTTTATCCTTGGAGCTGGCTCAAATGTGCTATTTACACAAGATTTCGATGGACTTGTTGTGTTGGTTTCAAACAGAGGAATTAAGATATTGGAGCAGGCGGAAGATTACGCTCTAATAGAAGCTGGCGCTGGAGAATTTTGGAATGAATTTGTTATTGCAATGCTTAAAAGTGGCTTTTATGGATTGGAAAATCTTGCAATGATACCCGGGAAAGTTGGAGCGGCTGCCATTCAAAATATTGGTGCTTATGGCGTTGAGCAAAAGGATTTTTTGCACTCCGTGAAAGGTTATAGAATTGAAGATAATGAATTTCCTGAGCTTCCGGCAAAGGAATGCGATTTTTCTTATAGAAGTTCCATTTTTAAAAGCGCACTAAAAGACAATTTCGTCATAAGCTCGGTGCTTTATAAGCTACTAAAAAAGCCAAACGTAAATTCTAATTACAAGGACATAAAAAATGAAATTGAAAAAGATGGCATAAAAAATCCCGACCCACACTATATTTTCAACTGCGTTTCAAAGATAAGAGGACGTAAACTGCCCGATCCATCAGACTTCCCAAATGCAGGCTCTTATTTTAAAAACCCAATAATCAAAAAAGAGCTTTTAGCTGAATTGAAAGCCAGCCACCCAGACATACCTTATTATGAAATGGCCGACAGCGTGAAAATTCCAGCAGCTTGGCTAATAGAAAAATGTAATATGAAAGGCACAATAAAAAGTGGAGCGGGAGTTTGGAAAAACCATTCCTTAGTGCTTGTGAATTATGGAACAGCAAAACCCGTTGATATAATTAATCTTGCAAATGAAATAAAAAGCAAGGTTTTTCAAAAATTTAGTATTAATTTAGTAGAAGAAGTAATTTTAATTTAAAATTTTTACACAGGAGTATTTATGAAAACCAAAATAATTTTGTTGCTTGCAGTCGCATTTATTTTTTCATCTTTTACTGCATACTCGCAAAAAGCAATTAAACTTACAACTCACGAGGATTCTATAGCCTATAGTTTGGGTTTAAATCTTGGGCAGTATATTTTGAATAACATCATAAAAGATGCATTAAATATTGATAAAGATATTATTTTAGAGGGAGTTGAAAATGGGCTGCTACAACAAAGTCAACTACTAAGCGACCAAGAAATGCAAATGAATTTACAAGTTTTTCAACAGGAGCAGATGGAAATGCAGCAAAAAAAACAAAAAGAATTAGCTGACAAGAACAAAGAGGAAGCCAAAACTTTTTTTGAAAAAAACAGAAAAGAAAAAGGCATAATTGAGACAGAAAGCGGACTGCAATATAAAGTAGTTAAAGAAGGGAATGGCAAAAAACCTACTCAAGATAATGTGGTGAAAGTTCATTACACTGGAAAATTTATTAACGGCGAGGTTTTCGACAGTTCCGTTGATAGAGGCGAGCCGATTGAGTTCCCCGTAACTGGTGTTATTCCCGGTTGGACAGAGGGTTTGCAACTGATGACCGAAGGCTCAAAGTATATATTCTACATTCCCTCAGATCTTGGCTATGGAGATAGAGGGGCCCCGCCAGCAATAGAGCCAGCAGCTACATTAATTTTTGACGTAGAGCTTTTAGAAGTAAAAGACGGAAAAGGCGTTATTAAATAGTAATTAAGTTAGTAGCACCTCTACTTGGCAATAAATCTATAAACTATAAATAAGCAAGAATGCTTGTTCTACTATTGAGTAGAGCAGGCATTCACGCTTGTTTTCAGCCATCTGAACTAATCAAGCGCTAAATTCTAAAATAAGCGGACAGTGATCCGATCCTTCGACCTCTGGAAGATGGTAGCAGTTTTCAATATTCTCTTTTAAGCTATCGGAAATAAAAAAATAATCAATACGCCAGCCCACGTTGTTCTCCCTTGCTCGCCCACGCTGGCTCCACCAAGTATAATTCCCCGCTTCAGAATTAAAAATACGAAAAGCATCTAAAAAGCCTTTTTCTATGAGCTGATCTAATTTTTCTCGCTCAATAGGGATAAAACCAGATGTTCCAATATTTTCCTTTGGTCTTGCAAGGTCAATTTCCTTGTGCGCAGTGTTATAATCGCCAGCAATTATGATGTTTTTCTGTTTTTTCTTTAATTCATCTAAATAATCAAAAATTGCGTCATAAAATTCAAGTTTATAGTCCAATCGCTCATTATCAGCGTAACCCTTTGGAAAATATATATTAAGTAAAGAAAAACTCTCGAAATCAGTTCGCATAAAACGTCCTTCGATGTCAAAACGCTCTATTCCTAAATTATCAACAACTTGCTTTGGATTTTCTTTTGAAAAAGTGGCAACGCCGCTATATCCTTTTTTTGCCTTGCTTGAATTGTAAAAAGAATTATAGCCCTGTGGCTGGCGCAAATCCTCATTAATCTGCGATATGTCTGCTTTCGTTTCTTGGAGGCAAACCAGAGCGGGCTGCTCTTTTTCTATGAAAGAAAAAAGTTTGTTTTCTTTGCTTATTTGGTCATATTTTCTGCTTGGATTTTGCCCAACAATAGAGCGGTAGCCATTTACATTCCAGCATATTATTTTAGTTTTTTTCATACGTTTTCCATTGAATTTTTTTACTATAAACTTCAGCTTATGTTGCTGCTAAAGACTTGATATATTTGCTTTATCAACAGTTCTTTTTTGAAAAATTAAAAATCAACCGATGACTTTTTCGATCATCGGTTGATAAATTTTTTCTGCTAAAAAGAAATTTAGGGGTGTAACTGCTATTCGTATTTCTTTTTATATACTTCTAAAAACTCAGCAATTAGCTTGAAGGATTTTCTTAGCACCTCCTCGGTTGGAAGAATTACTATTCTGAAGTGAGATGTGTCGGGCTTTTGTCCAAATCCCTGACCCGGAACGATTACCACGCCTGTTTCTTTAATCAACTCTTCTGTGAAATGCCAATCGTTTTTCACATCTATCGAAGGGAAGGCGTAAAAAGAACCTTCTGGCTCTACAAGCGAGATACCTGGAATTGTTGCAAGCATTTCCATAGTAATATCTCTGCGGCGTTCTAATTTTTCAAGGAGCAATTTCAAGTGGGAATGATCGCCTTCCAATGCAGGGACAATGCCATATTGCATTGGATGATTTGCACAAAGTCTTGCACGCAATAGCTTATTTATCGCTTCAATATACTGCTCTAATCTTTTCCCATCGCCGCTGACAACTCCCCAGCCAATGCGGAAACCGGGAGCAATGTAATTTTTAGACAGTCCAGAAAAAGTAATTACCGGAACTTCTTTGTTAAGTGATGCAATGGAAACATGCTTTTTTTCATCAAAAATTTGTTTGTCGTAAATTTCATCTGCAAAAATCACTAAATTGTGTTCCAAAGCTAAATCTATAACTTGACGAAGAGTGTTTTCCTTGCAAATTGAGCCTGTTGGATTATTTGGGTTTATAATTACAATGGCGCGAGTTTTGTCGTTTATTTTTGATTTAATATCTTCAATATCTGGTTGCCAACCGTTGCTTTCATCAAGATAATATGGATTATCGAACATTTCAAGTTTGCTTTGAATAGCAGAATAAAGCGGATAGCCAGGGTTGGGCAAAAGAATATTTTCACCTTTATCGACAAGTGCGCTTACGCAAAGCTCAATCGCTTCACTAGCGCCAGTTGTAACGAAAATATCTTTAATATTTTCAATTCCTTTTTTGTTAGCATCTCTTTCAATCGCATCAACCGCTGCTTTTATTCCAGAGGAAGCGGAGTAGCCGTTGTGATTATCAAGCATTGCCTTATAAATGGCATCAATAATATGACGCGGAGTAACGTGGTCGTAAGCATTTGGGTCTCCGATGTTTAGATATAGCATCTCTTTTCCGGTCTTTGCAACCTTGTTTGCCAAAACCGTTATATCGCGAATAGCATATTTAACTTCATTAGTTCTAAGAGCGGGTCTAATTAAATTTAATGACATAATAACCTCATAATAAAAATTAATTCTTTCAAAAATAACAATTTATTTCCTATTCTTAAAATTTAGAAAGCGTTTTATTACCAATATTTCTGAACTTGTGAAAAAACCGAATGCTTTTAGCAAAACAACAAAGAGCAGTAAAGCAACAGTTCTTAGCGTAAAAGAAAGCCACAGCTCCATCCCGCTTGTAATAAAAATAAAGATAAAATACAGCGCGGCGCTCAAAAAAACAATTAAGAATAAACGTTTCAATTCATATTTAATATAATATACTTTTTTTGCAAAAATATAAAGTAGAACGGCACTGATGAAATATGCAATGAGTGTGGCGTAGGCAGATCCCCAATAGCCAATATGAGGGATAAGCAAAAAGTTAAGCCCGATATTTAAAACAGCCGCTATTCCTACTGCAAGAGGGAGATAATCCGTTCTTTTCTCAATATGGAAACCAGCTGAAAGTATGGTGAAAAGCCCATTGAAAAAATAAGCAGCAAGAATAATTGGTATAATTCCCATTCCTTCCCAATAGTCGGGATTAATAAATTTTCCACCAACGAAAGGAAATCGAACAACAAAATCCATATAAAAGCCCGTTAGCAAAAATATTGCAGCGCAAACAAGTGAAAAATAAGTCATTATCCTTGCGTATAGTTGCTTTGCGTCCTTTTCTTCGTAGTTCGATAAATAAAAAGGTTTCCAAGCATATTCAAAAATTCCAACAAACATCATCATCGGGATGCCGAGACGATAATTGACGGAATAAATTGCACCTTGAACGGAATTTGTTAAATGAATTAAAATCGGGCGGTCTGCAATTTGCAAAATTATTGAGGAAAGACTTGCCGGAACTGTTGGTATTCCAAAGCGGAACATTTGCTTTAAAAGAGTTTTATCTATTTTTAATATTAAATATTTACGCAGCTCCGGAATAAAAATAAACACAGCAAGAGCATTAGAAATAATTTGAGCAAGCATCACTCCCTTTGAGCCTAAAGGAAAAACCACTACAAATAAAACATTGAGCGTAACAGCAACCACAACTTGCAAAAAGCGAAGCGTTGAGAATTTTTTCACCTTGCGAACCATTCGCAGCAGTGCATAAGGAATAACAGCAATAGCATCGAAAAATGGAATAAACGCTGATATTTTAATGATTTGTATTGCATTTGTAGTAAGCGGCAAAGACCTTGCAATTGCTTCGGAGTTAATAAAAATAATTGAAGAAAAAAGAAGCGAAGAAAACACAATCGGCAAATAGCTATTTGAAAATGCTTTTTTGGAAAGCAGTAAATCGTCTTTTTTATAAAATCGGAAAAATGCAGATTCAAGTCCAATATTATAAATTATATTTAAAAAAGCTATAATCGAAAAAATATAAGTAACGTCTCCAACTTCATCTAAAGTCAAATAGTTGGAATAAAGCGGGGTTAAAAGAAAAGTAAGAAACCTGCTAACAACAGTAAATATTCCATAAACAAGTGTATCGCTTGCAAGTGTTTTTATTTTTTTCCGCATTTACTATTTGATTTATTTCAAATTCCTTTTACAAAATTAATCAAATTTAGCAAA
>JAAYJM010000070.1 GCA_012522895.1 Ignavibacteria bacterium
ATATTACCACCTGTATTTTTCCATCGTCCAATTTTCTTCACCTTTGATAAATAAGACAAGTAAATTGTTTTCTTTGTCATATATCATATTTTGAATTTCCCTATTTAAAAAACTACGTTCTGAAATCAATTTTCCAGCTAAATCGTATTCTTTAAAAATATAAGAAAGCTCATCATTTAATGCAACTTTATAACATACAATTAAATTCTTTCCATTATTCATTATATTGCAAGCAGATAAAGGCATACACTTGTCGGCTGTTGCAAATTTGTTTTGCTTGTTATTAGGTTTTCTTATAAGATTAAGATATTCATCATATTTAGTAGAATAATCAATAATCGGTGGGGTTAAATTTATTACTTTGTCTGATTTTAATTCATATATAGTATTTGGATCATAATAAAGCATCGCAAATATTTTATCACCAATAGTCGTAGTAGTTGGCTGGTATAAAAAATATGATTCAAATATCTCTTCATTAGAAAATTTCCTGTGTAAATTTGAAAATTTCTTGTCTAAAAATAAACCTATTTTTATAAAATCACCTTCTTTATCATAAATAGCTAATACAGGTATTGAATCTTTTACAGGTAAATATGTGTAAGCTTGAGGGGTAAATATTTGAATATAATATTGACTATTTTTTTTATCATTGACAAAAGCATCAGTTGTAGTGTAATTAATATAATCATGATTTGGATATATTACTTTTTTTATTATAAGATTTGAATCAAATTCTACAACTGCAGCAGTATTAAATACTGATGTTTTATTATCTTCTAATAATACTGGCAGCATAAGATACGCCAAAGAACTAATACTATTATCATTATTAATTATTACTTTTTGAAAATCGTTTCTAAACTCATTAAAATCAGTCCACCCCATATCTTGACATTCTTTTAAAGAAAGGTATTTAATAGGATTAGCAATTATTGGGTTAAATGGATTTGGTGGTGGTTTTCTGTTGCTATTTTTAATAGAATCTGATAGATATGGACCTGCTTTACAAAATTTAATTATTTTTCCATTTTTATAATTATAAATAGCAATAATTTGATTTAGTGAAGAGGTTATAACTATCTTTTCTGAATTTTTGTTAATATCGCAATCTTCAATACTTAAAAGAATAAGAGCTTCATTTTCTTCTAAAACAATTGAATCAACTAAGGTTAACTCTTGCGGAGGAAATACAATATTGTTGTCCTTGCTACTGCAACTTAATGCTGCAAATAAAATTAAAACGAAATAAACACATATAGTTGTTTTCATATTTTTAATTATTAATAAAAGTACATGTCCATTGATATTATGCCAAAGATCAATGAACATGTTCAATAAAATATTATTCAATAACTACTGGTTCAGCAATCATGTCGACTGTAATTTCATCTTCTTCTAATTGTAAATTCATGTTTGTATTAACAGTTAGATAAGCACCATTAACTATATAGCAAGTTCCAGTTCTTCCGGTACATTTAAATATAACAGTAGTACCTCTAGTATGAAGATCACTTGCATATCCAGGCAGAGAATTGCAACCGTTACTCATTCTCCAACCACCACCGGGGCTTACAAATGTAGTAGCTGAGAAAGCATCGAAAACAAGCATTATCGCAACAGATAATGCAGCAAAAATTACTTTTTTCATATAAGTCTCCAAAATTGTTATTAAAAAGAACTGTTATGAATTTTAAGAACTTTTGCCGATAACGAAACAGTAATACGACACTATCGGCTGATGAAATATTCCTATTTTGTAAAAGTCTGTTACTAATTTAACAATAAAAATAAATATATGCAATAAAAAAATAAAATATTTTCAGGGAGTTCCCTCCTTTCAAAATTGGATTTGGGAAGTAGAGAAAAAGCACTAAGTAGATGCAATATATAAAGATCCACCCCCTACCCCCGCCAGCGGGGGATGCAGGACTGTTCTGTGTTTCCCACCTAAAAAGAATCTCCCCCTTTGAAAAAGGGGGTCGGGGGGATTTTCTTTTCTGGATTCTTCACTAGGTTCAGAATGACAGCGCTACACTATCTCTCGTCAGCGGGGGACAAAGATCTCATTCCTCCTCCTTTCTAAGTTTAAATGGGAAGTAGCTTGAAACAGGTAGATGGACGCCAACTTCGAGCTGTGGCAGATCTTTTCACCCTCCTTAAAAGAGGCGGTTTAATGCGTGGTTTCTAATGGAATCGACAGCAGAAAGTGGAATAATGTATTTCCCAAAATTATCATAATCATAATCGCGAGAGCCGTGAAAATCTGAACCTCCCGTTTCCAAAAGCCAAAATTGAGAACAAACGTTATGGTAAAACTTTTGCAACTCTAAATCGTGTGAAGGGTGTATTACCTCAATTCCATCAATGCCAAGCTCTATTATATCGTAAAGGGTTTGCTGTGAAAGTGTTTTTCCGGGGTGAGCAAGCACAGAAACGCCTTCAGCGTCATTAATTAGTTTTATTGCATTTGTAATTGAAAACTGCTGTTTTGGCTCGTAGCAGGGCTTGCCTTCTGCCAAATATAAAGAAAAAGCCTCGCGATAACTGCTAACAATTCCTTTTTCTTCCATAGCTTTTGCAAAATGAGGACGGGTAAGGGGCGCATCTCCAGCTTTTTCAAGCACTTCTTCGAAACTGAGATCTAAGCCAAGCCTCTGTATTTTTTCTATCATTTTTAATGCTCTTTTATACCTTACAGTCCGAAAATCATCTAAATGCTGTAGCAAAGAATTGTTTTTTATATCAATAAAATACCCCAATAAATGATATTCTTTTCCATATTGATGGCAGCTAAGTTCAACCCCATCAATAAATTGAATGTCATATTGCTCTTTCAGTGATTGCGCTTCGCGGCAGCCGTCTATTGTGTCGTGATCGGTTATACTTATTGCACGCAAACCAATCTTATTTGCCATTTCAAATATTTTGGCTGGCGACATCTCTCCATCTGAATGAACAGTGTGTATATGCAAATCTGCATATAATTTCATATCTATTTATTTGTATTTTTTAAATCTTTTTACTAAACTAATGTAAATTTAATAATAATAAATGAAAAAACACAATTTTTCATATTGTTAAAATATTAACTTTAAAAAACTATAAACGCCGAAGCAAGCGAGCAAATACGAATTAATAAACGCATAAGATTTTGATTTTCTTATATTAACGCTTATAAACAAACTTGCTATCGCTTCGTGTTTTGCATAATAAAAAATGCCTTACCGACGGGGGGACTGACGGCAAGGCATGCAGCATAAAGAGGAAGTGACGAATTGCTTCGTCGAGCGGGAAACGAGACTCGAACTCGCGACCCCAACCTTGGCAAGGTTGTGCTCTACCAACTGAGCTATTCCCGCTTTTTCATTCATTCAAAAATACATACTTTTTTTGAACTATGCAAATATTTTTTTAAATTGTTTCAAACCAGTTCAAAAAAATATTTTCACACACTCTCTCTACTGCATTAATATCAACTTCCGTGCCAATTTCTTGGCTTATCGAAGTTACAGCTTTATTTTTTATTCCGCAAGGAACAATATAATTAAACTCATTTAAGTTATTTGACACATTGAGCGCAAAGCCGTGAGAGCTAACCCAATTTGAGCAATGAAGCCCGATAGCGCAAATTTTCCTTTGAGTCTCTATCCAAACACCAGTTAAGCCTTCAACCGTGCTTGCTTCAATGTTGTATTTTTTTAGCGCTAAGATTATGCAATTTTCAATACTTCTTAAAAACCAATGCAGATCTTCTTTCAAACTGCTTAAATCGAAAATCGGATATCCTACTAATTGCAATGGATTATGCAAGGTTGCATCTCCTCCCCTATCGCTTAAAACTACTTTTACCCCCTTGCTCGTCAAAAAATCTTTAGAAAAAAGCAAACTGCTTTCGTCTCCACTTCTTCCTATTGTAATCACCGTTGGGTGCTGGCAAAATACTAAAACTGATTTGCCTCTTTCATTTTTAACGCTTTGAACTATCTGACGCTGCCTATCCCAAGCTTCTTCATAATCTATCAATCCCCAGCTCTGTATTTCTAATTTTTTCATATTTTAGGAATTATTTTTAAAGAACATTGCTTTACACTATTTATCCGACAAATTAAAATCTATCGGATAAATAGAAAAGCCAAAAATATCTTTATTTCACCGGGGTTTCTATAATAATCTGCACAGTCCTTGAATAATTTCTGCCTTGCGGGCTATCGTTTTCATAGATCTGATTGTCATTTCCAAGCCCTTTTATAGTTAAATTCTGCTGCGGAATGTTTAGATAATTCTGCACTTCATAAGCACGTCTTAATGAAAGCTCGCGGTTATATTGAGCGTCTCCAATTCTATCGGTATAGCCAATAATAGTAACTTTCGAGTTCGGCTTTATATTTTCTTTTATTGATTTTAGCAATATCTTATGCTGATCAGTAATTTGTGATTTATCGAAATCGAAAATTATGAGCGAATATTTTTCAATAATTTTATCATCTAATAAATTCTCACGCTTATTTTTTACAGTAATTTGCTCAATATTTACTGATTTTTCAGAAAAGGTTTTTGCACCAAAGGCATCTTTTCCAGTTAAAACAAAGTTAATAGGCTCTTCGAACTTTGGCACAGGCTCTTTTTCTACTTCCCATTTAATACTTTCCGGGACGTCTACCCCGCTGTATTTTCTTAATTCTTTATCGCCTTGTTTTACTATAAGTTCCCAGGCTTTTAAATCACTTGGTTTATCAATTTGAGCTAAAATTTCTATATGCGGGGGATTTGCTTGCGAGCTAATGCTTTTCAACCTTACTGGTCTAACAATATTAAAGGCATTTGAAGAAATTTCTACCCGCTGATTCTCTATCTGCCCATCAAAAACAGTTCCCTTTGATGGATTTGCAGGTAAGTTTTGTGCATTTACTTTTATTCTCTTCGAGTCTATACCCCAAACATCAACCAAATAGTCTTTCACCTGCTCGGCTCTTCTTCTTGATAATTCTAAATTATTTTCTTCAGCCCCGGTATTGCTATTGCAGCCAGTTAAGGTAATATTTGCGTAAGGATTCTCATTGAGCCGTTTTGCGACTATATTCAAAAGATCTTTATAGATTTCTAAAGCATTCCACTTTACTTCCTGCTCGTTAAAATTGGCAATACTATGTTTATCTAAAAGATTTAGTCCAGTTACATTTAAATCGGGGCTATTCGTTTTAAAGAAAATATAGGGTAAAAGCGGGAAAGATTCTTCAGCCTCAAATTCTTCTATTATCATTTTCGGGTTTCTCTCTCTACTTCCATCTTTTGCAATTCCAAACACATCTATTGAAGATTCAAAAGTGCTTGGCTTTGCAATTTCCTTTCTGTATGTTTCTTTTACTGTTACTCGCTCTAAAAGATGGGTTTCGAAAGATATTAGCTCCTTAGTTTCTTTTGAATCAACGAGAACTACACGGTCATTTTCCAAATCTATAGCAGGCACCTCTGTTGTGTCCCGAATATAAATTTTCTCATATTCAGTTTTTATATGTGTTGGCTCATAAATTGGGAATTTAAGCGATGCTCCGAACTCAAATGACGCTGCTTTCCAAGTGACGGAAGATATATCAAGAAAGGGAAGCTGATAGCGAATTTGCGGGACTAATAGCGTATTCTTACTTAAATTAAGCTCATAGCCAAGCCCAATAGTTCCAAATATTTGAAACTTTTTCGCGTCTGGAATATCCACGTCTGAATATACATTCCTCGTTCTGCTGTCTGAATCTATGAAAACAATATCATTTGGAGATATGATTTTTTCATATTGCTCAAATTTTGAACCAATAAGGTACCCGGCTTTAACTCCAAGTAAACTAACAAATTGCGAAAAGAATTTGAAATGGACAGTCGGCTCAAGCGAGATAAGATTTAGATTTGAAGATAGAAAATGCTCTACCTCAACATTGCTCACAGCTTGATTTGTATTTGGGTCTCTTGCAATGGCGTTTCCTATTATCTCGCTTCTTTTTAAATCCGCTCCTATTGCAGAATAGCCCAATCTAATTTCTAAATTAATACTCGGTATAAGCTCATAGTCAAACAAGCCCCCAAAAGAATAACCGTTCCCCTTGCCGTCATTAAAAGTCGGAGCGCAACAGGGAATTCCGGGCAAATTGTCGAAAGTGGCAGAATGAAAATTATAATTATAAGCTCCATATATTCCCAAATGAAATAAAGGATCTTTGCTCGCATCAGCCGATTTCAAATTGGTATTGAAAAGCAATAGCGATAAAACAATTAGTTTAAAAAGTAAAAAGTTTTTCATATATTCAAAATTTAAATATTATATTTAAAATATTGCAAAATAAAGAATATTATTTAAATTTCACAAAACAAATTGAAAGAATTTCAATTCTATTGGGCATAAAAGCAGATAATTAATTAATTTTGTAAGATAATTCCATAAAATATGAGAAAAAAATGGAGAAAGCCGATTTATCCCTTGCTATCATCACTTTTAACGAAGAAGAAAACATTGGACGCACCTTAGAAAGCATTTGCCAAATTGCAAAGGAAATTATTATTGTTGATTCTTTTTCAAGCGACAAAACTGTTAAGATTGCAAGAACTTACAACGCAACAGTATTTTTGGAGCAATGGAAAGGACATATAGAGCAAAAAAATTCTGCTCTTGAAAAATGCAATGCTAAATGGATTCTTTCCCTTGACGCAGATGAGGTTCTAAGCGATGAATTAAAGAAAAATATTTTAGAAGCTATAAAAGATGAAAACAGCGATGGCTTTTTCCTCAATAGAAAAACGCATTACCTTGGAAAATTAATGAACTTTGCCTGGCAGCCAGATAAAAAACTTCGACTTGTTAAAAGAAGCTGCAATCCAAATTGGCAAGGCTTAAATCCTCACGATTACTTAACGATTCAAGGCAAAACCGCTTCCTTAAAAGGAGATTTAACTCACTATTCTTATAAGGACTTGAGACATCACCTGCAAAAAACTATTGATTATGCAAAAATCTCTGCAAGAGTATATTTTGAAAACAATAAAAAAGCAAGTTTAATGAGATTGACCTTGAACCCGCTTTTTGCATTTTTTAAAATATATTTTATTCAACTTGGCATCCTCGATGGCTTTCGCGGGTTGCTTGCAGCTTTTAGCAGTATGCTCGGCACTTTTCTAAAGTATTCTTTTTTATGGGAGTTAGAGCAATTTTCTAATAAAAAACAATAGTGTTTGGGTTTATCCCCACATCAAATCTTTCTTTTGCTTTGCTAATGTTTTTTAAATCGTAAATGATTATCTCGCCATTGATTTGATAATTGCGGGCATTTCCCAGCCAAAGCGAATTTCCCTTTGAATGGTAAGCAAGTGAATACCAAATATCTTTTGAATTTTCATTGCTTATCACAGTTTCAATTTCATTGCTTGAACCATCACAGTAAATTTTCGAAACTCCATTATTACCAATAAAATATCCAATCTTTCCATCAGCGGAAAAGCAAAGCGAGCGTGCCGCGCTTTTCCATTCCTTCTCAATCAGAAAAGTTTGAGGGCTTATCATAACTATGCCCCCAATGGAATCGGCAAGTGAAGGCAAACTGTTGTAGATTGCAAATATTTTATTCAGCTCTTTGTTAAAATAAACGGCAACCGTATTTTTCCCGCTTTCAATAAGGCAAACTTCTTTCATCGAATTTATATCGACTACGGAAACTGTTCCAGCTTTTGGAAGATGGGCAAGGTAATCGCCATAGCCAGAATTTGCAACAAACAAATGTTTCCCATCGCTTGCAATCCCCTCCGGAGCAGGACCCAGCTCGATTTCTAAATCTAAAAGCTCAATTGTTCGCGGGTTGAAAAATTTTATTTTATGTTCATAAAGCTCGGTGAATGCGGCAAGAGTATCGTTGATAATACATATTTTTCGCGGGGCGCTATTCCCTTCTATTATTATTCTACCAACAGATTTGCCCGTTTTTAAATTTATCGCCTCAATAGTTTTTGCAGTTGTTACAGCTATAAATCCGCTATCACCTTTAATTACAAGGTCGTTAGCTAAGTCGCCTATTCTCAAATTCGGGTTGACTTTTGAAAAATAGTTATTTATTACTGTCGAGCTTTCAAAGTCATATTTAGATAAAGAAGAATTGTCCATATACCACAATCCTTCGCAAAGAATGTAAGCAGCTTCATTTGAACTGCTTATGCCTTCATTCTCGGAAGGGCTTGGCGTTTGGACGCAGGAGACCAGAAATATTAAAAGATATAATGAAGTTAAGATGTATAGCAGCTTGAATTTATATATTTGCATTAACTTGCCTTTTTAAAAATGCAAATATAAGAAAAGCTGGAGTAAAAGCAAAGGCTTAGTCGGAACTGCGTTGAGCAGATTAATCCGCGCAGTCAAATTAATACACAAAAGCACAAGTCAGATTAATTGCTATAAAACATTCCTGTAACAATACATTTCCAAGAAAATTACATTTTTTACTCCCAAATTTTCAAAGAAAATCCTTATTTTTGAATACGACTGTTTTACATTTTAAAGAAAATAAATGCAAATAGGAATTGTAGGTCTGCCCTACTCGGGAAAAACTACTTTTTTTCAGACTTTAAGCGAGCAGGAAATCGACCCACTGCAATTGCAAAAGAAAGATACTTTCGAGGCAGTGATAAAAGTGCCAGACGAAAGATTGGATTATTTAACCCAAATTTTTAACCCAAAGAAAAAAGTAAATGCTACTCTTTCTGTTTTGGACTACTCGATAGTGCAAAAAAGCGAGCAAACAAATTCTTTTTTCCCAACAGCTTTAATCAGTAAAATTCGTTTGAATGACGCTTTGATTCTTGTTGTTCGCGGCTTTCAAGATGAAAGCGTTCCCAATGCCCATGATAGCATTGATATATATAGAGATATACAGATTTTGGAAGATGAGCTTCTTTTTGCAGACACTTTTTTTGTAGAAAATCGCTTGGAAAAACTTGAAAAAGAGATTATGCGTCAAAAAGTGAAAGACCAGCTGCTAAAAGAAAAGGAAATAATGCTAAAATGGCAGGGCTATCTTCAAGAAAACAAAGCACTTTCGGATTTCGAGCATTCAGCTGAAGAAATTAAACTAATTAAGAATTACCAAATGCTGAGCGCAAAACCCTTGCTTGTTGCTGTTAATTTAGATGAGAGCGATATCCCGCAAAGCGAAAATATTGTAAGCGAGCTTCGGAAAAAAATTTCAAGGCAGAACATTAGAATAGAGCCATTTTTTGCGAAAATTGAAATGGAACTGATGCAGCTTGAGCCTGAAGAAAAAAACGAGTTAATGACTGAATTCGGATTAAAAGAATCGGCGTTAAATAGATTGATTAAAAGTGCTTACGAAGTTTTGGGCGTCCAATCTTTCTTTACGGTTGGCGAAGACGAGTGCCGGGCTTGGACAATAAAAAAAGGAATGAACGCTCAGGAAGCTGCTGGTGCAATTCATACCGATTTTTATAATAAGTTCATTCGCGCGGAAGTCGTTGAGTTTAGTGATTTTAAGGAGTGCGGCTCTTTTGCAAAATGCAAAGAAAAAGGGCTTTTCCGTTTGGAAGGAAAAGAGTATTTGCTGAAAGATGGCGATATTATGCACGTTAGGCACAGTTAAAAAGCACTAAGTAATTACAATATATAAAGATCCATCCCCTACCCCCGCCAGCGGGGGATAGTCTATATTATCTGAATCTTGATTTTCTTGATTCAAGGATTTCTTGATTTTTCAGATGTGCTACACCTTGAAGCTGTGGCACATCTGAAACAAGATCCACCCCCTGCCCCCGCCAGCGGGGGACAAAGATGTCATTGGCATCCTAAATACCCTAACTGTAAAGAATTGATTTAGCAACCTTTTGTGCAAATTGCTTCCCGCGCAACTGCTCGATAATTGCTAAAGCAAAATCGAAAGAAGTTCCCGCGCCGGGACTTGTGATTATATTTTTATAAAAAACAACTTTATCTTCAATATGTTGAAATTTGAATAACTTATCTTTAACAGAAGGATGAGAAGTGATTTTCGCATTTGCCGGCAGTAAATCATTATTGGCTAAAATTAGCGGAGCTGCGCATATAGCACCAATAAGTTTATTAAACTTATTATGCTTTTTTAAAATATCAATTAAAATATCTTGCTGAGAAAGTTTTTCTACAGCTGCTAAGCCTCCCGGCAGAACGATGGCGCTATAATCTTGCTCAATTTTCAGCATATCAAACTTTATATCTGGAAATATCTTAACTCCATTAGAGCATTCAACAGTGTAGGAATCACCTACAACTAAAACGTGAATGCCAGAGCGTCTGAAAAGATCAATCGGGACTACTGCTTCAATTTCTTCGGTTCCCTTTGCTATTGGTAAAAGGACATTTAATTTCATAGTTTGCCTATCAAATAATTTGGTATTATTTTTGAGAAGCAAAATAATAAATATTTTCGAAAAACAAAAATGGCAAATAAAAAAAGTATAGTTGATGCTGAAGAATGGATTGAAATAGGCGATTCCTCAGCAAAAGAAGGAAAGCTCGATGAGGCGATTCATTGCTACACAAAAGCAATTAAAATCAATCCAAACGCTGCTTTTGCATATTTTAAAAGAGGAAGCATTCTTTTATCTATTCAAAATTTTAAGGAGGCATTAGCAGATTTTAATAATACAATAGTATTAAACCCAGATTTTTCCTTTGCATATTTTAAAAGAGGAACTATTTTTATTGAGTATAAAAATTTCCTAAAAGCAATAGACGATTTTAGCACTGCAATAAGTCTAAACGACCAAGTTCCATTTGCATATTATCAAAGAGGTTACTGCTATTATGTTTTAAAAGCTCAGGACAAAGCAATAGACGATTTTACTAAATCAATAGATCTAAACCCTACATATATGCTTGCTTTTTTATATCGTGGAAATAGCTATTTTGAAAAAAGAGAATATGAGGAAGCCATAGGCGATTATCACAGGGCAATTTCACTAAACCCACGAGAAGAAAAAGCTTACCTTGCAAGGGGTTTGGCTTATGCGAACTTAAAAAAATACAAGGAAGCGATTATTGATTACAGCAACGTAATAAAAATCAACCCAGAATCCTTAACTGCTCATAATTATCGAGGTTTAGTGTATAACGGCACAAAGCAGTTTGACAAAGCAATTTCAGATTTTTTGCACGTAATTAAGTTAGACCCAAGCCTGCCAGATGCATACAACAATCTCGGCATCGCCTATTTTGCAAGCAAAGAATATGCTAAAGCAATTGATATTTACAATAAAGCTTTGGAGCTAACCCCAGAATCCACAGCAATTTACTTTAATAGAGGGAATGCTCATTTTAACTCAAAAATGTATATAGAAGCAATTATTGACTACGATAAAGCGATTGAGCTTCAGCCAAATCTTGCCAGTGCGTATTTTGGAAGGGCATATACTCAGGTCGCTCTTAAACAATATAAAGATGCACTTAAAGATCTTTCCAGAGTTATTGCAATTAACAACAAATTCTATCAAGCTTATATCCTCAGAGGGAATATTTGGGTAAAACTCAAACAAACTAAAAGGGCACTTGAAGATTTTACTTTAGCTATTGAAATTAACCCTAATATAGAAAGCGCCTATATAAACAGAGGGATTGCATTTAAAAACGACAGCAGAATTGAAGAAGCAGTTCAAGATTTTAATGAATACCTTCGTATTAGCCAAAGAAAAGACGCTAACTCCATTAAAGTAAGGCAGTGGATTAAAAAACTTGGCTATGAGCCAATTTACTAGATTAAATTTACTATATTAAAACTTTTTTAGAAAAAAGCGCAGCCTCTTAAATCAAACAAATTAAGGTGCAAACTGCTCATCATTTTATCGCATTGAATATACCAAAAGCTAAAAATACAACTTTTTTAATAATGAAAAAAATAGTATTATTGAAATTATTATTTATTACATAGCAAATTATTAAATGATAAAAAATACTTCATATAAAAAGCAAAAAATCAGCTTGCCTTATCTTTTTTTGCTTGCCTTGTCTTTTTTCTTAATTAAAGGAGTGGAATCAAAATCGCAGCTCTTTGATAATCAAAAAGATGGGGTGTTTTTTTTCTTCGATGCTGTTTGTTTTAAAGGGGAGGGCGATTCTTTAGCCCGAGTCGATGTTTACGTTCTCGTTCCATACCAGACTCTTCACTTTTTGAAAAGTAGCGATTATTATGGTGCTTCTTATAGCTTAACAATTACAGTTTTCGACAGAAATGGCAGTAAAGTAAAAACAGAAATAATAAAAAGGAATATCGCAGAAGAAGATTACGCTGTTTCGCAAGGCGGCTCTGCGATGTTTGACTATTCCCAGACGGTTTTCAATTTGGAAAGTGCAAGCTATTCCTTTGAGGTGCTTTTAAAAGACGAAATAAGCAAGGCAGAAAGCAGAAGGACAAGAAGCTTAACCGTGCTTGATTTCGATAAATACCCCTTATCTTTAAGCAGTATTTTGCTCCTCAGCTCCATTGAGGAAAAGCCGAATGGAACATATTTAATTACCCCTCATATATCAGACAATATTGCCGAGTTGAACTCAACTTTTTTTGGTTTTTTTGAAATTTATAGCAATTCAGCTCAAGAAGAAATTGATTTGGCATATAAAATCCTTGATTCCGAAGAAAAGGAAGTCTATAAGAGCAAACGTTTTCCAGTTGAATTAAGCAGCGATCGTGTGCAAAAATACATTCCTTTGGAGTTCCCAAAAACTGTTGCCCAAGGGAATTATAAATTAGTTTTACTTTGCTTAAGAAGCGACACAGTCCTTGATTTTCAAGATTATGATATACTTGCAGCTTCCGAGCGGACTTTGCAATATTTTAAAACGGTGAGCGGGATGGGTCTTCTTGATTTAAATAAAGCAATTAAGCAAATTCGTTACATTGGGAGTCAAGATGACCTTGAATATATTGAAGCTGCGACCACAACAGAAGAAAGGCAAAGGCGTTTCGAGGAATTCTGGAAGCAGTTCGACCCAAGTCCCACCACCGAACGCAACGAGGCTTTTGAGCAGTATTACGCAAGAATAGATATAGCCAATAAACGCTTCAAATCTTATACCGAGGGCTGGCGAACTGATATGGGAATGGTCTATGTGGTTTATGGCGAGCCAATAAACATTGAAAAATCAAATCCATATAACGACCAAAGAGCTATTGAAAGATGGACTTACCCAGGGGGGCGCCAATTTATTTTTGTAGATAATACCGGCTTTGGAGATTTTAGGCTCTATTCTCCACCAGCTGTCCATGAAAAGTATCAGTTTCAAAACTAATTACTTATGGAATTAAAAACTTAATTTTTAAGCATAATCAGAGTAAATTAAAGAAATCAATCAATTTTTCAAAATTTTCGATTTAACTAAAAAACGATGAAAAAAACAATTTTTAACACAAGTCTTTTTTCTATAAAGTTACTCTTTTTATGTTTAATTTTATCTTGTAGTAGTCCTACAAGCGAGAACAATAAAAACCCTTATGGGCTTGATATTGTTGACAATATTGAAAGGTATAAGCAATCCTTAAAAGGCAATCCCGATATGGAGCTGCTCGACTTAGAGTCTGCGATTCCAAATGTCCAGCTCGATATAAGGTATGCAACAAAAAATAATTTCACTGCTGAGATTATTTACACAGATGCAAAAGCTTTTGCGCGGCTAAAAGTTGCTCAAGCACTGAAAAAAGTGCAGGATTCTTTGCAGTTTCATAATTTGGGGCTTAGGATTTACGATGCTTACCGACCTTACGCCGCAACATTAAAGTTTTTTGAAGTATATCCAGACACGAATTTTGTTGCAAATCCAAGATATGGTTCAAGGCACAATCGAGGCTGTGCAATAGATTTGACGCTTATTGATTTAAGCACTGGCGAGGAAATTCCAATGCCAACCGAGTTCGATGATTTTTCAGAGAAAGCCGACCCAAACTATATGGATTTGCCGCAAGAGGTAATTGAAAACAGGACTTTCCTTTTCAGCATTATGTCTCATTTTGGTTTTTCTCATTATCCAACTGAATGGTGGCACTTTGATTTTGAGGGCTGGGAAAATTTCCCTTTGATGGATCTGTCATTTAAAGAGCTTATGCAATCTAAATAAAGCTGCGATTTACAACAAACAAATGCTCAATGCGTTAAAACTATAGCAGCAGAAAGTTGCTTTCAGTTTTTTGACAAAAGAAATATTAAAAAATAAATTGCTTTAAATATGAGAATACTTATAATTGAAGACGACAAAAAAATTGCTGATGGCTTGCAGCGTGGTTTAACAGCACAGCATTATTCTGTCGACTTAGCTTACGATGGAATTGAAGGGGAGCGCTTGGCAAGCGTTAACGAATATGACGTCATTGTTCTTGACATTATGCTTCCAAAAATGGACGGTTGGGAGGTTTGTAGGACTTTAAGAAAGTATAAAGTGCAAACTCCAATTCTTATGCTCACCGCCTTGGACGATGTGGAAGACAAAATTCGCGGCTTGGACTACGGGGCAGATGATTATTTGACAAAGCCATTTAACTTTGGTGAGCTAATAGCCCGTATTCGTTCATTAGTTCGTAGAAATAGTGATGAGAAATCTACTATTATTAAGTATTCAAATCTTGAGATGAACACTGCCAACCGGACCGTTCAGCGAGATGGGAAGTTTATTTATTTGTCTGCAAAAGAATTTGCTTTACTGGAATATTTTCTTTTAAATAAGCATAAAGTTCTTACACGCGAAATGATTTCAGAACACGTTTGGGATATGAATTTCGATCCGCAGTCGAATGTAATAGATTCGTTTATTAGATATTTACGTCAAAAAATCGATCAGGATTTCGATCCTCCTCTTATTCACACCGTTCGCGGTGTTGGTTATAAATTAACTGATTCATATTGATAGTGGTTTTTGTTTTTATTCAAGATGCTTAGGGGAAAATGACAGAATCTTTTTCATTAAAAAGAATTGAGATTGATAAGACTTGGTCTTTTTCAGATAAAACTGTAAAAGATACGTCTTATATCACTCATTGCTATTACACTTATCCCGCAAAGTTTATCCCGCACTTAGCTTCAAGATTAATTAATGAGTATTCAAAAGAGGGCGATATAGTAGTGGATCCTTTTATGGGAAGCGGGACGACGGTCGTTGAAGCTTTGATGAACAAAAGAATTTGCATTGGGGTTGATATTAATGAATTAGCTTATTTTATAAGCAAAGTAAAGACCCAGCCCATTCCAACTAAAGAGCTTATTCAATTTAATTGGGAATTTCTGCCCGATTTGAAAACAAGATTAAATGGAAAATATGACCTTTACCTTGAAAAAGCAAAAAAAATTGAAAGCGAAAACGAAAGAATAGACTATTGGTTTACTGAAAGTCAAAAAAATAAACTGCTTATTTTATATTACAGCATTTTAGAAATTGAAAATAAAAATATACGTAATTTTTACCTTGTATGCTTTGCTCAGATTTTAAAAACTTGCTCTATTTGGCATCAAAAAAGCATTAAGCCAACAAGGGATTTAAAGAAAAATTTGCAAGAGCCTTTCCAACTTTTCAATTCTCAATTAAATAAAATGGTTAAGCAAAATGATGAATTTAATTCGATGATTGCAAGTGAAATAAAGGCAAATTTGAATAAATATCGTATTATCCAAAATTCAGATGCACGCAATTTGCCTTGTCAAGATGAGGAGGCAGCTTTAATAGTAACAAGTCCTCCTTATGTAACAAGTTATGAATATGCGGATTTACACCAATTACCAAGCTTGTGGTTTGGTTATTTTGATGAATTGCCGGAATTTAGAAAAAAATTTATTGGAAGTTCATACAAAACAAGAGACGAAGAGATTGACTTGCAAAGCAAAATTGCTAATAATATAATTAGTAAGTTTGGAAAAAGCAAAAAAGCTAATGAAGTAAAAAACTATTTTGCAGATATGCTTGAATGCTTTCTGGAAATGAAAAGAGTATTAAAAAAAGGTGGCAGAGCTTGCATTGTTATTGGCAATACGCAGTTTAAAGGCGTGGATATTTTAAATGCAGAAGTTTTTTTGGAACAACTTTCAAATATAGGATTTGTAAATGAAGACATAATTCACAGGGAAATTCCTTCAAAAATGTTGCCTTCGACTCGAGATAAGAAAACAGGTCAATTTGTCAAAGCGGACAGCAGCGATTTAAAATTAGCTTATCCAACAGAATTTATTTTAGTAATGGAGAAGGAATGAAAGTAAAAGATTTGTTAGCTCTTTACGATGAAAAAAAAGAAAGATATGGCAAAAATGCTTATAAGCATATTTCAGACCTATTTATTGAAGCGAAGGAAATACACAAAAGGGATTTTAAAGGTAAAGACCACGAGCAGTCTTGGCGTTCTTTTAAAGGTAAAAACTATGAAAAGATTATCGAATACATTCTTATTGATGAAATTCATTCACTTGGATTGGAAATCGTTAATGGCAACCATTTAGAAAGGACTATAAATTTATCAGATGTTTTGGATAATGTTAAAAGGAACTTGTTAGTAAATTTTGGTGAATATGGCTACCATTTGCCCGATGTTGATTTAATTATTTACAATCCAAAGAATTCAGATGTGATAGCAGTTGTTTCAGCTAAAGTTACACTGCGAGAAAGGGTTGCCCAAACAGGCTATTGGAAAATCAAACTTTCGGTTTGCAATAAAACAAAAAATGTAAAAGTCTATTTGATTACTCTTGATGAAGATAACGTTTTTAAAGATGCAAAGCCAGCAAAAAAAGGGAGAGCGATTGCAGAAGTTGATTCTGATGGCACATATTTGATGACAAAAGAAAAATTTGCAATTAGTAAAAAAATTAAATCATTTGAATATTTTATAAATGACTTGAAGAAAATTATAAAGTAAGGGATTACTTGTTGTAAGCAATTTAAAATAGAAATTATGCCTGCAATAATCAATAATTTGAATAAATATGAACAATGAAAAACATACTGAAAAAGATAATTTATCAAGTGTGGTCTATAAAAATGATAAACTGACTTTATATAAAGGTGATGCCTGCGAATCAGCAACTTTTCATAATGAATTTGCAGATTTAATCATTACCTCGCCTCCTTATAACGTTGATATAAATTATAACTCACACAAAGATGATTTGTCGTATATCGAATATCTTGAATTTACAAAAAGCTGGATAAGTAATTGCTTTAAATGGAGTAAGAATCAAGCTCGTTTTTGCCTAAATATCCCTTTGGATAAAAATAAAGGCGGTCAAAAAAGCGTAGGAGCAGATATTACAAAAATTGCTCAAGATGTCGGCTGGAAATATCATTCAACTATAATATGGAATGAAGGAAATATATCACGAAGGACGGCTTGGGGTTCTTGGATGTCTGCCTCAGCTCCTTATGTAATAGCTCCAGTTGAGCTTATAGTTGTTCTTTTTAAGGAAGAGTGGAAAAAAACTAATGGCAGCAAAGTCTCGGACATTAAGAAAGAAGAATTCATAGAGTGGACAAATGGTTTATGGACATTTAACGGAGAAAGCAAAAAAAGAATCGGGCATCCCGCACCTTTCCCTATTGAGTTGCCATATCGATGTATAAAACTGTTTAGTTATGTAGATGACACAGTTTTTGACCCTTTCGCTGGAAGTGGAACCATACTAATTGCTGCAAATAATACAAATAGTTATGGCATTGGACTTGAAATTGATGAAGCATATTGCGATTTAGCAAAGCAAAGAATAATGAATGAGACTAATATGCTAATTTAAAAAAAAGAGAACATTAGAGTATATCAACTATTTAACATTATAATACATTATTTAGATATAAAGGAACATAATAAAATAATTTATTTGCTTAAATAAACATTTTTAAAATAATAAAAGGAAAAGCTATGATAAAAGCAATTAATCATATCGGAATAGCTGTAAAAGACTTAGATGCGAGCATAGAGCTATTCAAAAAAATTTTCAACTTTGAATCAATACATAAAGAAGTGGTGGCAGACCAAAAGGTCGCAGTCGGCTCCTTCAAAGTGGGAGATGTTTTAATTGAGCTAACCAGTCCAACAGCAGACGATTCGCCAATAGCAAAGTTTATTGAAAAAAGAGGCGAAGGCATTCATCACATTGCTTTTGAAACTGACAATGTAAGTAATGAACTCAGCAGATTGAGTGAAGAAGGAATTCAGCTTATCGACAAAGCGCCAAGGCCCGGCGCCCATGATATGCTAATCTCATTTTTGCACCCAAAATCTACTAACGGGGTTTTAATGGAGCTTTGCCAGCATCAAGAATAATTTTTCGCTCTGAAATATGAGAATACAAAAGCTAACATATTGCTTTTTAATAATATTGCTTTTTGCTTGTAATAGCAATAGAAAAAGCGAGCCTTTGGAGGAGGGAAAGTCAAACTATCCAGCGCAAGAAAAAAAAGAAAATCAACTTGAGCTTCAAACCTCCCCTCGCGTTATACCAGATGATAGCTCGATTATTACGCACTATGCAACGGTGAAAACGAATATAGGTAGCTTTGTAATTGCTCTTTATGGAATTGATGCCCCAAAGACCGTAAAAAACTTTGTTGCTCTATCGCAGCAAGGCTTTTATAATGGAATTTTATTCCATAGAGTTGCGCGAGATTTCCTTATTCAAGCCGGAGACCCAAACACCAAAAGCATAAAGAAAAAGAAAGAATGGGGCTTTGGTGGCAAAAGTTCTTTTGGAAAAGAATTTGAAGATGAGCTAAACCCAAACAGTGCAAGTTACAAATTAGGCTATATAAAAGGCACTGTGGCAATGGCAAATCGAGGGAAAAATACAAACACAAGCCAGTTTTTTATTTGCCTCGATAAAGCTGTTAATTTAGATAATGAATGGACAATTTTTGGAAAGGTTGTCAGCGGGATTGAGCTAGTTGAAGATATTTCAAAAGTTCAGGTCGAGCCAAGCGAAAGAGGATATTCTGATGGCTTACCATTAAAACCAATAAAAATAAACTCAATCAAAATAAAAAAGCTTAAAATCAGTCAATAAAAAAAAATAATTAATAATTTAAAAATATTTTGAGGATTAAAATGTTAAAAGCATTTCGTAAAATAGCAATTTTTGTTTTTATTGCAACTTTAGCCGGAACTTCAAGCTATTGCAA
>JAAYJM010000071.1 GCA_012522895.1 Ignavibacteria bacterium
AAAAGAATTTATTTTACATTTGCAATAGAAAAAAATAAAAAAAAACAAAATGAGAACAAAAAACGCTTATAAAGAAGCAATGCGTTATATAGATAACGCAAGGGAAACATTAAAACTTGCTGGAAAAGACGGAAAATTCTATGCTGATGAAAAGTACGTTAGAACTGCTTCTGGAACGGCATATTCTGGAGCACTCATTGCCCTTGATTGCCTTTTTGACGTAAAAAATGTTCCCAAAAGAAGAGGAAGAAAATCTATAGAATATTATCGAGATAATTTAGGAAAGATTGATAAAAAGCTATTAAAGCACTTGAATGCTGCATATAGGGTATTGCATTTAGAGGGCTATTATGAAGGTGAAACCAAGATGCAAACTATTGAATCTGGCTTTGATAGTGCCATCGACATAATTGATTCTATTAAGCAATATTGCAAAAATGGCGATGGTGTAAACAATTAAAATTTTGTTTTGAAGAACTTTTTATATTTTGCCCAAAATTCTTGACTGATTAAATACCCTACTCAGCTGCTTTCATTATTTGAATTTGGTCCCGAATTTCAGCAGCTCGCTCGAAATCAAGATTACGTGCCGCTTCTTTCATATCTTTAAACATCTGCTCAATTAGCTCTTCGCGCTGCTCTTTTGTAAGGAATTTAGCAACAGGAGCAGCAGCCCGCTTTATTTTCTTTGCTTCTAACTCTTCAATACGCCTAATTTTTTGCTGCTGAATATCAGCAACGGAAGTAGAGCTTAAAATATCGTCAAGCGATTTGTAAATAGTTTGCGGATTGATATTGTGTTCTTTGTTGAACTCAATTTGCAGTTTGCGGCGCCTATTCGTTTCGTTCAAAAAATTGTTCATCGAATTTGTCATTTTGTTCGCATAAAGAATTACAAGCCCATCGACATTCCGAGCAGTGCGACCTGCAATTTGAAGTAGTGAGCGTTCGCTACGCAAAAATCCTTCCTTGTCTGCATCGAGAATGGCAACAAGCGAGACCTCTGGCAAATCTAAACCCTCGCGCAAAAGATTCACTCCGACCAGCACATCAAATTCTCCAACACGCAAGGAACGAATAATATCCACCCGTTCGAGCGTTACAACGTCAGAATGGATGTAGGCAACTTTGATCCCCAAGTTTTGAAAATATTCGGCTAAATCCTCCGCCATACGCTTTGTTAAAGTTGTAACAAGCACCCTTTCTTTCTTTTCAGTCCGATTTCTTATTTCGTTAATTAAATCGTCAATTTGATTGTCGATTGGGCGGACACTAACCTCAGGATCAATAAGCCCAGTGGGACGAATCACCTGCTCAACAAAGACGCCGCCGCATTGCTCAAGCTCATAATTTCCGGGCGTTGCACTTAAATAAACTACTTGATTTATAAGCGATTCAAATTCATCGAAACGTAAAGGGCGGTTTTCAAGTGCAGAAGGAAGGCGAAAACCATGCTCAACAAGTGAGCTTTTTCGAGAGCGATCTCCCTTAAACATAGCTCTCACTTGCGGAAGCGAAACGTGGCTTTCATCAACCACTAAAAGATAATCTTCTGGGAAAAAATCGAAAAGACAGGCGGGACGCTCACCAAATTTCCTGTCCGCAATGTGCATCGAATAATTTTCTATCCCCGAGCAATAGCCGATTTCCTTCATCATTTCAATATCATACATTGTTCGCTGCTCCAAACGCTGCGATTCAATTTCTTTGCCCTGTTCCCGAAGCTCTTTCAAGCGATAATAAAGTTCGTCTTTAATTTTAATTATTGCTTTAGCAAGTTGTGATTGCGATGTTACAAATAGCTTGGCTGGAAAAATAGTAATGGAGTCAAGTTTTTGAAGCAGGCGCCCTGTCCTATAATCAATATAGCTTATTGAGTCAATTTCATCGCCAAAAAGCTCAATTCTCACTGCTTCTACGTCCTCATAGCCCGGCACTATGTCGATCACATCGCCACGGACGCGGAAAGTCCCTCGCGTAAAATCGTAATCATTCCTCGAATAGTGCAGTTCAGAAAGGCGATAAAGCAATTTTTGGCGTGAAATCCCTTGTCCTCGATGCAAAGTAACTAAATGCTCCAAAAAATCCTCTTTCCTGCCAATACTATAAATGCAGCTCACAGACGCAACAACAATGACGTCCCTTCTTTCTTCGACCAGCGCACTTGTGGCGCGAAGCCGCATTCTGTCTATCTCATCGTTAATTGAAAAATCCTTTTCGATGTATGTATCTGTTGGAGCGATGTATGCCTCGGGCTGATAATAATCGTAATATGAAATAAAATATTCGACAGCGTTATTAGGAAAAAAATTCCTAAACTCGCTATAAAGCTGAGCGGCAAGCGTTTTATTAGGAGAAATGACAAGGGTAGGACGTTGGACTTGCTGGATAACATTAGAGATTGTAAAAGTTTTTCCTGAGCCTGTAACTCCAAGCAGTGTTTGATGTTTATCTCCGCGGCGAAGCCCTTCTACTAATTCTTTTATTGCTTTAGGCTGGTCTCCCGCAGGTTCATAAC
>JAAYJM010000072.1 GCA_012522895.1 Ignavibacteria bacterium
GGATTAATTTCTTTGTTATCCATAATTTTAGTTTTTTGTAAAACTGTTAATTAAAAAAAGGTGTAATAAAAAGCACTAAGTAATTGTAATATATAAAGATCCACCCCCTACCCCCGCTGGCAGGGGATAATGATATCATGCCTCTCCTTCCCATTTGAACTTGGGAAGGAAATTTTCTTCCAAAATTGAATTTTGGAAGGAGAGAAAAAATTACAATCTACAGAACTTTTTCTAATGCCCACTTAAAAACCTTTAAATATTCGAGTGCAGAACGGCTGGCAGAAAAATCTTTTTTCATTGCGTTTTTTCTTACTATGTCCCAGTGTGGCTCTTGCTTATACATTGAGAGTGCTCGCCTGATGGCAAAAGCAAAATCGTCTGCATTGTATTGAAAGAATACCAAGCCAACGCCCTTACCGCTGTTCCAATTATACTCTTCAACTGTGTCGGCAAGCCCTCCAGTATGGCGAACGATTGGTATAGTTCCGTATTTCATTGCATACATTTGAGTTAAGCCGCAAGGCTCAAAGCGCGATGGAAGAAAGAAAAAGTCGCAAGCTGCAAGTATTTTATATGACATAACTTGATTATAGCCAAGATTTACACTTACTTTGCCCGGATATTTCCAAGCAAGGTAGTTGAAAAAGTCCTCGTAGTGCCTTTCGCCGCTCCCAAGAAGAACAAAACGGAACTCGTCGTTGGAAAGGAAATACTCAATTTTATTGATAATCAAGTCGATACCCTTTTGCTCGGCAAGTCGGGTGGTCATTCCAATTAAAGGCATATCAAGATTTTCACTCGTTTCAAAATATTCTTCGATAAACTTGCGCTTGTTTATTTCTTTATCTTCTAAACTTGCGCTTGTGTAGTTTTTATAAATATGCTTGTCAGTTTCTGGATTCCACTCTTTATAGTTTGCGCCATTTAAGATTCCAATTAAATCGCCAGCGCGCAAATTTAAAATATCTTGCAAACCTTCGCTATAATATGGATAGCGGATTTCACGAGCATAGTTTGGACTTACAGTAGTAATTTTATCAGCAAACATAAGCCCGGTTTTCATTGCATTGACAGAGCCGTATCTCTCGAACCAGGAGCCAGGATAAAATTCTTTCATACCAAAGCCAGAATATTCCATAGCACGCTCGGGATTAAACCAACCCTGGTAAGCTAAATTATGAATCGTATAAACGCCAGCTGTTCTTGAGAAATGATAATCAAAACGATATTGAGATTTAAGAAAAGCCAAAGTAAATGCTGTGTGGAAATCGTGAGAATGTATTATATCTGGTTTAAAACCAAGTGCTTTCGCAGCCTCCATTACTGCACGGCTGAAGAAAATGAAGCGTCTATCGTTATCCAAATATTCATTAGGGTCGCCGTAAATTCCCCAGCGATTAAAATAATCGGCATTTTCCACCAAATAGACTGGAACGTCTGAATTTGGCAAAGTTCCATACCAAAGGTGAGCAAATTCGACCCAATGCCCAACAGGGACGTAAAGCACAAGGTAAGTTGGCTTGAAGCCATGATAATGCGTGTCAATAAATCCATATTTCGGCATAATTACAATTGGATTTTGACCGTATTTTTTCCATTCTATTGGCAATGAAGCTGCTATGTCTGCAAGTCCGCCTCGCTTTGCATAAGGATCAAGTTCAGCCGATGCAATAAGAATATTCATAATTTTTTTCTATCGTCAATCACTAATAAAATTTTTCTCTTATTCAATATTCTGAATAAAAAAATGTAAATATACAAATTTTTTAGTTAAATACAGGCAAAAATTGAGCCAAAAGGAAAAGGGATTGAAAAGCACGGGAGGGGGCTGGATTAAGCAAGCTCTTTTATAATAGCAAGTTATAAATGGAGCTTGCTTAACGCTTATGACAGATAAAAATATTATTCCTTTCTTTTTCCAAAAAATTGCAAAAACACAAGCCCAAGCAAACTAATCCCAAGAGTTAAAGCGGAAACTAAGAATCCAGTTGAGAATGCTGATGATTCAAATTTTAGCTCAACCTGGTGTTCGCCGGCTGGAATTGGGATTGCCCTTAAGCAGTAATTTGCTCTCAGCACTTCTGTTTGCTTGCCGTCAATGTAGCCATTCCAAGCGGGATACCACACCTCACTAAATACCAAAACGGCATTGGTCTTGTTTTTTACTTTATATTTTATATAATTATTTTCGTATTCCAAACAAACTGCGTAATCGCTGCTGTCAATTTCTAAAGAATCTGGCATAGCTAAACTGACTGCTTTTTCAAGGACGACTTGCTTTGTATAGTCAAACTGGGTGTTTTTCATTAAATCGCCTACAGCTTCGCTGCTGCTTTCAATCACTTGATAAGCAAGCCAGCAGCGTGGAAAGTAATCGGGTCTCTCGAAAAACGCAGCAGAATTTCTTACTGAATCAAAGCCAATTTCATATTTAATATTCAATAAATCCTTGATTTGCTTCCCTTCAATCGGTGGGCTAGTTCGCTCAAGCATCAATTGATTATACCCTTCAAAAAGCATAATCTTATCAATCATCCCTTGATTATCCTCCATCACGCGATAGCGAATCGGCTCATACATACGCATATTTACTCTAAAAATATCGTTTGGAGCCTTTGCTTGCAACATTTGTTTTAGCTGAGAATCCACTGCGTAAAGTTCTTTCGGGTTTTGCTCGCTTTTATTGAAACTTGCCCCTGCAAGGTATAAGTCAATAAAAAGCAAAACTGCAAGAGCAAAACCAGCAGCAAGCGGTTTGAAAAGTCCACGCTGCATTAAAAACACAATTATATAGCTGAGAAGGATAAAAACAAGAGTCGTTGTTCCATAAGAGCTAATTTTTGAAATCATTTCAGCTGGGGCTTCAAAAGAGCTTTGCACAAGCCCAAGAGCAACAAGAATCGCTATAAAAAGCGGTATAGCTGCTGTGATTGAGAAACGCAGCAAAGTTTTACTATCTTTTATTTTTTTCCACAGCTCATCAAAACCAAAGCCCGCAAAAAAGCAAAATGCAATTAAAACAAAAAACATCATTCGCGCAGGGTTTCTGAAAGTGGAGAAAAATGGAAGATTGTAAAATATGCTATGAATAAAGCCATTATTTCCAAGGGAATACAAAAATCCAAAAATTGCAATTATTAGTAATGTTAGCCCGGTTTTTGTTTTATAAGAAACGCTGATTCCAAAAAGTCCAAGTATTAAAATTACTATCCCAAAATAAAACGCAGTTTCCCAAAAGAAATGGCTTTGCAACTGCCCGTCAAATTTCAAGTAGAAAGGGACGTCCATTTTGTAAGAGCCATCTGAATAGCCAAACACCTTCGGCACTACAGCTGAACAAACTTGCGATAGCTGCAAAGAGCCTTCCGATGCAGCTTCATAGCTCATTTCCTTGCGCTGGGAGTAATCGGTCAATTCCTGCGAAGGAAGAAGTTGAACTAAAAATATTCCTGAGGCTATAATGATTGGCAAAACTCCGCAGCTAATAAAATAAATTATTCCTTTCGCGCTATTTTCTTTATTTTTAAATAGATAAATAAAATACACGATGAAGAAAAATGCAAGGAAAAGCCCTTCGTAAAGAGAGATTTGGGGGTGCCCGGCGAGCATACTCAAACCAAGTATTATGCCAGAGATTATTGAATATTTAATGTTTTTCTTTTCTAAGCCTTTCAAATAGAAAAGAATCACAAGCGGAAACCAAGCAAAATGCTGAACAATCATCGGATGGATTACCCGAACCACCATAAGCATTGAAAAAGCATAAGCAATCGAGCTAATGATCGAAGCGACAGAAGAAATTTTCCAATATCTCAGCAAAAAATAAATGCTGATTTGAGCAATAAAAAAGTGAAGAACAATCAAAATTTGAAGAGCGCTGAAAGGCAAATAACCATCACCAGAAACGAAAAGCGAGAGCAAGCGATTGAGCGGATAGAAAAAGCCGACTGCAATATCTGCAATAAAAGGCATACCGCTAAAAGTAAATGGATTCCAAAAAGGAATCGGGCCAGAAAGAGCTTCCCTTGCTGCAAAAGCCTGAGTGGGATAGACGTATCGAATAAAATCCTCCCAAAAATAAGCAGAGCCGAAAAGTTGCTCCCCGAAGAAAATCAAAGTTGTAGCAAGAAAAACCAAGCCCGCCACCCAAAAAGGCAGCTCGCTTATGGAAATATTTTTTTGCTCCTTGATTTTTACTTTGCTTTGACTACTTTGCTTTGTGTTTGTTTTTTTCATATTTTTTTATATTTTTTTAAACTTTGTCCTCAATATAAAAAATGTCATTATTTATTAATCTGCAGCTTGCATTTTCATTTTGCATAAACGATTTAAAAGTATGCAGATAAGGAAAAAAATGCACGTGCAAATCGAAAGTATACTTATATTCTCGCTGCTTTGGAACTACTATTATTAAGCGTTTTTTTGTAACCCGTCTTAGCTCGGAAACAGCTTGTTGAATATTGATTATATGCTCCAAAGTATGCGTGCAAACAACGGTATCGAAAGAATTATCTTCGAAAGGCAATTGCTCAATATTTGCTTCAATGTATTTGGGATTGGAGAATTTTTTTAATTCGTCCAAAATTTGAAAATCTGTTGCCAAGACCTCCACTTTTCTTTCGCTTGCAATTTTTTGTGAAAGGTATCCTCTACCGCAGCCAACGTCAATTACTTTATTTCCGACAATGCTTTCAACTATTGCTTCAACTGATCTGTCTCCCAAATCAGTAGGGCGTTTGGTGGAAATTGAAGTCTGAGCATACATTTTATAATAATCGCTGTATTCTTTTTCTGAAAGAAAATAAGCACGCTCTTTAAAACCCATAACTAAATCTCGAGTATTTTTCCCATAGACCAAGCGAAAAAGCGGGTTCATAAGCAATTTGCTATCGCGAAGAAAAGGCGGGAGAGCATTATCTAAAATCCAATTAAAAATGGAGGTTAGCTCTCGCTTAAGTATATAATTCATCAAACCCATATCATATTTTCCTTGCTATTGCGATAATCGACAAACCGAATGGGAGTTTTATTTTTTGCAAAATCTTAGATTCAAAAGCAAAAATATTTTTAAATACTTTGTTAAGAAATTCTGGAACTTT
Source organism: Ignavibacteria bacterium (assembly GCA_012522895.1). Taxonomy (GTDB): domain Bacteria; phylum Bacteroidota; class Ignavibacteria; order Kapaibacteriales; family UBA2268; genus JAAYJM01. The sequence goes on from JAAYJM010000072.1 coordinate 5,100, forward strand.
TTCCACTGATTCTAAATCCACTTCTTTAACAAAATGCTCGTTATAAAAGCGTTTTAAAACTGCGGGCAAAAATAAGAAAAAATTGAAATAAGAAGAGTATTCTACTTGAAATCCCGCACTTTTTAGCAAATCACTGAGCTGCTTTCGAGCATAGCGTCTTTCGTGCATAACCAATTCATCGTGCTTGCTCCAAAGCCAACTATACGCTGGAACAGTTACAATCAGCCAACCGCGTTCATCTAATATGCGATGGGCATTTTTAATAACAGAAAAATCGTTTTCAATATGCTCAATAACGTCTAACAAAGTAAGAGCATTGATCTTGGAATCCGGCAGCTCAAAATCTTCTATTGTGGAGTTGAAAACGTTTTTGATTCCTCTTTTTTTGCAATATTCCAGCGCGATTTGAGAGGTATCGAGGCAGAAGGGAATGTATTTTTGAGATATGGAAGCGGCGAATCCGCCAGTGCCACAGCCAATATCAAGGACGGTGCTGCCCTTTTCTAATTTGCAAAATTTTTCTAAAAAGCTGCGTATAATGACGTTCCGTCCAATATACCACCAATACTTTTCTTCCTGCTCAAAACTTGTATGATATACTTTTTCTTGCATTAAGCAATAAATTAATATTTTTTAATAATGCAATATAATGAAAAATTTCTTTTTATGTAAAAAATTACATAATTTAGTAAAATTAGTTGATAAATTTTTTCTATGACAAACAGATATAAAAAATCTACAAAGACATTTCGAAGCATAGTCGAGCAGCTTGTGAAAAAACTTGGGATAGAAGAGGATTACACGCTCTCCCTTTTAATAGAGGAATGGGAGACGATTATCGGCACGCGAGTAGCGAATGTCTGCAAAGTAATTAGCTTAAAAGACGGGAAATTGCTTGTAGAAACGGATTCCTCCACCTGGCGAGTGGAGCTTATTATGAGAGAAGAGGAAATAAAAAATATTATCAACAAGCATTTTGCCTCCGATATTGTCCAAACAATAGTTTTCAAATAAAAAACTTCATTTTTACCTTCTTTTTTTCAGAAAAATTTCGTATTTTTGTATACTATTTATATTACTTTCTAATAATTTTAAAAACAATGGAAACTCTTGAATTAAATAAAAATAACGAAGTAGACGAAACGAATACTTTAGATTCTTTTGATAAGGAAATAAATTTAACTGCCCACGCGGATAGCGAATCTTACGATGCTAATAATATTAAAGTGCTTGAAGGATTGGAAGCTGTTCGATTGCGTCCCGCAATGTATATTGGGGATACGGGAGAACGCGGCTTGCACCACTTAATTCAAGAGGTGATAGATAATTCCATTGACGAGGCACTTGTCGGGGCTTGTAACAACATAATAGTTACTCTCCATAGCGATGGGGCTTGCTCAGTCGAAGATGATGGCCGCGGTATTCCTACCGGGATCCATCCTGTTAAGCAAATCTCTACCCTCGAGGTGGTTATGTGCACTTTGCACGCCGGAGGAAAATTTGATAAAAGCTCTTATCAAGTCTCTGGCGGGCTGCACGGGGTTGGAGTTTCTTGCGTTAACGCGCTTTCTGAGAAAATGATAGTAACAGTGAAGCGAGAAGGAAAAATATTCCAGCAAACTTACAGCCGAGGCGTCCCAGAATCTCCCGTTGTTGTCATTGGAACAACTGAAGAGACTGGCACAATTACAAAATTTTATCCCGATAGAACAATCTTTCAATCAACTACTTTCAAAGCGTTCAGAGTTTCAGAGCGTCTTCGGGAGCTTGCTTTCTTAAACCCAATTATTAAAATTGTTTTAATTGATGAGCGCGAGAATCTAAAAAAAGTATATCACTACGAAGGCGGCTTAGTCGATTTTGTAAAATATATTGATAAAAACGCAAGTTCTTTGATAAATCCAATTTTGATTAATGGCGCCGAAACCGCCGGCTCGGAATTTGAGACCAAAGTAGCAGTTTGCTTTCAATATAATAGCGGCTATCAGGAAAATCTGCTTTCTTATGTTAATAATATCAATACTGTTGAAGGTGGGACACATGTTTCGGGCTTCCGCTCTGCTTTTACAAGAACGATGAACTCTTACGCAGCTGCTAATAAAATAAACAAGGAGCAGCTTATTGGAGACGACTTTAAAGAAGGCTTAACAGCAGTGATTTCTGTTATGGTGCCAGAGCCACAGTTTGAAGGACAGACCAAAACCAAGCTCGGCAATGGAGAAGTTGATGGAATTGTTAGAAGCATTGTGAACGAAAAACTTTCTGTTTATCTTGACCAAAATCCATCAGTTGCAAAAAAGATTATTGAAAAAGCTGTCTTAGCAGCCGATGCCCGTATTGCTGCGAAAAAGCAAAGGGATTTCATTAGACGAAAAAGCGCTTTGGAAAATACCGCTCTTCCCGGAAAACTTGCCGATTGCTCAAGCAACAACCCAGATGAATGCGAGGTTTTTATAGTTGAAGGTGATTCCGCGGGTGGTTCTGCAAAGCAAGGACGAGATAGAAAATTCCAAGCTATTTTGCCTTTGAGAGGAAAAATACTGAACGTCCAAAAAGCAGCGCGAATGAGTAAAATTTTAGAAAATGAAGAAATTAAAGCTATTTTTACGGCAATCGGTGCTGGCTTCGACCAAGATTTTGACCCAGACAAAACAAGGTATGGAAAAATAATATTGATGGCTGACGCTGACATAGACGGCGCTCACATACGCACTTTACTTATGACGCTCTTTTTTCAATATATGCGAGAGCTAATCAATAAAGGAAAGCTCTATATTGCTCAGCCTCCTCTTTACAAAATTAAAAAAGGAAAGCAAGAGTATTACGCATTTAACGATGGCGAAAGAGATGAAATTATTCAGCGAATTCGCAAGGAAATTCAAATCAAAAAGAATCCACAGTTAGAAAGTGCGGAGGAGTTGCCAGAAGGAGCTGCCAGCGCCGATGGAATTGTAATTTCACGCTACAAAGGACTTGGAGAAATGAACCCACAGCAGCTTTGGGATACTACGATGAACCCCGAAACCCGCACTTTGCTTAAAGTAACAATCGAATCCGCAATCGAGGCGACTACAATTTTCGAAATGCTTATGGGTGATAAAGTAGCGCCGCGCCGCCAGTTTATTGAAAAAAACGCTCAATACGTAAAGAATTTGGATATTTAAGCTTCGAGAAATTAAGCTTAGCAAAAATTATATAAAAAAAATTATATATAGTAGGTCAAGCAACGATGCTTGACCTACTATAATTTGCGGTAGAGCAGGCATATTTTCCTGTTTGAAAATCTGCTGGGCTTTGCATAAATTGAAAATTAGGCAATATCAAAATAGTGATTGCCTTCTTTGTATTGCTTGATAAAATTCTCCCTCATTGCTTTGTTTTCAACTTTTCTCAAATGTGGATCATCTGCTATTATTTGGAACGCGAATTTACGTGCTTTACTAATCAAATCGCCGTCGCTTGCAAGATTAAGGAATTTGAAAGAAGGCAATCCCGCTTGCTTTGTGCCAAGGAAATCGCCTGGACCTCTTAGCTTTAAATCTATTTCAGAAATTTTAAAACCATCGCTCGTCTCCTCCATTGATTTCAAACGGATAATAGCAGAAACCGTGTCTTGCTCATCTTGGAGTTTTTTATTAAAATGGAATTTAAAATTTTCTTTTGTTGCAAGTATGCAGTAGGCTTGCTCGCTCCCTCGTCCCACTCGCCCACGCAACTGGTGAAGCTGAGAAAGTCCAAATCGCTCCGAATTTTCAATCAGCATTATTGTTGCGTTTGGAATGTCAATTCCCACCTCGATAACAGTTGTTGCGACTAAGAGATCATATTGCTTTTCCAAAAACGCTTTCATCGTCTCATCTTTTTCATACCAAAGCATCTGCCCGTGCAAAAGTCCGCAGCGCAAATCTGGAAATACATCATTTTTCAGCTTTTCATAATGCTCGGTCGCTGATTTTAAGTCAAGTTTTTCAGATTTTTCCACCAAAGGGTATACAACAAATGCCTGCCTTCCTTTTCTCACTTCTACTCTAATAAAACTATAAACGCTTGGGAGTTGGCTTTCAAAGACTACTTTTGTTTTTACTGGCTTGCGATTTTTTGGCATTTCGCGAATAATAGAAACGTCTAAGTCGCCGTAAAGCGTCATAGAAAGCGTTCGAGGAATAGGAGTTGCCGACATTACAAGTATGTGCGGCGCAAGTTCTTCGTCATCGTGAGATTTTTTGCCAAGCGAGATAAGCTCCGCCCTTTGAGCAACGCCAAAGCGATGCTGCTCGTCAATAATTATAAGTCCAAGATCTTTATAAAGAATTTCACTTTCAAAAAGCGCGTGCGTTCCAACGATTATGTTTGCCTCGCCGCTTGCAATTTTTTCTAATATTTCTTGCCTAACTCTTTTCTTCTGTCCCCCAACAAGCTGAACAACGCTAATATCGAAATCTTTCAGATAATTTAAAATAGTGTGGTAATGCTGTTCAGCAAGCAGCTCGGTTGGCGCCATAAACGCTGTTTGAAAGCCATTGTCAATAGTTGTGAGCATAGAAAGGAGAGCTACAATCGTTTTTCCGGAGCCGACATCTCCTTGAAGCAGGCGATTCATTGGCTTCCCGCTTTGCATATCTTGACTTATTTCATTGATTACTTTTATTTGGTCTTTGGTCAAGCGGAATGGGAGCGAGTTATAAAGCTTTCGCGCAGATTTGCTTTTTGGTGAAAGCGCTAAGCCTTTTTCAATATATTTGATTTTCCTTTTTCGGATTGCAAGAAGAAGCTCAAAAAAGAAAATCTCTTCGAATTTCATTCGCTGTCTTGCTTTGTCTATGTCTTCTTTTTGGCTGGGGAAATGCAAATTTTTTATTGCCTCTTGGGCATTTGGATATCCAAACTCTTTTAAAACATAATCCGGAAGGGTATCTTCAACGTTTTTTAATTCACTTGGAAGAATCGTTTGAACAATATCTCTTATTGTTTTTGAGCTAATTTTATATTTTTTTAAATTTTCTGAAAGTTTATATATTGGAAGAATTTTTCCTGTTTCAAATTGCTTTTCGTCTTCGCTGTCAAGTCTTTGAATTTCGGGGTGGCTGAAGGAAATTGTGCCATATCGATTTAATTCTGGCTTGCCGCTAACTGAGATAAGCTCTTTTATATCATAGAGTTTTGCATAATAATCGGCATAGCTCCAAAAAATCACCTCTGCATATCCATTTTGTAAGTCATTTACTGTTAGCTTTAAAAATTTCCTGTTCCTGCCGAAAGTATGGACTTTTTTTTCAGTAATCCGTCCAACAAAGCTAAACTCCAATTTAAAAGAAAAATCTTCTGTGATGCTTTGGCTTATGCTTTCTGTTTCTTGCCGCAACTTCACAGCTAAGGATTTAAGTGTAGTAACGTTTGTCCTGTCTATGTAGTCGCGTGGAAAGTAGTAAAGAAAATCGCTTGCCGTTTTAAGTCCTTCTTTTAAAAAGGCTTCGTAACGCTTCGGTCCTATACCTTTTATGTATTGGATTTCTTTTTTCAAATTAAAAGAAAATTAATAATTGCATTTAAAATACAAATATAATAAATTGCATTATAGTTTTTTTCAAAAATTATAAGTAATTTATAAGTTTAATCTTAAAAGCAGTTAAATGCTTATAATTGTTTAATTTTGCAAATAAATTACAAATAATATTTTTTCTAATATCTAAGGAGGCAAAATGAAATATAAAACAGTTGCTATATTTTTAACAATAGCATTTTTATTTAATTTGACTTTAAAATCAGCAGAGCCAAAAAAAGATAAAGGGCATTTTATTCAGTATAAAAATGAGTTTTATCAAGAAATATTAAAAGGATGCGAGGAATTTAGTAAGAAAGAAAACCCTCCAAAACTGAGTTTTAAAGTTAATTTTGCTGGGCTGAATTTACCAAAATCAATAAAAGAATTTAAAGTAAATTGGAATAATGAGCCAGTTCCGCAAGGCAACACCGGAACTTGCTGGGATTTCGGCGGGACATCTCTTCTTGAATCTGAAGTAAAAAGGATTTATAATAAAGAAATGAAATTTTCCGAGATGTATACCGCTTACTGGGAGTATGTTGAAAAAGCAAGACGCTTTATTAAAGAGCGCGGGAAATCCGCTTTTGGAGAAGGTTCGCAGCAAAACGCAGTAATCCGCGCATGGAAAAAATATGGCTGCGTTCCCGCTGATGCTTATACCGGACTGAAAGAAGGACAAAAATTTCACGACCACTCAAAAATGTTCCAAGAAATGAATAATTATTTAAAGAAAATCAAAGAAATAGATTTTTGGGACGAAGAGCAAGCACTTGAGAATATTAAATCTATATTGAATTTTTACATAGGAACTCCACCCGAATATGTTATAGTAAATAATAAAAAATTAACTCCGCTGGAATATTTAAAAGAAGAAGTGAAGCTGAACTTGGACGACTACGTCAGCTTTATGTCGCTGATGGAAAAGCCTTATTATACCAAAGCGGAATACGAGGTAACTGATAATTGGTGGCGCTGCTCAGATTACTATAACGTTCCGCTTGATCTTTTTATGGATATTTTAGTAAAAGCACTGAATAGCGGCTATACCGCTGCGATCGGTGGCGATGTTACTGAGCCGGGCTACGATTCACATCAAGACGTTGCATACGTCCCAACTTTCGACATTCCTTCCGAATATATTGATGAAAATGCAAGGCAGTTCCGTTTTTCTAATAATTCAACAACTGACGACCATGGCATTCATCTCATTGGAATTAAGGAAGCAAAGGACGGAACTTGGTTTTTGATTAAGGACTCAGGCAGCGGCGCCAGAAATGGAAACAACAAAGGATATTATTTTTATCATTATGATTACATTAAGCTTAAAATGATGAACTATATGCTTCATCGCTCTATTGTAGAAGATGTTTTAAAGAAGTTTTAATTTTTTAATAATATGAGGTTTTTATGTCTATAATTTTAGATGGCAGTAATTTAACTATTGAAAAAATTGTAAAAATCGCAAGAGAAGGCGAGAAAGTGGAACTTGCTCCTGCAGCAGTTGAGCGGATTAATAAATGCCGCGAAATGCTGGAGGTGAAAATTCAAAATCGCGAAATTATGTATGGAATTAACACCGGGATTGGTGAATTTTCCGAAATCGTTTTAACAGACGAGCAAGTTGGTGAATTTCAGAAATATTTGATTTATAATCACTCTGCTGGCATTGGCGACCCAGCTCCAATTGAATACGTTCGCGCTGCTATGGCGGGGAGAATAAATGTTCACGCGCACGGAAATTCCGGCTGCAGAATTAATATTACTCAAACACTTGTGCAAATGCTTAATAAAGGTGTAACTCCCGTTGTCTGTCAAAAAGGCTCAGTCGGGGCTTGCGGAGACCTCTCCCCTATGTCTCAAGTGGCATTGCTTATGATGGGCGAGGGTGAAGCTTATTACCAAGGCGAGCGACTCCCCGGGCGAGTAGCTTTAGAAAAAGCTGGCATTCCAATCCCCGGACTTGAGGCGCGAGACGGGCTTGCAACCATCAACGGTTCCAACCTTTTAACTGCGATGAGCGCCCTTCATCTTTATGATTTCAATAGAGTGCTTAAACAAGCAGAAATTGCTGCCTCTATGTCGCTCGAAGCTCTTCTTGCAAATCTTAAGCCATACAATCCGAAGTTGCATCAGCTACGCGGCTTCCTTGGTGCCCAACGTAGTGCAAACGCCATTTTGAAATGTATTCAAAATAGTGATTTGCAAACCGGAAAAATCAAAACAAAAGTGCAAGATGCTTATTCAATGCGTTCTACCCCGCAGGTAATCGGTGCTGCACACGATGCTTTAGCTTATGCACGCTCACAGGTAGAGATTGAACTGAACGGGGTTGGCGATAATCCTATTTTCATTCCAGAAGAAAAGCTTACCTTGACTGGCGCTAATTTCCAAGGCTCTCCCGTCTGTCTTCCAATGGATATGGCTGGCGCTGCGATTACTATGGTTTGCGTGCTTTCAGAACGCCGTTTGAATAGATTGCTTAACCCAGCTTTGAGTGTTGGGCTTCCAGCATTTCTAACTAAGAGAGCGGGTATGTTTTCTGGTTTGATGCTCAGTCAATATACTGCTGATTCACTTATTGTCGAGCAACGCATCCTTTCTGCTCCAGCGTCAATACAATCAATTCCAGCTGCTGCCGACCAAGAGGATTTCGTTTCTATGGGAATGAATACTGCAATTAAAAACGGGCAAATCCTCGATAATTCTTATGGCATTCTCGGTATCGAATTGATGGCGGCAGCTCAAGCTCTCGACATTCGCGATTTCCAAAATGGTGATGGCGTTGCAGTAGCAAGAAAAACAATTCGCAAGCACGTTGAATTTCTTGATATTGACAGACCGCTTTATAATGACCATAATAAAATGAAAGCGCTTGTAAAGAGTTGCGAGATCTTAGAAGACGTGGAAAATAAAGTGGGAAGCTTAGAATAGAATTGTGAAAGTATTTGCAAAAACTCTTAGCACTCATTCTCAATAAATTTGAAATTATAAGGAGAAAATTATTTATATTAGTGTTATTTTGACTTGCTTAAAGTCGAATAATTAAAAACTGTGGAAAGCATAAGAGGAATTGATTTGTAAATTGAAACTGTTTTACAGCCAGCCGCAAATGCCCTGGCTTTGGAAAATTGTATTCATAATAACCGCAGGCAATCCTGTGGATTAGCAAGCACTTGCAGGGAAAGGGGGCAAGCTTTCCTTTGAGGCAAGAGCAAATTTATAATTTTATAATTAAAAATAAGGTGAATTATGTCAAATTTCCCAGTAACAAAGAACCCGAACTCGCGAATTAGCAGCGTAAATTGGGATAAACTTGGTTTTGGAGTTTACTTTTCAGACCACATTTTCGTTTCAGATTATACTAATGGCGCTTGGGACGAAGGGAAAATTATCCCTTACGGACCGATGCAACTCGAACCTACTAATTGCACTTTGCACTATGGACAAACGATTTTCGAGGGATTGAAAGCCTTTAGAACAAAGGACGGTATTAATATTTTTAGACCCTACAATAACGCTCGCCGTTTGAATAAATCGGCTCTCAGGGTTTGCATTCCCCCTTACGATGATAAAAAATTAGTTGAGGCACTCAAACAGCTCGTGGCATTGGAATACGATTGGATTCCCAAAGAACGCGGTCAGGCACTTTATCTTCGACCACTCGTTTTTGGAACAAGTAATTTTCTTGGTGTCCATCCATCTTCGGATTACAGATTGATTGTTATTTGCTCGCCTGTTGCTTCTTATTATGCCGAGGGGCTGTCTCCAGTCAAAATTCTTATTTCAAGTCGATATGCCCGTGCAGTCCGCGGTGGTCTTGGAACGGCAAAGACAGCAGCGAATTACGCAGCTTCTCTGCTTGCGGCTCAGGAAGCGAAGGAATTAGGCTTTTCGCAAGTTCTTTGGCTTGATGCAGTTTCACGCCGCTTTATTGACGAGGTGGGAGCAATGAACATTATGTTCGTTATTGACGACACTTTGATTACTCCATCGCTCAGCGAAGGCACAATACTTGAAGGAGTTACACGCGATGCCGTTTTAACGCTTGCTCGCGATTTTGGTATGAAAATAGAAGAAAGACCTGTAACGGTTGAAGAGATTTTCGATACGCATAAAAGCGGAAAGCTTCAGGAAATTTTTGGAACCGGAACTGCTGCTGTGATTTCTCCAGTCGGCTTGCTTTCTTACAACAACGAAAAAATTGTAATAAACGATATGAAAATCGGTCCTTTTGCTCAAAAATTCTATGACACAATCACCGGCATTCAATACGGCGAATTAGAAGACAAGCATAATTGGAACGTCTCAATAAAAATGTAAAATAGCAGCGAAAAATCAAGAAATCCCCCCAGCCCCCTTTTTCAAAGGGGGAGATTCTTTTTAGGTGGAAAACACAGGGCAGTCCTATCTCCCACGCTGGCGGGGAAAAAGGGGGTGGATTAATTTCTTTGCTACCACAATTCTATGTTGTGAGCAAAAGAGATAATTAGATATTTACATTAAAAAAGAGTATAATAAAAACCACTAAGTAATAAGAATGAATAAAGATCCACCCCATGCCCCCGCCAGCGGGGGATAACTCATTTTCCCGCTTCCTAATTCCCGCTTCCTGATTCCCGAATCCCGATTCCCGATTCCCC
>JAAYJM010000073.1 GCA_012522895.1 Ignavibacteria bacterium
CAGAAAAGTTGAATAAAAATCCATTCCTGCTTAATATATTGTAGTATTGCTTACGCTTGCTCTCGTCTCTATCGCCTTTGTGAGCTTCATCGAGAATGACATACCAATTTCCATCATTATCGTAATTCTTGAAATTTACTATATTTTCTTTTTGAACATCTGAAATTAAATCTGAACGATAATAATATACGTCTATAAAATAATCCTTAAAAGCTTCATTTGCTATTTTTCTTTCTGGTAATTCTTTTAGCTCGCGGGCAACTAGTTCAAGTCCTCTTTCCTGCCTTGAATATGTGTTGAATTCCTTAATATGAGTTTTAAGCTGCTCAATTAAATCCTGACGATGTGTCAGAAAAAGAATGTCGCAACTCGGAATTAATTCTCCTTTCATTAAATCTTGTAAAAGCTCTATTAACTTTATTAATACAATACTTTTACCGCTGCCTGTCGCCATCCAAAAGCACATTCGGTTAATAAAATTATAAGCTGTAAGTTTGCCATACTCCGCTTGAAAATATTCTTCAAGTATTTCATAAGCTTTACTGCTTTGGTCTGTGTATGCAAAATGTTTCTGTGTTTGCTCTGTTGTTAAATTGTTCTGTTTTGCAAGGCGAAGAAAGCTTTCTTTGATTTCTCTTATTTCTTTTTGCTGAAAATTGTTGTAATATTGGAACAAAATCTTTAAAGTTTGCTCAAGTGCTTCTTTTTGGTATGGATAAAGCGTTTTGTTTTCTGAAAATCTATCAAAGCTGATATTTTTCCATTGTTGCGGGATATTTTCTAATTCTATTTTATTTGTAATGCTATAAAGGTAACTGTTATCCATATTTACCACCAAATCAAAGGTTTAATTATCTTGTAATCAATATTATTCAAGTCGATTTTTGTTCCGTCTGTAAAAACAACTTCACCTTGTTTGATTTGCTTAATGAATTTGCCGAGCAGGTGGCTTAGTGTTTCGGGAATATCTATATTTTTATGTAGTTTTGTTAAATCTACTTTTATGCTTTCGCTTTCATTGTCAAGTTTTATAACTTCGTCTGCGAGCTTCAAATCTTTCAAGAATAGATATTGGCTATAAATATCTTTTACTGGCATTGCGTTTTTGTCTTCGTATTTTACTTTATTTAGAACTTCTTCGTATTGCTCAAGTGAAAAGTATTTGAAGAAGCCGCCGCCTTGCCAGTTGACATCTTTTGAAATACCGCTTTGCTCTCCAAACAATACTTTTTTCATTCTTGGAAGAACTACTGTAAAGAAATGTTCCCCCATTTCAACTCCGAGCCATCTTCGGTTCAGCTTTTGAGCAACTGCCTGTGTTGTTCCGCTTCCCATAAAATAATCAAGAACTAAATCTTTTTCTTTTGGAGAGCTCGTATATATTATTCTTTGCAGTAATACTTCGCTATTTTCTGTTGCAAAACTCCAATTACTTGAATAACCTATAAAATCTGTCCAATTATCTGTCATTGGAATCTTATCTGGCTTTAACATTTGTGGGTTGCCATTTGCATTTATTCTAATTAAATTGTTTTTTTCCATCTCCCAAATAGATTCTTGTGTTGGAAATCGCCTACCATTTGGGGGAAGAAATTCTTTATTAAAAATTAGTCTTGCTCTTGATATAGGCTTCCCATTTTTATCATACTTTACATTTTCTTTGCTCAGCTTTTCAACAATTTCTTCTGGTATTACAGCCCATGATTCACCGTCGTTATCTATCGATCTCCATTCCTCACTCTCTCTATTGAACGTTATATGGTTAAAAAATAATTTTGCTTTATTTTTTGCATAGAAGAATAAAGTATCATGCCAAGATAAAAACTTAGTTCCTTTTGTTTTAATCCGATTAGATTTAGAAAGAATTATTTCATTAATGAAGTTTTCATTTCCAAATGATTTGTCTTTTACCTGTCTTACTAAATAGTTACCATTTGCATCGCATCTTGTAAAAAAACTTCCTTCATTTTTTATATGAAATAATGCTAATTCATATCTATTTTCCAACAAAGACAGCCAAGAAGAATCCTTATAATTTGTCCTGTAATCGAACTGATCTGAACTTTCTAAGTTAAATGGCGGGTCAATATAAATAGTTTGCACTTTTTCTCTGAACTTGTTTTTAATTGTATTTAATGCCTGATAATTTTCAGAATGAATGAGCCAGCCATCAAGCTGATTGTCTATATCATCGAAAATAGAAAGTATTTCTAATTCTATATCC